>NZ_JBBBBL010000006.1:0-378587 GCF_037120585.1 Bacillus sp. CCNWLW194 | reverse complement strand
GGGCAATCCGTTCGAGAACTTTGTGTGAAAAATGGTGTATTGTCACAAGAAGATTTAGAGTTAATTCTAGATCCATTTGAAATGACACACCCAGGGATTGCAGGAGCAACTCTTTTAAAGAAAAATTAAAAGAAGAGGGGGACAAGCCCCTCCTCTTTTTTACAATATAGGGAGGTTATAAGTAAGTATACAGTGGCGGCTAATGGTTCATAGAAACAAAATTAAGAGGAGCAAAAATATGATTTAAATAAAGAGGATTTATTAAAACATCCTATCACATTAACAACAAGCTTACATGAATTTTTATAAAGAACTATGACCAACCATGAATAAATAGTTGGCCATAATTATCTTAAAGATCCATATCTTTTAATCCGGGACTATGCTCATTTGGCATTTCAGGAAGCTCTGGTACAGGAAAACCTTTTGGCGGGTCAGTTACTGTTAGTGTTCCTTTGTTTCTACTTGGTGATTCACCTTGGAATATTTCTCCCATTCTTGTTGGATCTAAACTAAAATTAAATTGTGCGTTATGGAACCCCATGTCTACATACTTTCTGCACTCTGGGTATTTATTAATATCATAGTTCGGCACAGGGAAGAGTTTCCCCCATTCAACCCCAAGTGTCTCTAAAGCTTTTGCAAAAGCATTTTGATGTGCATTATCACGTACAATTAAAAATGCAAGTGTTTCTCTAAAGGTTTGATTGGAACTCATTTCATAAATTCTAGTTTTTTGAAGTACACCTGTAGATTCAAGTACGACATTATCTAATAAATCGCTAATTAAGTTTCCATGACTATATACCCAAGATCCATTCCATGGGTTACCAGCTGCATCAACAGGTAATGAACTTTGAGCACCTACAATAAAGTGATGAGGATTTGCATGTTTAACCGCTTCGTCAAGTGGTGCTGTGTCAATACCAGCATTTCCTGGCGTAGGTTCACCAGTTCCAGTTAATAGTTGATTAATTGTATGTTGTACAAGTTCTACATGGCTTATTTCCTCTAAAAAAACACCTCGAAGTAAATCACGATATTGCTTCTCTTTACCTCTAAAATTTGAGCTTTGGAAGAAGTATTGCATCATTGTACGCATTTCACCATAATGCCCACCTAATATTTCTTGTAAAACTTTTGCAGCAGCTGGATCTGGTTTATCCGGCTTAATCATATTAATTATTTCATCTTTATAATAAAACATGAAGTACACCTCTTTTTTAAGTTAGTTAACATTGTTATAGTTTCCAATAATAGGATGTTTATTACTTATATTTCTCTTTTCTCTGATTGTGGGTTTTTCTTCAAAAATGTGAAGGTGTGAAACAACCATTTTAAAGTTGAGATGAGTGTGGGGAGATTTGAACTTGTATTACTTTTAAATAAAGTCACGGTGTTATTAAAAAAAGAAGCATTGTTTTGAAGAAGGACGAGATGTTTATAAAAAATTTACCATGATTTACTCCTTTGTGTTAAGTGACAAGAAAGTTGTTTCATTAAAAGGCCATTTTGTGAAATAAGAGGAAAGGTCTCATTCTCAATTTTAATAGACATTTTAATTCGCGTACTGATAGAATAAGCAGAAATATAATATAGGTGGGATGGAATTGAGAAAAAGATTAGGCTGCTTACACGCCCATTATTCGAATATAGAATATATAGAAAATGCACTTTCTTCATTTAACATTGAATTAATCCATTTTGTTGACCCGGCATTAATGTATCGAGTTACATCAAATGAAAATTTCCTAGAATCAGATGCTCAACTGAAAGTTAAAGAGCAAATAGAATGGATTGCCCAATGTAATGTTGATGCTATCCTTATTACTTGCACAAACTATATTGCAATTTTACAGGAAGACCAACTCTCAACATCAGTGCCAATTATTAAAGTTGATGAACCTTTCTTTGATTACATCAGCAATATACAGCAACCTCAGACAATTCTTTTTACAAATCCTGCAACTGTTGAAGGTACAGTAAAACGTCTTAAACATCATGCTAATAACTATCAAAAATCTTTAGATTTAGAAGTTATTGTTATAGATAGTACTTTTGAATTGATAATGCAAGGGCTAAAAGAAGAATACAACCAAGAAATTACAAAGTCCTTAAATCAAATCATTAAAGATGAAAAAAAAGTTATCTCCGTTGCTCAATTATCTATGGTTGATGCATCTCAGCAAGTTGAGTATAAAACATCTAAGACTATTATTAATCCATTGAATACATTAGTATCTTACATTGTTAATCAATTAGAATTAGAGAAGAAAAATCAGTTATAAACTGATTTTTCTTTCAGCTAAAGGGCGTTTTAAATGAGCAAGGATCACAAAAATTATCAAACTTTTTTATAAAAGGATGATTCAATTAAATATAGAAAAAGCGTGTTTTAATCAAAAAAATTTTCAAAACACGCTTTTTCTATTTGTTCTTTTATCAAGGTTTATTAAATTAATTGAATCAAGCCTTATACAAAAGCTACAACTTGCATTTTTTGTATAATAAAGAGGGCATAAAAGAAGGTAGGATGTAATCAAAAATAACTACTAGTTTTGGGTGAAAAAGATAAGGGCATGGATTTTAATCTTATCTTTAGCTTTAAGAATAGTTAAAAATAATCATTTAAAAAGGATGTATTTTCAAGGCTTCAAAATGACTTTTATACAATCATCTTCCCGATTATTAAAAATTTGATAACCATAGCTCGCTTCTTCAAGGGGGATTTTGTGTGTAATAATCTCTTTTGGATCGAATTCTTTGTTTGTTATTTTTTCAAATAGTTCCGGCATAAAATGAATGACAGGTGCTTGTCCCATTTTCAGATTAATATTTCTAACCCAAAATGCTCCGAGTGGAAATGCATTATAATTACCACCATAAACACCAGTCATTTGAACTGTTCCATATTTTTTTACGGCTTTCGTAGCAATTTGAATAGGACCGAGGGTACCACCTTGTAGTTTTAATTTTTGTTCCAGAAATTCTAGAGGCGATTTTTTACCATCCATGCCTACGCAATCAATGACTACATCCGCACCGCCATGTGTGATTTCTTTTAAATGTTCTCCCATATCAGGAAATTTTGTAAATTCAAATACCTCAACATTGTTAATCTTTTTTGCATAATTTATTCGATAATCTAAGTAATCGACTGCGATTACGCGTTTAGCACCTTGCATCCAAGCGAATTTTTGTGTCATTAATCCAACAGGTCCACAACCAAGGACAATAACAGTATCACCTCGCTTAACACCTGCATTTATTACACTCCAATAGGCTGTTGGCAAAACATCCGATAAAAAGAGTAGGGATTCATCTTCAAGTTCGCATGATTCCGGTATAACAAATGGAGTGAAATTTCCAAAAGGAACTTTTAAATATTCAGCTTGTCCGCCCGGATGGTTACCAAATTTCTCTGTATAACCAAAGTATCCACCAGAATCGTAATGAGGGTTCGAGTTATCACATTGACTTTCCATTTCGTGTTGGCAATAAAAACAATGTCCACAAGCAACATTAAAGGGGATAACAACACGATCTCCTTTTTTCACTTTAGTAACATCTGGGCCCACTTCTTCAACAATTCCCATTGGCTCATGGCCAATAATGTATCCTTGAGGTAAAGGCATGTTACCTTGATATAAATGTAAATCAGAACCGCAAATAGCGGTTGAAGTAATCTTTACAATAATATCATCTTTTTTCTCTAACTTTGCATCATCCACTTGTTTAACCTGTACTTGGTTTGGTCCTTGATAGGTTACAGCTTTCATAATTTTATATCTCCTTTTGAATCATTTCTCAAGACATACTTCATATGTATCTCTTTATACAACAGAAACCTTTCTTACACTCATTACAATGGGAATACACATAGTGTTGTTATGAATATGAAATATTTTATAGCAACTTTTTTCTCATTACTTTTAGCACTATTTTAAGAAGAAACCCAATATTTATACATAATCTAATTCCCATAAAAAGGATAACTATTTTTTCATAATTCGTAGCATATTAAAAACATTGGAGGTGAAACGATATGACAAACAATAACAGTGGAAGTCGTAATGAATTGTTAGTTCGAGGTGCTGAACAAGCTCTTGATCAAATGAAATATGAAATTGCACAAGAGTTTGGTGTACAACTGGGTGCAGATACAACAGCTCGTTCAAATGGATCTGTTGGTGGTGAAATTACAAAACGTTTAGTAGCAATGGCTGAACAACAACTTGGTGGTAGAGCTAACCGCTAAGAGAATTAGTATAAAATATAGCAAATATGTAAATCAATTTCTTTTGTGTATGTATAAAAGCAAACCCTTATAGTAAATGAATTCTCACTCAAAGATTATTGATAATCTTCTTTCATAATCTTTGGGTATTTAATTTGTAAACTACTTTCCTAAACAATAAACACGTGGTGTTGGAAAGGTGTTTTCCATGCATAGTAGAAAATCTTTTGCAGGAAAAAGCATACTTAAAAATTTGATTTCAATATTGAAATCAATATTTTTCATGATATTTTCGAAAGGGAGGAATTTAAAAATGGGTATATTAAGTGGAAATCCTCAAAATGAACCTTTACATTACGGAGAGGTATTTGACATTTGGAGTTATCTTCTTGCTGCACAGGGTGCGATTGCAAGCCACCAAGTATTTATGAATCACACAGGTGATGAAGATTTGAAGAAGTTTTTAGAAGGCTTAATTGAAAATGATATGAATTCGGAAATAGAAGAATTAAAGGCGCTTTTAAAAGTTAATGGGGTCGCTTTACCGCCTGCTCCTCCAGAACGACCAGTTGCATCTATCGAAGATATTCCTCCTGGAGCACGTATTAATGATGCAGAAATTGCGGCAGCTGTTTCTGCAGGATTAGCAGCTGGACTTGTGACATGTAGTCAAGTAATGGGAAAATGCCTTCGAGAAGATGTAGGCATGTTATTTGGACAATTTCATATGAAAAAAGCGCAGGCAGGTGTAACATTGCTACGTTTAAGTAAGAAAAAAGGATGGGTAGTTCCACCTCCATTACATGTAAGAAATTCAGATCAAGCTTAATAAGCAAAAATAAAAAAGTGGCGTTGGCCACTTTTTTATTTTTTAGATGTATCCTCAAGCTTGGATTTATTTATTGTGGAAGAATCTATATATTCATCTGATATTTCCATAGCGTATTTATCATGATGAATATGATTGTGATTTCTTAATTCATTGTCGTTACGCAGTACTAGCCTCTTCATATAAATGTGGAAGAAAATTTCTGTTCCACCAATAATTAAAGCGGCTATAAATGAAGAAAGTCCAATGTTACGAGTAGCATCTAAATTAGTAAACAAGGATGTAAGTAACCAAATTCCAAAGAAGCTTAAGCCTAAATCGGCTATTGTAGCAATCATATTTCCGTATTTAGGTAAAATGAAGAGATCTCCGATTAAATAGGCAGCTCCTGTAAGGAAAAGAGAAATTAGTAATACTTTAGGAATTGAAATGCCTTTAAAGATACTAAGTATAATTAGTAATACTGCAGTTATTGCTGTGTATTTAATTAATAAAGCAACAATATGTTTCATCATTTTCCTCCATTGTTTAAAAGTATATGGAATAAAATATTTCATTAAAAACGGGTTATGCTGTTAAATAGCTTAACCCGTTTTATGTTGTAATGGAGGCCTATTTATGATATCCCATGGCACGTAAGATGTATTTCGTTCTCCTATACATGATTATTTTTGGTTTAAAGAGGATCAACTATACCTTTGAATTCACGGTCGTAATTACCAATTAATTAGCTATATATTTTAGCATGTAATTTAACATATTAAAGAAAGAAGGAGGTGAATGAACATGTCAAACAATAACAGTGGAAGTAGCAATCAACTATTAGTACGTGGCGCTGAACAAGCTCTTGATCAAATGAAATATGAAATTGCTCAAGAATTTGGCGTACAACTTGGTGCAGATGCAACAGCTCGTGCAAACGGATCTGTTGGTGGTGAAATTACGAAACGTCTTGTATCATTAGCTGAGCAACAACTTGGCGGTGGCGTTACTCGTTAATTTTATATATGAAATGGATATAGAGGAGAGGCATGCCGTCTCTCCTTTCCCATACATTTTTTTAATAAATAAGCTTAGTAGCGTTACAATTTTTTCGACTTTATTTGTTTAACTGTTAGACTCTCGAGGTTTTAAATACATAATTAATTTTTGTGAAATAAAAGGATAAAAGATAAGAGGTTATATTTGATGCGAAAGGGGCAGAAAAAATGAAATATGAAGCGTTATTTACAGTTGAGATTTCTGTAGGAAGTGAAAGAGTAGCAAACCATAAAATAAAGGCTCATGATGTCGTTGATGTTGTTGAAAAGCTTGCTGAGAAGTACTTAAGTGATCATGAGGGGCATTCTCAAAATGAATAAAGGAGAATAGTGATATGACCTGTCATGATGTTAAGAACGAAACGAAAGAAAAAAAAGATTTAAAATGGTGGCAACTCTCACTTATTGGGATTGGTTGTACAATAGGGACCGGCTTCTTTTTAGGATCCAGTATAGGAATTAAAATAGGCGGTTCGTCAATTATTCTTATTCTTATTTTAACTGGATTTACTACTTATATTGTATTTGAAGCATTGGCAAAAATGGCTGTAGAAGATCCGCAAAAAGGATCTTTTCGCATTTACTCAAAAAAAGCTTTTGGAAATTGGGCGGGTTTTAGTCATGGATGGACATATTGGTGTTCTGAACTGCTTATTATGGGCAGCCAGTTAAGTGCGTTAGGAATCTTTTCACGCTACTGGTTTCCTAAAATACCGTTATGGATATTTGCTGCTATATATGGAGTAGCGGCTATATTAATTATTTTTATAGGGGTAAAGATATTCGAACGTTTAGAGAAATGGATGGCTATTATAAAAATCGCTGCTATTATGGGGTTTATTGTAATTGCTATTTTAGTTATTTTAGGATTTATAAAGGGTGGTTTATATAAAGCACAAATTCCGCGGGATTTTAAAGACTGGTTCCCAAATGGATTAAAAGGCACTTGGTCCTCTCTAATTTATGCATTTTATGCATTTGGAGGAATCGAAATTATGGGGTTAATGACAATAAGACTGAAAGACCCTAAAGATGCACAAAAATCAGGAAGAGTAATGTTAATGATTTTAACGATTATTTACGTAGTCTCTTTAGGGTTGGCAATTATGATGGTTCCATTAAACCAGTTTAATACGAAAGAAAGCCCTTTTGTAATAGCATTACAAGACTATAATTTGCCGTATGTGCCATTTATTTTAAATGTAGTATTAATTTTAGCGGGTTTTTCAACATTAGTTGGTTCATTATTTGCAGTGACAAGTGTATTAATGAACTTAGCTGAAGAAGGTGATGCACCTGCAATGTTTGCTAAAAAAAACAAAAAAAACATCTCTTTCCCAGCTCTAATTCTTATTATAATGGGACTTGGTGCTTCTATCCTTAGTGCTTTATTACTACCCAAAAATATATATGAATATGTAACAACTGCAGCTGGACTAATGTTGTTATATACATGGAGTTTAATTCTTCTTTCATTTTGGAGATTAATGAATCCAAAAGGTTGGATGCAGATAAAAAGTATTATTGGTCTTATTATGATTGCACTAGCTGTTAGTGGAACACTATTGCAAAAAACAACGCGTTTTGGTTTCCTAGTGAGCTTGTTGTTTTTAGGAATAGTTATTATTGTTACTGTAATTGTTCATTTTGTCTCAAGGAAAAGGAATACAGCTATATGAAGAATCTATTTTTACACAATATGAGTAGTATGTAACAATTAAATAATAGAAGCTATTGAAAAATGATTTGGTAAGTTTGAAAACCAAAATATAATCCATAAATAATAAGTGATATTCCAGATACTACCGTTATAAGAGACAATATGCGAGCATTCAAAATTTTACGAAATATACTAGATGTACTCGCCATCGTAATATCCCAAATGAAAATACCTAAAATAATACCAAAGCTATATAACAAAAGCTGCTCTTTATTATAGGAAGAAGCGGCTTTTGCTAATATAGAGCCGAAAATTCCAAGCCAAAATAGAATTGTTAATGGATTCGATAAAGACATAAAAAAACCAGAAAAAAAGCTTTTAATAATTGAATCATCATTTCTAGTATTACTAATGCTAATTTGATTCGCATTTTTTAAACTTTCAATGCCTGTATAGATTAAAACAAAAGCGCCGAAAGACCATAAGAAAAGTTTTATGATATCTTTTTCGAGGAAATGAATTACACCTAAATAAACAAGTGCCATGTAGATAACATCTGCAAGTAAGGCTCCTATGCCAAGGATCCAAGCGTGAAAAAACCCACTCCTAATACCTTTTTCTAGCTGCGCAGCATTTATAGGTCCCATTGGAGCAGATAATGATAAACCTAAGAAAACATAGCTTAAAAATATGCCCACGTATAATATGCTCCTCCCACTAAATTTGATCTATATTAAATCTATTCAGTGGTTAAAGTTTGTACAACTAAATAATAAAAAACGGAGTGAATTACTTATTTTTATGAAAGTATTTTATGATTCGAGAAAATGGACACTTGGATGGGATGGTTTCATCATCACGTAAAAAATATTGCTGCCATTCATAATTATCTTTTTCACCATAATCTTTCAGAGAGGGATGAATAGGAGCTTTGTCATAAGCGGCTAGACGTTGACGTATTAAGTTTTTTAGTTTTCTACTGCGTTTCTCAGAATTCATAATCCCCTGTAAAACCCATCTAGGGGTTAAAGCAAGCATCATACATGAAAAATGTCTACTTTGTCTATTGACATGAGCGGGTGTAGCGCAGTAAACGAAATATGATTCATTATGATAACAAAATTCCCAAGTATTCTCCATAGGGTCATTTGGAATGTGTGTAGGCCATTCCATCTCGTCCAATCGACTAGTTGTATTAAGTAGAGACCAATAAATATGTTCAAAATCTTCAACTGTAGTTTCTCGCAGTAAATCTATTGGTGTATGAATAAAAACAATAAGTGAGGCGTATTGACCTGTGTCTCTAGAACATTCGGTATATTCTTTAAGTAATGCAGCAAAACTCTCACTAGTATTCGTATCTCTAGGATCACCAATAAATCCGTACCTGAGGTGATTTGCTGTAAAGCCGTGTTGAGCTGGTATACAAGGAAACAGTTTATCTTTATCTGTCATTTTTAATTTAAAAGAACGGAAAGCTTCTCGTTGCCAATGTGGAAGGGTAATAATATTTTTTTGTAAAGAATCTTTATCATAAAGTATAGTCATCTTTTTATCCCTCCTAAGTCATAATATCTAACCTATTAATTATTTAAGAATAGGTGACTAACACAGCTTAAATAACTATTTTTCAATTTATTTTAATTATAGGATTTAACGAATAATCTCTGCAATATAGTTACTTTAATAGTTAATATCTAATAATGTATAAATTTAAGTAACCATAAAATTTGAAAAATATATAAGGAATATGTAGGTACAATGTTCACATTTATATTTTCTAACTAATATGGTTTATAACGAAACAAGAAAGGATGTATTATGATGGGGATTTTTAAGGAAGAAAAAATTAAATTTATAGATTGTAAAGGCGAAGAAGTCATTTTGAAAATCAAAATTAAGGATATAAAAAAGTAAGGAAGAGGAATTAAGGATACTTTATTGTGATTAACATAGAAGGATGAAAAGTAATCATGAATTAGATTGAAATGAATTCATGTAGTATAGGCCCTTTTTGAATTTTTTTGCATAGTGTGGCATGAATGAATATTAAGGGGGAACGTCTATGTCTTATCCTAATCAGCTAGCTTGGCATGAAACATTGGAGTTACATGAATTAGTAGCATTTCAAGCAAACGGTTTAATCAAATTAAAAAAATCAGTTAGGAATGTACCTGATCAAGCACTTCAATTGTTATATATTAAAGCTATAAATGCCATCCAAAACAATCTACAAGAGTTAGTACAATTTTATCCTTATGCTCCTGGATTTCAATCGCAGCATCGTGATGACACTGGATTTTACGCTGGAGATTTACTTGGATTAGCAAAGACATCTGTTCGAAACTATGCAATAGCGATTACCGAAACTGCAACGCCGCGACTTAGAGAAGTTTTAACCCGTCAAATAAATGGTGCTATACAATTACATGCACAGATTTTTAACTTTATGTATGAACGTGGTTACTATCCAGCTTATGATTTAAAGCAACTATTAAAAAATGATGTTCAAAATGTGCAAAAGGCAATACAAATGCAATATTAAAATGAAGATTTGGAAATGATCATTAGAGAAAAACTATAGTTTATTTACAGAGGATCAAATAGTTAAGACTATATGGTAATTTCCATTGTTAATAAATTGAGTAAATGCTAAAAATATAGATTCATTCTAAAATGTTAAAGAAATTATACTAGCGCTATTTTAGAATGGTGAACCCCTTAAAGCTTTTTTAGTGAGTTTTAATCAAATATTAAATACGCTTGAGAATAAGTATTTATATGATACATCTAATTGAATGTTATTTTCCTTTGGCACTAAGTATGTTTAGCACGTTTTTCTTTTGGGAAAAATAAGAATATACATTAGTGGAAAGGATAGGATTTAATGGTTACCAAAACCGATAATACAAGCTATTTAACCTCTTCTGTTTATTTGACCCGTAATCTATGGTCAGGTATCTTGTTTGGGCTAGGGTTAGTAGCTTTTATAGATGAAACTATTTTTCATCAACTGCTACATTGGCATCATTTCTATGATAAATCTACAACAGATATTGGACTCATTTCAGATGGTCTTTTTCATGCTTTTAGTTGGTTTGCAACGATTGGTTCCTTGTTTATGGTTGCTGATCTTCGCCGTAGAAATGCATTTTGGTTGAAAAGATGGTGGAGCGGATTAATGCTTGGTAGTGGTGGATTTCAATTATATGACGGTATAATTCAACACAAACTAATGAAAATACATCAGATTCGATACGTAGATAATGTTCTTATCTACGACGTAATATGGAATATAATTGCGACTGTAATGCTCTTAATTGGCATACTGCTAGTTTTTCAGACAAGAACTGATGAAAGATTATTGAGAGGTAAAAGCTTAAATGAACAATAACCATCTTCATCATGAAATATGGAATGCACTGGATATTGTACTATTCGTATTCATTTTAATTATGTTAATAATTTATATAGTAGCCACGATTTTATCAAATCGCCATTACAAACGATGGCCGTTATATCGAAGTGTCTTCTGGGTTTTAGGACTTATTTGTGTGGCAATAGCAGTTGTTGGGCCCTTAGCTCATCGTGCTCATAATGATTTCACAGTGCATATGCTTGTGCATTTACTTCTTGGGATGCTTGCTCCAATTTTTATAGCATTAGCCGCTCCAATGACTCTTTTTTTACGAACGCTCAATGTGAGAACAGCGCGACGTCTTTCAAGGATACTAAAGAGTAGGTCTCTACAACTTCTTACTCATCCAATTATCGCAACCTTGCTTAATTTAGGAGGACTATGGATTCTCTATACGACTAGCTTATACTCGATGATGCACGAAAGTATACTTCTTCATTTATTCATACATTTCCACGTTTTTATTGCAGGATATCTGTTTACCACATCAATGATTTATGTTGATTTAATATCCCATAGGTATAGCTATATGTACCGGTCAATTATTTTAATAATTGCATCAGCTGGTCATGGGATATTATCAAAATACATATATGCTCATCCGCCTGCTGGTGTAGTTACTGAACAAGCTGAAACTGGGGGCGTGCTGATGTATTATGGTGGGGATTTCATTGATATTGTTCTTATTTTTATACTTTGTTTGCAATGGTCTAGGGGTAGCAGACAGAGAACAAAAGTTAATAATGTAGTAAGGTCATGGGATGTATCGGGTTTTTTGAAACTAAAAACTTTGAAATGAAATTTAGTTAAACTGTATTATGGATTAAGTATGGTATGAACAAAATTTAAAAAAGTATGTTAAAAGTAAAAAGAGCAGTTATTTCTTATGACTGCTCTTTTTTATGGTAAGAAGTACAACCTGGGTAAGAAGCAGGCTACACTACAGGTAGTGTTTGCAGAATATTGAGTTTTATTCAACAAGGATAGTTCCATTCTTAAAATAGAGATGTTGCCTAAGGTTATTATTTTTACATATTTTAACATTATTTGATGTTTTGATTTTGTGATACATTTTAGTTTTTTGTTTAATTTATCTTTTCATCTATATATTTTCCGTAATCAGGTACAGCAATTTTATCAAATTCTTGAACGAGTGTTTTGAGGCTTGTTGATAGCAATTCACCTGACATCGGTATCCCATGTCCAGTAATAGCGGCTAGAGGCTTTAACTTCTCTAGTTTTATAACTGATTCTTTAGCAACTTTCCAGTCTGTTGTTAAATAACGAGGCGGACCACTTATTTCCTGTTCCTGAGTAATTACTTTATATAGATATTCCTGCTTCACCGTAACAAAAGCGTCCCCAGCAATTAAAGTTCGGTCTTTTTCTCGGAATAATGAAATATGTCCTGGAGTGTGTCCTGGAGTATGAATCCACCTAAACTCTGGCATATGGGGAACAGTTCCATCTGTAGGTAGCACTTTTATGCTATTTCCTAAATCAATCGGTTCGTTAGGGAATAGAGGGGACATTTTCGCTACCATCCCACCTTCAACTGTTGGATCTGGTTCAGGATAGCTTTGTTGTCCAGTCAGGAACGGTATCTCCATTTGATGGGCATAGACTGGAACATCCCAATACTTGATGAGTTCAATTATTCCACCAACATGATCAAAATGCCCGTGAGTTAAAATGATTGCTTTTGGGCGGCTGTTTGTACCAAATCGATCCTCAGCGACAGAGATAATTTCATTTGCACATTTAGGCATACCAGCATCAACTAAAACAAAATCATTGCTCTCGGGATTTCCAACAAAACAGATGTTGACGATTTGAATCGTGTAACAAAATAAATCAGGCAATACTTCGATGCCATGACCACTTTCAATTGAAGTTGCTGGAATAAACTTGTAATCACTTCCATAATTCATCTCATTGTCCACTTTTTATCCCCCTTAATATATGTTAATACGACATTATAGTTCCCTAATTTTGAAAATCCATTTTGGAGGATTTGAGAAAAGAATTAGTGGGGGATTACAAAAAACAATAATTTACTCCTAGAATTAAGGTGGAGACGTATCAATTTATATAAAGTACAAACAAAAAATATTGATTGTAAAGTTGTAGTTTCTACTATTTTTTTGAGTTTAAGTGTATATCTTTTAAGAGGACATACCAAGTTCTTTTATTTTGATAATTACTTGAAACTTGAATAGGGAAAACATGATCAAGCCCCCATTCTAATTCGTTTATTTCATTTTCAAGTCCTGTTGGATAGAGTAAAAGAATTTTAAAATTATTTTTAACAATATTTGATAAAACTGTTTGTAATTCTAGCGCTTCAGTCAAGTTTCCGCCCCATCTAACAAATAAAATGGATTGTGAATGATGAATTTTTTCGTAAAAATTATCAATTCTTCGATCTAATTTTTGTTTAAAATCATGGTATGTGATGAACCAATCTTCATTTGGAATAACAGGGAAATCATGATAGGATGTTACGTTATATTTTGTGTCTTTTATAATATGAGAAAAAACAGGTTGTATCACGCCATCATTAAACACAATATTTTGATCCGGCATTGCGTGCATGTTTTTTAAATCCATAAAGTCTATAAAATTATTTTTCAATAATTTGTTGATAGAAGAAAGATTCGGTGATTCAAACCAATCTAGAGGACCTGAATATTTCCGCAGCCTATATTTTTTTAGATGAATAGCAGTATAACAATTTTCCCCTAAACTAATAACATCATCATAAATGCCTTGAGGCCCTTTCATTTCCAATACAATCATCCTTTTTTTAGAAAAATTAGAAGGTATATATAAATTCTAAAAAGCGTTACTATGACACAGAATATGCTTTTGAAAAATAGGAGAACTGATTCATTATAAATAATATATGTATGTATAAAAACTCCTGTGAAAAGGCTCACAGGAGGATAAACTAAAGCGTATTTCGGGTTATATACCATTTGTTGAGGTAAGAATTGTGTGTGATAATTAATGGCGTTTTTATAAAAAAAGTGGAAAAACAGAACTACATTGAAGTGAGTTGTGAGTAAATTATAATTTGAAATTGAGCGAAAATAAGAAGCCCCAATTGCAGAATGAAGCAACTGGGGCATTTTTTAATCTCTTCCTAACTTAATTATATCATGTAAATCAAGTTCGAAATAGACTGTTTATTCTCATGTACTACTGCTACAATCAAGAACACATGCATAGTAAGGAGAGATGTTATATGAGTTCTTTCGTTCTCGATTTTCAGGAAATAGAAAAAACGCAGCTTTCACTTGTCGGTGGAAAAGGCTTGAATTTAGGGGAGTTATCCAATATTCAAGGGATACAAGTGCCAGAAGGATTTTGTGTTACAACGGTAGGATATGAAAAGGCTATCGAGCAAAATGAAGAGCTTCAAACTTTATTGCAGCAGCTAACAAAGTTGAAAAAGGAAGAGCGAGCTCAAATTGGTGAAATCAGTAAGAAGATTAGAGAAATCATTATGGCAGTAGAAATCCCTTCTGATGTAGTGGAAGCGGTAGCTCAATATCTCTCACGTTTTGGAAATGAACATGCGTATGCAGTTCGTTCTAGTGCGACGGCTGAAGATTTACCATATGCCTCGTTTGCTGGTCAACAAGATACGTATTTAAATATCATTGGAAAAGAAGCAATTTTGCAGCATGTAAGAAAGTGCTGGGCTTCTTTATTTACAGATCGAGCAGTCATGTACCGTATGCAAAATGCTTTTGAACATAATCAAGTTTCTATATGTGTTGTCGTTCAAAAAATGGTTTTCCCGCAGGCTTCGGGCATTTTATTTACTGCTGATCCAGTTACTTCCAACCGAAAGGTGTTATCAATCGATGCCAGTTTTGGACTTGGCGAGGCATTAGTATCGGGACTCGTCTCCGCTGATAATTATAAAGTAAAAGAAGGCGAAATCGTCGATAAGGTGATTTCAACTAAAAAAGTAGCTATCTATGCTTTAAAAGAGGGTGGAACAGAAATAAAACAAATTGATCCGGCTCAGCAAAAGATTCAAACATTGTCTGAACAACAAATTTTACAATTAGCACAGATCGGAAGGCAGATCGAAGCTTATTTCGGTTGTCCGCAAGATATCGAATGGTGTTTAGTTGATGATGCATTTTATATTGTCCAAAGCAGGCCAATCACGACTTTATATCCAATTCCGGAAGCAAATGATCAGGAAAATCATGTGTATGTATCGGTTGGTCACCAGCAAATGATGACTGATCCTTTGAAGCCATTAGGAATGTCTTTATTTCAGTTAACATCCTTTGGACCGAGGTTTCAAGCTGGGGGAAGGCTGTTTGTTGATGTTGCACAAAGATTGGCTTCGCCTACTAGTAGAGAACTTTTATTAAATACGATAGGGAATTCGGAACCACTTATTAAAGATGCATTAACGACTGTAGTCGAGCGAGATGATTTTATTAAATTGTTACCAGATGATGAAAAAGAAAAGAGTGTTGGTAAAAGCGGGCCACCTGTAAGCTCGCAACCACAAATCGAAAACAATCCGGCAATCGTTATGGATTTAATAAAGAAGAGTCAAGCATCAATCGAAGAGTTAAAACGAAACATGCAAACGAAATCAGGGGTGGATGTACTTGATTTTATTTTGGAAGATATTCAGCAATTAAAGAAAATACTATTTCATCCGCAAAGTATGGCTGTCATTATGGCAGGTATGAATGCTTCAACATGGATCAATGAAAAGATGGAGCAATGGCTAGGTGAAAAGAATGCAGCGGACACCCTTTCTCAATCAGTACAAAATAATATTACTTCAGAAATGGGTTTAGCATTAATGGATGTTGCTGATGTGATTCGGCCATATCCAGAAGTTATTGCGTATTTACAACATGTAGAAGATGATAGCTTTTTAGATGAACTTGTTCAGTATAAAGGCGGAGAAAAAGCTCGAGATACAATCGTTGCTTTTCTAAATAAATACGGAATGAGATGTAGCGGCGAAATCGACATTACGAAAACGCGCTGGAGTGAGAAGCTAACAACCATTATCCCGATGATTTTAAATAATGTAAGAGACTTTGAATATGGTGCTAGTAAGCAGAAGTTTGAAGAAGGGCTGCAGGAAGCTTTGAACAAAGAAGAAGAGTTATTAGAGCGATTACAGCATTTGTCAGATGGAGAACAAAAAGTAGAAGAAACGAAGCGAATGATTCGTAACATCCGTAATTTTATTGGCTATCGTGAATATCCGAAATACGGCATGATTAATCGTTACTTCATATATAAGCAGGCGTTATTGAAAGAAGCGGAGAAACTTGTGCAGAACGGTGTCATTCATGAAATCGATGATATATACTACCTAACTTTTGAAGAGCTTCATGAAGTTGTTCGTACGAATAAACTAGATTACGAGGTTATTCATAAACAAAAAAATGATTACAAAGTATATGAAAAACTAACGCCTCCGCGTGTAATGACGTCTGATGGAGAAATCATTACAGGTAAATATAAACGAGAAAATCTCCCGGCCGAAGCGATCGTAGGTTTGCCGGTTTCTTCAGGAGTGATTGAGGGGAGAGCTCGCGTTATTTTAAATATGGAAGATGCGAATTTAGAAGATGGAGATATATTAGTTACTGCATTTACTGACCCTGGCTGGACGCCGTTGTTTGTTTCTATAAAAGGGTTAGTCACTGAAGTTGGCGGACTCATGACACACGGAGCAGTGATTGCACGTGAATATGGATTACCAGCAGTCGTTGGAGTAGAGAATGCTACGAGATTAATAAAAGACGGACAACGAATTCGGGTACATGGAACTGAAGGGTATATTGAAGTGTTGTAATGAAATAAAAGATCATCCGCTATAAATAGTGGATGATCTTTTTATTTTGCAACAACTCACTTTTTTAACCCAGCTGCATAAAAAGGTCCATGAACTGCGATTGTTGATAAAATACGAGCAATTTCCTCAGGTGTTTCTTTTTGCCCGTTATTTAACCATTGCTGAATAACACCAATATGAGCAGATGCCATATAAGAAGCTAAGTATTGGCTTGGGACAAGTAAGTTCTCTTTATTAATGAGAGCGCCATTCGTATCTTCAAATAGTGTTTTCCACATAAAGTCTTTCAGTTTTGTTTGGAAAGATAAATCTCCTTTTGGGCTAAGTACAGCTCTCATAAAATCACTATTTTCATTTAGAAATTCAAGAATAGAAGTGATAAGTAGAAATGGCATTGTTGGGGAAGGATTTGATCCAAGATCTGCAATCACTTCTGGAAACTTTCTTTTTGCAATGCTAGAAAACTCATACATAATTTCTTCTTGGCATTTCGTCATTAAATCAAATTTATCTTGATAGTGCGCATAGAAAGTACCGCGATTTATGTTTGCTTTCGTTGTAATATCTTTCACTGTAATAGCGTCGAAACCTTTTTCTTCAATTAATTCCACAAATGCATTTCGTATGGCAGTTTTCGTACGAACAACACGTAAATCTAAATTACTATCACGCAAAGTATGTCCCTCCTTAATTTTATTCAACACATTTCAAGAATGTGTATGATAACGGACACATTCACGATTTTTGATTATTGTATAAGGTTCAACTCGAACATATAATTCAAAATATAAATAAACAACACGTTGTTGGTTATTATAAATTAAATTACAGGAGGAGAAAAGAAAATGTTTAAAAATAAACTTTTATTGTTATCACCAGTTGTTGCACTACTTGTAGTTTTTATTTTTTCATTAACATTATTTCCAACCGTTCAACCTAAGCCGAAAAACTTGCCAATCGCAATTGTAAATGAGGATCAAGGAGTAGAAATTCCGAATCAATCGAAAATGAACATGGGACAAACGATTGTTGATAATATGAAAAAGACATCAAAATCAGAGGAAGAACCTGCGGTAAAGTGGGTAGAAGTAAAAAATAAGGAATCCGTGCAAAAAGGTTTAAATAATCAAGAGTATTACGCAGCATTAGTCATTCCGAAAGACTTTAGTACAAAACAAGCATCATTACGAACACCACAACCATCTTCAGCAGAGGTAGAAATATTCATAAATCAAGGAATGAATACAGCAGCATCAACTGTGGCAGGACAAATGTTGAATGGTGTAGTAGATAATATGAACAATACTGTTCGTACACAACTATTAGAAGGATTGAAAGCAAAAGGAGCTACTTTAACAACAGACCAAGCTGCGAAATTAGTAACACCTATTGTAAAGAACGTGACAAATGTGAATGAGGTCGGAAAAAATAGTGCGAACGGTAACTCACCAAATTCATTATTCCAGCCGTTATGGATCGCAAGTTTAGCGAGTGCAGCGATTATCTTTATTGCGATAAGTAAAATGCCGGTAGGTTCAAGAAAAGAAAACTTTTTATTAAAATTAAAACAAATAGTAGCTGGAGCAGTTGCGACAATTGTAATTGGGTTTGGTCTGACATGGATTGCGGATGGAATGGTAGGACTAAATATTTCAAATTTCACCGATACGGCCTTATTTTTATCCATTACATCGTTTAGTTTCTTCTTAATGATATCAGCGGTACTTTCACTAGTTGGACTAAAAGGAATTGGTGTATTCGCACTCTTACTATTCTTCGGTGCACCGTTATTATCATTAGCACCTGAAATGTTGTCGTCATTTTATCAAGACTGGGTTTACACTTGGTTACCAATGCGATTTATGATTGAAGGGCTTAGAGGAATATTCTTCTTCGGAAAAGGGTTAAGCTGGAGTACACCTGTTACTGTGCTCGTTTGGATTGGTGTGGTAAGTATTGTTATTATTTTAATGACTGCTTTCAAACGTAGTGCAATAAAGGAACATAAAACGGAATTACACGCATAAAAGATAAAAAACGTTTCACTAGTAGTGAAGCGTTTTTTGATTCTTATTAACCTATAGGGAAATTGATATATCTAATATGAAACGAAAATGAAAATAAATAAGGAGCGAACAAATGAAAAGAGGGATTTTTGTAGAAGTTTCAAATGAATATGACAATCTACTTTGGAAAGTGTTAAAGCCAATCAATATTGCTTCATTTAATTGGCGAGTGGGGAATGAGGAGTCCTACTTAATAGCGCGTGTTGGATTGGATGAGGCACTATTTCCAGAGGAACCAAGTGTAGTGGAAGGATTAGATTTGAAAAATTTAGTTGAAGGCAACATATATTATCTCATTTTTGCAGATTTAAAAGCGTATCCTAAAGGAGAAATAGCAATAGATATTGAAACATATGAAGAGTTTAAGGAGAGTAAGTGTGAAGTAGTCGTATTAGTAGCGGATGGTGATTACATACAAATTTATGTGAAAGATCAAGAAGCAATTGAAATGATGTATGAAAACGCACTAACTCAAGGATTTTATGTAGAATATATAACAGATGAGAATGACGGTAGAACGTGTTTGTCAGTATAGTAGTAATTTAAAAGGGGAAACACAATATGGAGAGAACTACAGTTCAAGAATATACAATTCGGATTGCTACGGAAGATGAAAGTAATAGCATTATTACTCTATTAAAAGAAGTAGCAAAGTGGCTACAACATAAAAAAGTAGATCAATGGCAGTATCTTTTAGGAGAAGAAGCAACGACTGAAATATTAGAAGGCATAAAAGAGAAATATACGTATGTTGTAATGAAAGAAGAGGAAATTGTCGGTACAGTTACAGCATCTCCTAAACAAATGAATGGGAGGAACATATTTTTGGTAAAGAGGAAGTTTCTAATTCATTATATATTCATAGATTTGCGGTGAAACGGAAGTATAAGGGGAATGGAATAGGAGAACACATTTTACAGTGGATAGATGAGAATATGCAAAGTGATAAACAGTATTTGAAGTTAGATTGTGTTGGACATAACCGTACATTAAATGATTTTTATAAGAAAAATGGTTTTGAATATATCGGTAGTAAGGATGGACATAGTAAGTTTCAAAAAAGAAGGAGGAAGTGAATGAATTCAATTAACATAAGTTTAGTAGAAAAGTTAATACAGGAACAGTTTCCTGAATGGGCACATTTAGAAGTGAAACCTGTAAAGTTTAGTGGGCATGATAATAGAACGTTTCACTTAGGGGATGAGATGAGTGTAAGATTGCCAAGTGAGGCGGCATATGCACCGCAAGTAGAGAAAGAAAATAAGTGGCTACCTATATTAAGTGAGGAGCTTTCTTTACCGATTTCTACACCACTTGCGAAAGGGAATCCATCTGAAGTGTATCCATGGCCTTGGTCTATTAATAAGTGGATAGAGGGAGAGACCGTTACGAAACAAAACGTTCGTGACTTAAGTGAATTTGCGGCAGACTTAGGATTATTTTTAGTAGAATTGCAATCTATTGATGCAAGTAAAGGACCGGTAGCTGGAGCACATAATTTTTACCGAGGCGGGCTTATATCTGTATATGATGAAGAGGCGAGAGATGCTATTGAAAATAATAAGAGTGTTTTTGATGAAATAGTATTAAAGCATCTTTGGGATTTAGCACTTCAGTCAACATGGGAGAGTAAACCAGTTTGGGTTCATGGAGATGTTGCACCAGGAAATCTACTCGTTAAGGATGGAAAGCTTTGTGCCGTAATTGATTTTGGTATTTTAGGAGTAGGGGATCCGGCTTGTGATGCAGCGATGGCATGGACGTTTTTTGATAAGAATAGTAGAGGTGTATTTAAAGAAGCATTGCACATAGATGAAGAAACGTGGAATAGGGCGAGAGGATGGGCACTTTGGAAGGCGTTAATTACATATGATGCGAATAGAGATAGTAATGAAAAAATAGCAGAAGAATCGTATCGTGTCATTCAAGTGATTACTGATGATTATGGGAAGTAATAAAAAAGTCTATTTTGAATTATACAATCAAAATAGGCTTTTTTATATGATTAATCGATACTTAAAGCTTTTTTACCCATTTGGTTATAACTGTACTCAAATCGGGATTTTACCATTGGTTGATCTTTTTTACCGTCTAATGGGTCATTATAATAAATGTTACGATCATCTACACCAGTTATGATAATAGTATGTGCATTTCTGTATCCATTTACAGTTTTTCCTTGAGGTGTTTGCCAAATTTGTTCTAGTTGTGGAGCAGTTATTTTGTTTCCTACCCAGGCTACAACTGGTTTACCATTACGTACATAGCTTTCTAATACAGAGAAATCCTGTCCTGTTAAATCTGTACCTCTTGCATGTTTATCAAGTAATTGTTTCAATGGTGCCGGGTTAATAGAGTAACCATAACTTATTCCTCTTACATCACCAACGAATCCGATGTCTGGATCACCCCAAACTGAAATTTTTCCATCTCCTGTAGTCTTGCGTCGAGTTGTATCAAATGGCATTTGATTAGCAAAGTCTACTTTATTTAATGAACCTCCTGTATAGTATTCTAAAAGCATTTGGAGTGAAACAACTGTACTTCCTTTTTGTAATTCCGGCAATTGATTAATGGCAGGAACATTTAAGAGGAGCTTTGGACGTAAGAGATAAGACATGTTTATCCATTTTGGTCCTTTATCTGTACGAATTTGTACCCATCCGTCATCTCCTATAGCTAATTCTTCTATGCCACCTTGTGGAGCATACTTTCCAGATATTTTAGAAGAAAAATTAGGGCTATCGTAAGCGAAAAATGTTCTTGGTATGTATGTTAGTTCTTTTCCTTCACCCTCTTTTAAATATGGATTCATCCATTGAAGACCTTCGCTAGTGCGAATTTTTAACCAGATGCTATTTTCTTCAACGACTGTTACAGTTTGAGGGGGATATTTACCAACCACGTATCCTGTTCTTGACGGTCTATCAAAGGTAACAAAGTTTTTATCAATGTATACGTGTTTCTCTTTTAATGGTGTCCACTTTAACCCATGATCCGTAGCAATTTTAATCCATCCGTTTTCAGATTCATCGAATACAGTAACGGTTTGTGGTGCATATTCAGCAAGTATACCTGAATGAAGAGAGGTCTCAGGATAAATAAAGTAATGTTGTTTCATAGTAACTTGCTTTAATTTAATTTCTTTATCTTTCGATTGGTCTGTGCGAGCAACTAAACTTGCAGCTTCTGCACGGGTAATAGTTTTATCTGGATACCAATGACTACCACCATAACCCAGTTAAATACCAAGAGCAACAAGAAGATTGGCCGATTTTTCACTCCAGTGTCCTTTTAAATCTCGGAATACAGTAGGGAGTTTTTCAGTGGCCTTTTTGTCTAAGTTATATGAATGAACAAGCATAGAAGCCATAGCCGTTCTTGTTAGTTTTCCAGAAGGCTCGAAATTACCATTACCGACTCCTTTAATAATCCCAGCTTTTTCAACTGCAGCAATATAAGGAGTGGCCCAATGTTCTTGAGAATCTTTAAATGATGGTTTTGCTGAAGTGTCTATTTGTAAGTTTAATATTTTTGCCATGATAATTGCGGCAGAAGCTCTATCGATTTCAAGGTTAGGTCCAAATGTACCGTCTGGTAAGCCAGATAAGACTTTTTTCTTTACTAAATAATCAACGGACGGCTTTGCCCAGCCAATAACATCGGGAAACTGATAGTAGTAATCGTCTTCGTCAATCTCTAACTGCGCATTATTTTTTTGTGTTACAGTTTCACTCACAGCTAAAGAACTAGATGGAGTGATGATAGCACCAAGTAGCAGTGCACTTGCCATAGTCATTTTTATTGTTTTCAAATTTCCATTCTCCTTCTATTGTTATGTAGGTTAATTTAAAGAGTAAATTGAAAAAATAAATAACATTGTTACAAAATAATTGTTTTAAATGCATATATGTAACATTTATGAAGAATATTATATGATAATTTTTGGAGACTGACAATAAAAAGTAAGATTATTGCTTGTATAATTTTCAATTGAAAAGAAGGGATTCAATATAAATGTACAGAATATTTAGATAATAGGAGGTGTCGAATTTTGAGTGAAATTGAATTAAAACGGAATGTAATTAAGACAGGGAGTGAGAAGGGGACTATTCTTCGGTTTATACTCGCTAGTCTCGTTGGGGTATTTATGTTTTTCGTACCAGTTACGATAAATGGTGCTTCGTCCATTATGATTGATCATATCGTTTCATGGATCAGGACTTCTGTTCCGAGCGTAGTACCTTATTACGCACTACTTGTTATGGTAATGGGTGCGATTTACCCGTTTTATACGAAAAAATGGAATGCGTCTATCGTAGATGTTTGTTTTTCTATTTTAAAAGTAGTCGGTGTTGTTTTCGGTGTACTATATTGTTTTAAAGTGGGACCAGCTTGGTTCTTTGCGCCAGATGTAGGACCGTTTTTGTATGAGAAACTAGTAATATCGGTAAGTTTACTCGTTCCAATTGGCTCGGCTTTTTTAGCGTTATTAGTCGGATATGGATTGCTAGAATTTATTGGTACATTTTGCCGTCCGATTATGAGACCATTATGGAAAACACCAGGACGATCGGCAATCGATGCGGTTGCTTCCTTTGTGGGAAGTTATTCGCTTGCGCTTCTTATTACGAACCGCGTATATAAAGAAGGAAAGTATACGACAAAAGAAGCAGCTATTATTGCTACAGGTTTTTCTACAGTTTCTGCTACATTTATGATCATCATCGCAAAAACATTAGACATTATGCATTTATGGAATGTTTATTTTTGGACTACTCTTGTTGTAACATTCATCGTAACTGCTATCACCGTAAGAATCCCACCCCTTAGTAGAAAACCAGATACATATGTAACGGAAGAAGGGTTCCCAGAGCCTGTTTATAAAGAGAAAATGCTAGAACGCGCTTGGGAAGATGCGTTAGAAGTATCGAAATCTGCACCAAGTATTATGAAAAATATCGCAGTGAATTTAAAAGATGGATTTATTATGACGATGGGAATTTTACCATCCATTATGTCAGTAGGATTAATTGGTATCGTCTTAGCGAAATTCACGCCAATATTTGATTGGATCAGTTATATTTTCTATCCATTTACATGGCTATTACAATTACCAGAAGCAGACTTAGCTGCTAAAGCGGCATCCGTAGGTATTGCAGAAATGTTTTTACCATCTCTTTTAGTTGTAAGTGCACCACTTGTGACAAAGTTTGTCATTGCGGTTGTTTCGGTCTCATCTATATTGTTTTTTTCAGCTTCCATTCCTTGTATTTTATCGACAGACATTCCGTTAAAAGTATCTGAACTTATTGTTCTGTACGTGCAGAGAACGATATTAACGTTACTTATAATTACGCCGATTGCTTATTTGTTACTTTAAAGTTTTAAAAAGATAAAGCTATAACAAAAGAAGCCTTCTGTAAAAGGAAGGCTTCTTTTATTTGTTATTTTTATTAAGCTAATAAAGGCAAATACCCTAAAAAGAAAAAATTATACATCTTCAGGTGAAATTGTATAATTTTTTGAAGATTTATTTGTTGTTCGTATATGACGTAATACTTCTTAAGAAAATTCCTAACCCTGCAAAAAAGAATCCTAAGCATAATAAGCTTCCTGGCGTTCCCCAAGTGATTTGATCTAGCATTTTTATACCCTCCCATTTACCCCATATTAATTAACCGTAAAACTTTCACTGATTAAAGTTTTTCTTTATTATTATATAGTATTTTTAGGATTTTATCCAGATTTATCCATACTATCAACCTGAAAAATTGATCCATAAATGAAAAAACAATAATCTTTTTGTAAAAATAATAGAGTTTTAGATGTGCAACTCTTTAAAGAACGCACACTAGACTTTTAGAAAAACTTCACATGAAATGAAACCAATATAAATTTAGCTTGATACAAAGGGATGTAAACGGTATTTGTTAGAGATTTTTGGTGGGGTATTAAAAATTGAATGTAAGTGCATTTAAAAGTAGGTTTTAATATTTTATAATTGATATAATAAGATATTATTTTGTGTGATATAGTAAGAAAAAGGGGGCCTATAAATGGAAATGATTCATGAAAGAGCAAAGTTACGGTTAATGGATAGTGATGATGTCGAAACTTTGTTTTCGATTGTAGAAGGAAATCGGGATATTTGGGCGTATTTAATCTCTAAAATGGATAGTGTTCAAGATATGCAGCAATATGTTCAAAAAGCGATACAAGGTTATGGAAAGGGTACACAAATACCTTTCGTTGTAGTGGATCAACAGACGAATACGATTGTAGGGAGTACACGCTTATATAATATTTCAGTAGAAAATAAGACAGTCGAGTTAGGGCAAACGTGGTATCATCCAAGTGTGCAACGCACGAGTATAAATACAGAGTGTAAGTATATGCTTCTCCAGTATGCTTTTGAAAAACTGCATATGCGGAGAGTACAAATTAAGACGGATGCAAGAAATGAAAAAGCACAACGAGCAATTGAAAGGTTAGGCGCAGTAAAAGAGGGTGTGCTTAGAAATGAAAGAAAATTACCGAATGGTTATGTGAGAGATGCAGTTGTGTACAGTATTATCTCGAGTGAATGTCCAGGCGTAAAAGAAAAATTGTTAGAAAAATTAGAGTTGTATAAAGAAAATCTATAATTCGTGTTTTGAAAGGTATATTGTTCGTGATGTATGAAAAATATACCTTTTTTCTTACAAAATGCTACTTTATTTTAATTCCTTTTGTTTCATCGTTCCCTTCTGAGAAAAAATTCGTTACAATGTAGTTGTATGGTAATAAACTTATGAATTTAAAAAATGTAATGAAAACCGCAAATGAAAATGAATTGATAATCCTCAATTTTAAATGAAAACCCTTTTATACATAAATAACAAGTAAAGTTCCTTCTTTTAAATAAACTCAAACAAAACGATTTGATATAAATGTTTTTTATAGAAGTATGGATGATGTACGGAGGCAATTACAAATGAAAGAAAATAAGAAGAGTAAGAAAAGACGAATCTTTCAAGTATTTTTACTAATGATTTGTTCTGCTATTTTATATGTAAGTTATGCAGCTTACGATATTTGGAGTTATCGTTTTAAAGCAAATGATGACGTGAAAACGGATGCTGGTATCGTACTAGGAGCAGCTTCATGGAACGGAAAACCATCTCCTGTATTTAAAGAAAGAATTAATCACGCGATTTCTTTATATAAGAACGGAAATATTAAAAAGATTATTTTTACAGGTGGTACAAAGTTCGAGGCAGAACTTGAGGAAGCGCGTACTGCAAGAGTATATGCAATGAAACAAGGTGTAAAAGAGGAAGATATTTTAATTGAAACAAAATCTCTTTTCACTGAAGAAAATTTAAAAAATGCGAAGCAAGTTGGAATAGAGAACGGCATACACACATACACGATTGTAAGTGATCCACTTCATATGAAACGCGCAATGAGAATCGCAAAACATATTAATATTGAAGCATATGCTTCACCAACACCGACATCAGCATATAAAACGTTAGATACAGAAATACCATTCTTCTTTAAAGAATTATTCTCGTATATTGGATATGTAACCTCTTTGCCGTTAAAGGCATTGAAGGGAGACTAATAAGAAAAGAACCTATCTTTCAATAGGAACTTTTCTTATTAGTCAAAAACATTGTATTTTTATCGGAATAGTGAAACAATAGAGAGGTAGCTTCATATAATCATAATGACAAAATGAACGGTTTATGAATCGAGCATAAAGGAGATTATAGTATGGCACTCTCATTTGTTGAAACAGAAAAACAATCTTTAATTATTGAACAAATAAATAAATTGATTCCGAAGTTCATGGAAAGGGAGCATCAACTAAGTGAATTAGGATCATTTCCGTATGAAAATATAAATGATTTGAAAAATATCGGATATACGAAATTAACGTTACCGAAAGAATTTGGTGGTAGTGCGATTTCTTTATATGACTTCGTTTTATTTCAAGAAAAAATTGCGGAAGGCTGCGGAGCTACTGCATTATCGATTGGCTGGCATATGGGCATTGTGAAAGAGCTAGCGGAAAATCGCTCTTGGAATGATGAGATGTTCAAATGGTTTTGCGAAGAAGTGCGTAATGGTGCACTCTTTAACCGGGCAGCAACAGAGCCGAAAACAGGGAGTCCGACGCGTGGTGGAAAACCAGAAACAATAGCGGTTCAACAAGGCGAGAAGTGGATTATAAATGGAAGAAAAACTTTTACAACGATGGCGCCAGTACTTGATTATTTTATTATTTCAGCGAGTATTGAAGACCGTGAAGAAGTTGGTGAGTTTGTCATTCCAAGAAATACGCTCGGTGTATCCATTGAAGAAACGTGGGATAGCGTTGCGATGCGAGGGACTGCTAGTCACGACCTTGTCTTACAAAATGTAGAGATAGAAAACCGCTTTTTTACGGATGTAAAAGGCGGGAAAGTGAAACAAAAGGGTATTGGCTGGTTGCTACATATACCAGCATGTTATTTAGGAATTGCACAATCTGCAAGAAATTATGCAGTTCAGTTTGCGGGATCATACAAGCCAAATAGTTTAAACCATTCTATTAGTTTATTACCGAATGTTAGAAGATTAGTTGGAGAATTAGAACTCGAGCTTATGCAAGCTCGCGTCTTTTTATATCAAATTGCGAAAAAGTACGATGAGGCAGAAGATAAACTTTCGCTGCAAGCAGAACTAGCAGCAGTGAAATATGCAGTAACGAATGCGGCGATATCCATAGTGGATAAATCTATGCGCATCGTAGGAGCAAAAAGTTTATCAGAAAAAAATCCGCTTCATCGTTACTATTTAAATGTCAGAGCAGGATTACACAATCCACCGATGGATGATGCAACACTATCTATGTTGGCGGATGCGGCGTTTCGTTCGTAGGTTTTTTAACTTGAATTTTATTGTTTATGTACAATATAGTTGTTTTGAAAGCACGTGTTTGATTAGTAATCGAACACGTGCTTTTTATGTGCAGGAACGTACCAAGTTGAGATGTAGGTTTTTAATATAAATGGTTATCATGGTTTTGTGATTGTTTCTTGTTGAAAAATTCTTATTGTAATGCCAGCTTGGAAACTTTGTAAATAATTACTAAATTCAATCCCAAATCAATGGTCTTTCTAAATTTACCATTCGCAAATATTGTAAAAATTGACCTGCATGGACCGCATCATGATAGGCAATTCGTAATAGCATATCGCCTAAATATCGTTGATAGCCAACATCGCTTCGATCAATAAGTCTTGAATCTAGCTCGGCTATGCTTATTGATTGAACATATTCTATGAAGTCAGTAAAGTATGATTGTGCCAACTCAATTTCTTTTTTCACACAAGTAATTGGCTCGTCATCATACGGGATATCTATGTCGTTTATTGAGCCGTTGTTTTTTAAAATCATATGATAGTAAAAAGTTGAGCTCCATACGTGACGAATCATTTCACCAAAGGACATAGCCTCATTATCAGGCTTCCAATTAAGAAAATTATCAGGAAGAGAATTCCATAATTTTTCTGAGCGTCTTCTCGTTTCTTTCAAATTTAATATACTAAGATCAATTGCATTCATAATAAATTCTCCTTTACTATTAAACTTAAAATAATTGTATCAATTTAACAGTTAGGGTATCATCGAAATATGAATGTATATCCGAATATCTCATATATAGCTAAATTAATTGCTGAACCTACAAGAGCTATCATCTTAGATTGTCTAATGAATAATCAGGCACTACCTGCTAGTGAATTGGCTTATATGGCAAAAGTGTCACATCCAACGATTAGTTCTCATCTTTCTAAATTAGTAGAGGGGAATCTACTTACAGTTGAACAACATGGTAGACATCGTTACTATCGACTTGCTAATCAAGAGGTAGCAGAAGTTATTGAAAAGTTAGGGACAATTGCACCAATAGCCCAAGTTCGCTCTTTAAATCAATCGAATCAACTAAAGCAAGTTCGTTATGCTCGAACTTGCTATGATCATCTTGCAGGCAAGCTCGGTGTAGAGATAACTGAAAAATTACTTGCTAGTGAATTTATAATTTTAGAGGAAGGAGAATACATTGTAACGGAACAAGGTAAAAGATGGTTTCTGAATTTTGGAATAAATATTGAAACAGCAGAAATAAAGAGGAGGGTATTTGCAAAACCTTGTCTTGATTGGAGTGAACGACGCTACCATATTTCTGGTTGGTTAGGATCTGCAATAGCAAAACTGTTTTTTGAACAGGAATGGATTACAAAAACGGATAAGACTCGAGCCGTCCATCTTACAAAAAAAGGTATGAAGTTATTGAAAGACCAATTGGGAATTGACATGAAAAATGAAGAAATTAAATAACCTGAGTCTATATAAAATATAGACTCAGGTTATTTAATTTCTTATAAAATCTTAGATGATATTTGCGCAAGGCAAATTTAACTTCAATCACTTTATGGAAAGAGATTAAATGAAAACATAGTAGTTGAGGAAGTTCTATTAAATTAATAATCATATTACTTAAAAATTATGCGTAAGAATATATTAAATGAAGGGAGATATAAAATGAATAAAGTTAAACTGAAAGTATTTAATATAAAGTATGTAGTGATATGTATTTTATTCACGATTATATGTATTCTCACTTCATTCTTCATTTCTAGTAATTCAAGCTTATTTAAATCGTATTATGTTAATCAATTATTAGGAACGAATTCTACTAAAGGTCTTATGTATATGATAGGAAGTGAAAATCATTATTTTGCAGAAGAATTTCATAAAGAAAAAGGACGAGCGTCTTTGGAATCTTTTTTACTTTCACTTTCTACAAATATTAATGTAAATGACCTCCGAAGCTTATTAACTCGAGAACTTCCAAATATGAATCAATTTTATTCGGAAATATTAATTGCTGGAGAGGGAACAGATTATACGAACATTCCTGAAGAATCCAGCATTCCTTTAGAGAATATTAAGAATGAAGGTACTGCTGTTAAACACCCAAAGAGTGAGAAAGAAAACAATTCAAATACACAAAATAACGGTGAAAATAAAGTTTTTATTTATCATACACATAGTTGGGAGTCGTTTATTCCTCTAATTCCAGGTGCTACTATACCTAATGATGCCTCCAGTACAAATAATGAAGTGAATATTACGTTTGTTGGAAATTATTTAAAACAAAAGTTAGAAGAAAAAGGAATAGGCGTTTCACATGATACGACAAATATGAGGGATTTTCTGCGAAATAAAAATTTAAACTGGGCGCAATCCTACAAAGGATCTCGTCAAATATTACAAGATAAATTAGCACAAGATAAAAATATTATGTTTCCAATGGACCTTCATAGAGATGATGCACGAAAAAATATTACAACCAAAAATATTAATGGAAAGAATTATGCTCGGCTCTATTTTATATTAGGACGAGAGAATCCTAACTTTGAAAAAAATAAAAAAATAGTAACGGCAATAAATTCATATTTAGACGAGAAGTATTATGGTTTAAGCCGAGGGATTTTTATTAAAGATCGTAAAAGCGGGAATGGAGTATATAATCAAGACCTTTCTCCAAATGCATTACTTATTGAAATGGGAGGTGTAGATAATACACCAGAAGAATTATATGCTTCCGTTGACGCATTAGTAGAAGCATTTAGCCACTTTTATAATGAAGTAGTTAAGTAAAATAACTAAATATATAGGGGAAATCTAGTGTTTTTATAAAATGAAAAGGAGTGACACCTAGTATGAAGTTCTAGGGGGTTACTCTTTTTTGTAGTATATGGAAAAATATCATTACCCAAAAATGTTATCAATTAAAAAATCTTTCTTTTCATTCTTCTTTTTATCATTTTATAGGAGAATACTATGCTTCTTATTTCACCTACTGTATAATAAGAAAAAAGCACGAAAAGAGGTCATCTCATGCTAGAGGTTATTGCAACATGTTTAGAAGATGTGAAACGAATTGAACGAGCTGGTGGGAAGCGAATTGAATTAATTACATCTTATACAGAAGGCGGTTTAACGCCAAGTTATGCTTTTATAAAAAAAGCGGTAGAAGCAGTACATATACCGATTCACGTTATGATTCGTCCGCATGCGAAGTCTTTTACATATACGGAAGAAGAAATTGAAATGATGAAAGAAGATATTGTAGTTGCTCAGGAATTAGGAGTAGCTGGTGTTGTATTAGGTGTATTAAATGAAAAAAATGAAGTAGATGAAGAGAAACTAGCGGATTTGTTATCTGTGGTAGACGGGATAAATGTCACATATCACCGTGCAATAGATGATATAGAAAATCCAGTAGAAGCGATGAGAACTTTAAAGAAGTTTCATAAAGTGACTCATGTTTTAACTTCAGGTGGACAAGGAAATATAGTAGAGAATATTCCGGTGCTTACAGAAATGCAAAAGGTAAGCGATGGTCAAATTCAACTTGTAGCTGGAGCTGGTGTGACGAAAGAAAATATAAAGCGATTGCTAGATGAAACTGGAATTTCGCAAGCTCATGTTGGTACAGCGGTAAGAGAAGGGAAATCATGTTTTGCTGAAATTGATCTTAATTTAGTACAAGAATTAGTTCAAATCATAAAGTGAAATTTTAATTAGTGGGGGGTTCTTCCCCCACTGATTATTAGCCCTCACCAATCGGGCTTTTACGGGCAGTTGATCCACATCTAGCTTCTTTGCTTTCGCTGAATTTTGAGGTGAGGGTCTTACTGCCCATTAAAGCGGGATAAAATAAATGCGTAAGAAAGAGGAGAAACGATGAAGGAAAATACGAAGAAAGAATTATTCTCATGGGCGAAAACGATAGGATTTACTCTTGTATTAATCGCAATTATTCGCGGTGTTTTATTTACACCTTCATTAGTACAAGGCGAATCGATGATGCCCACTTTAGAAAATAACGAACGAGTTCTCGTGAATAAGATTGGTTATAGTATAAGTGGATTAGAACGCTTTGATATTATCGTCTTCCACGGAAAAGAAGGATATGATTTAGTAAAACGAGTAATTGGTTTACCGGGCGATACAGTTGAGTATAAAAATGATGTTTTATATGTAAACGGAAAAGCGATGGAAGAACCATATTTAAAAGAGTTTAAAGAAAAAGCAACAGGCCGTGTATTAACTCCAGACTTTACGTTAGAACAAATCACAGGAAAAACGAAAGTGCCAGAAGGCCAAGTGTTTGTTTTAGGGGATAATCGTGAAGTTTCGAAAGACGGTCGTATGTTTGGATTTATTTCAGAAGATGAAATTGTCGGAAAAGGACAAGCTGTTTTCTGGCCGTTGAAACAAGTAAGAGCGTTATAAAGAAAAAGTATGGGAGAAATATTCTTCCGGTGGATTTAAAGCACATTTTTTGTAAAACTGAATGTTCATTTAAGAAAGACAGAGGCCATTTTGATTAGCATTTTTCAAAATGGCCTCTGTTTATTTGAAGATAGTATTGCAAGGAGGGAATTTACATGATAACGAAAGAAGCAGAAGTTATTTTAAACAGGAAAGGAGCCAGGAAAGTAAACGAAATTCCTAAAGAGGTCTTACAATTACTACAGCAAGGGAAAGTAGAAAGTGTTAATCTAACAGAATGGCTAGCTATAAATCATATTGAACTACTTAAAAATGTCTTACCTTCAATAGGACTCAAGAATAGTTTGGAATGTATAGTAGCTGAATTAGAAAAACAGAACGTTGAAACAGGTATGAAAGTCATACGAATAACAGGAACTTTACTGGATGAAATTATACTCAAAGAGAATGAAGGGAACAAGGAAGATGTACTGTTAAAATTATCTAATCATATTTCAGATAGTGTACGATGTTGGGCAGCGTTTATGAATAAGAAATCAAATAACACATTAAAAGATACATTAACGTACATTCGACCTTTTGCGGCGGATCATCATTTTGGTGTTCGAGAAATTGCTTGGATGTCAATTAGAGAAGACCTTTCACAAAATATAGAAGAAAGTGTGGAATTGTTAGTAGAATGGGCAAAAAGTGAAGATGAGAATATTCGCAGGTTCTCTGTAGAATCTATTCGTCCTCGAGGGGTATGGAGTAAACATATTGAAATATTAAAACAAGAACCTGAAAAAGCACTTCCCATTCTTAATTTACTTAAATCAGATCCATCAAAATATGTACAAGATTCGGTTGGAAACTGGTTAAATGATGCAAGTAAAACTAAACCGGATTGGGTAATGAACCTGTGTGAAGAATGGGAAAAGGATACTGACATAAAATCAACTAGTAGAATTATTAAAAAAGCTAAAAGAACGATTTTGAAAAATAAGTAATATGTAACTAATAGACTTATTAGTTGTACGAAGGAACAATTAATCATGTTAAAAAAAGAATACTTTGAATAACTATGAGAAGAGCATGTATTGATCAATACATGCTCTTTATATTTTCTTTTATATCTGTGTTATTAATGAAAGATGATCAAATTTTATTTCAAATCTAAACTTCCGTACTTTTTTATTGTAACTTTTATTCTAATAGTTTTGTAGCAATGTGAAATTTGGAAATTGAACCGTCGTGATTTCTAAAGTTAATTTTATATTCACTGTCAGGAAGCGAATCACTCCAATATAAATTACATTCACTAATAGTTCGTTCTTCACGTGTTAAAGTTCTATCAATCATCCAAGAGCCTTTCATTCTATATAAATCACATATTATTTGTGTTTTTTTATAGCGGACAAAATATATCGGATTATGTATGTGAAAAAAATATTGATAGAATTGAAAGAATATTTTATAATTTTAAATTATATGTTTGTTTCGAAAAACGGAATTTAAGTTCCGAAATTCGGAATAAGAGGGAGATAGAATGAGTATAAATAAAACGGCAGTTAAAACAATGGATATTTTAGAGTTGTTTTATGAGCATGAAGAGCTCAGTTTAACAGAGATGGTTCAGCTTACAAGTATGCCGAAAACATCTGTTTATCGTTTAATTGGCTCGTTAGAAGAAATGGAGTTTTTACAAAAAAACGAAAAGGGGAAATATCGTCTAGGAGTCGTTTTTTTACGGTTTGGTCAACTTGTCTCACAAAGATTATCAGTAAGAAATATTGCGATTCCATATATGAAAGAGCTTAGAGATAGTTTAGGGCAGGCAGTTAATTTAATTATCCAAGATGGAAATGACGCGATTTATGTGGAAAAGATGGAAGGTGTTCAGCCTGTACGTGTGTATACGGCGGTTGGAAGACGAGCTCCACTTTATGCCGGTGCATGTCCGAGGATTTTATTATCATATTTCTCAGAGGAAGAGAAACAGAAGTACGTAGAGGAAACGGATTTAAAACAGTTTGCAGATGGAACAATCGTGGATAAGAAACAATTGCTAGAAGTGTTACAAATGGCGAAAAAGGAAGGACATACAATTAGCTACTCTGAGTTAGAAAATCATACAGCGGCTATAGCAGCACCCATTTTCGCAAGCGATGGAACGATTGTAGCAGGCATTAGTATTTCGGGATTAGCAATTGAGTACAGCGAAAGCAATATATCATATTTTATCGCGAAGGTAAAAGAGACAGCAAATCGCATTTCGAAAGAACTCGGCTTTTTGGCATAGAAAGAGGGAGTGGGATGAAATTTTCTGCGTTAGGGGATCAAGCAATTATTGTTACATTTGGTGAAGAGATCGGGATGGATGTATACGAAAAAGTACAACGACTATTTCAAGCGTTGCAGCAACATCCGTTTACAGGAATGATTGAATGCGTTCCGTCGTTCACTTCATTAGCCGTTTACTACAATTTATATGAAGTATGGAAGGAAAATGATAGAAAGATAAGACCGTACGATTACGTATGCCAATACATAACTGGAATGTTCGATACGTATAAGGAAGAGCTGAGACGAGAAGTGAAACATATTTCTATACCAGTTTGTTACGGGGGAGAATATGGACCTGATTTAGAAGAGGTCGCACATTATCACGATTTACAAGTAGAAGATGTAATTCGAATACATAGTGAAACAACATATTTTGTATATATGCTAGGTTTTACACCAGGATTCCCGTATTTAGGAGGACTATCAAAAGAACTAGAAACACCTAGAAAAGAAATACCACGGTTGCAAATCTCTCCGGGTTCAGTAGGTATCGGTGGAAATCAAACAGGTATTTATCCGCTTGAAACACCGGGTGGATGGAATATTATTGGCCGAACACCAATCTCCTTATTTAATCCGGAAGAAGAAACACCAACCTATATCCAAAGCGGTATGTATTTACGATTTATTCCAATAACGAAAGAAGAGTACGTATCACTTGAGGGGGCTAAGGAATGGATGTAGAGGTTTTGCATGCAGGGATGTTTACAACAGTCCAAGATTTAGGGCGATCTCATTATCAACAATACGGCGTACCTGTTGGCGGGGCTATGGATCAAAGTGCACTTCGGATGATCAATATGTTAGTTGGTAATGAAGAGAATGAAGCGGGACTTGAAATGACGATCATGGGGCCTAAATTGTTAATAAAGAAAACAACTTTACTTGCGATTGGCGGAGCAGATATGGAACCGTTATTAAACGGAGAACGTATCCCGTTATGGCGTCCCATTTTAGCGGAAGAAGGTAGCATGCTTTGTTTTGGAAAAGTGAAAAGTGGTTGCAGAACGTATGTGACTTTTGCAGGTGGTATGCATATTGACCGTACAATGGGAAGCAAAAGTACTTACATACGTGCAGCGATTGGTGGTATGGAAGGAAGAATGCTGAAAAAAGGTGACTATTTTCAACTTGGTGAACGATCAGAAATGGCTCATCGTTTCATTCAAGATTTACAAAAGGATGAGCGAATCAAAACGAAATGGGCAATTAGCAGCAGCGTAAGGCCAAAATATAAGAAACATCCTAAGCTTCGTGTCATAACTGATTTTGAATATGATCAATTTACAGAAGAAAGTAGAAAGGCATTTTTTACGAAAGACTATAAGGTATCTAATTATGCTGACCGTATGGGCTATAGGGTTGAGGGAGAAGTTTTAAATAGGATGGAAGAAACAGAGATTTTATCGAGTCCCGTTACATTCGGAACGATTCAAGTTCCAAACGGTGGACAGCCGATTATATTAATGGCAGATAGGCAAACGACAGGTGGCTATCCGAGAATGGGAAATATTATTTTAATAGATCTTCCTCTTCTTGCCCAGCTAAAACCAGGAGACTATGTTTCATTTGAGCAAATTACGCTTGAAGAAGCGGAACAATTGTACATAGAACAAGAAGTAAATATGAATCTATTAAAGAAATTCATTGCTTTACGAAGCTGAAATTAGGAGGGTAATATTGTGACTACAATTGATTTAAACTGTGATTTAGGAGAAAGTTTTGGCGCTTATAAAATGGGGAGTGATGATGAAATTCTTCCATTCGTATCCTCTATAAATGTTGCTTGCGGTTTTCATGCGGGTGATCCGTCCGTTATGCGGCAAACAGTTGAAAAGGCAATGCAGCAAAACGTAGCGATAGGGGCACACCCAGGGTTTCCAGATTTAATTGGATTTGGGAGAAGAAACATGAACGTTTCAGCAAGTGAAGTATACGATTATGTCTTATATCAAATTGGTGCATTAGACGGGTTTGTAAAAGCAGCTGGCGGGAAGATGCAGCATGTAAAGCCACACGGTGCTTTATATAATATGGCGGCGACTAATCCGGAAATTGCAGATGCAATCGCAAAGGCAATTTCTCATGTGAATCCAAAGTTATTACTTTACGGATTGGCAAATAGCGAGGCATATAAACAGGCTGCGGAAAAATATAACGTAACTCTCCTACAAGAAGCTTTTGCAGATCGTACGTATAGGCAAGATGGAACATTAACAAGTCGTACAGAAGAGAATGCGCTTATAAAAAATGAAGACGAAGCGATAAAACAAGTGATTCAAATGGTGAAAGAAGGCTATGTAAATTCGGTGAATGGAGAGAAAGTAACAGTTCAGGCGAAAACGATTTGTTTACATGGTGATGGAGAAAAAGCAGTGCAATTTGCGGAAAAAATATACAGAACATTCAAACTTGAAGGTGTTTCTATTTGTGCACCAAAATAAAAAATAGGGGGAAGTGCTGGAATGATTAAATTAATCGGGATACTACTTGTTGCAGTTGGTTTTTTATTTAGATTAAATACACTATTAGTAGTTATGGTCGCAGGTATTGTTACTGGTATGGTTTCAGGATTAAGTTTTTATGATGTGATCAGCATGTTCGGTAAATTTTTCATAGAAAATAGATATATGTCTATGCCGATAATATTAACTTTACCGGTAATCGGAATTTTAGAGCGTTACGGTTTAAAAGAAAGAGCAGAAGCACTTATAACGAAATCAAAAGGCGCAACAACTGGAAGAGTATTAATGTCATATTTTACGATAAGAGAATCATCAGCAGCACTAGGGCTTAATATTGGTGGTCATGCGCAAACAGTAAGACCGCTTGTTGCACCGATGGCAGAAGGAGCGGCACAAGGTAAATACGGTAAACTACCTGAAAAATTAAGAGAGAAGATCAAAGCAAATGCAGCTGCTGCGGAAAATACAGCTTGGTTTTTCGGAGAAGATATATTTATCGCAACTGGTGCCATTTTATTAATGAAAGGATTCTTCGATTCAGTAGGTATGCATGTCGGTGTTTGGGATATGGCACTTTGGGGGATTCCAACTGCAATATCTGCACTTATCGTGAGCTGGATTAGATTTAGAAGGTTTGATAAATATATAGAGAAAACAATGAAGGCAGAAGCAAAAGAAGAGAAGGAGGCAATATAATATGAACATCATAACTATGGATACAATCTATTATGTATTAGGTATAATCGTTGCATTTATCGCTGTTCGTATTGTGTTTGATCGTGAGCATCCAAATCGATTTGGTTCTAGTTTATTTTGGGCATTGTTTGCAGTTACATTTTTGTTTGGAAATGTAATTCCTTCGTTTTACGTTGGTTGTATTGTGCTTGCTATGGTCGTATTAGCTTCATTAAATAAAGTAACAAAGTCTCAGGAAAAAGAAGTACCAGTGCAAGAACGTGTAAAACATGCGGAGAAATTAAAGAATAAAATCTTTATGCCTGCACTTTTAATTCCTATTTTTACAATTATCGGTACGTTAACGTTAGGGAAAATTAAATGGGGAAATGTATCCCTTGTTGATCCAGATAAAGTAACGCTAGTAGCATTAGCACTAGGAGCATTACTTGCGTTCGTTGCTGCGATGCGAATTACAAAATCGAAAATAACAACGCCTGTTCAAGAAGGAAGTAGATTATTACAAGCTGTCGGCTGGGCTGTTATTTTACCACAAATGTTAGCAGCACTTGGCGGTATTTTCGCAAAATCTGGCGTTGGACAAGTCGTTTCTGATTTAGTCGGCCAAGTATTACCGACAGAGTATCCGTTCGTTGCTGTTATGGCGTATTGTTTAGGAATGATGCTCTTTACAGTCGTAATGGGAAATGCTTTCGCAGCGTTTGCCGTAATTACTGGCGGAATTGGCTTACCTTTAATTGTTCAAATGCACGGTGGAAACCCAGCAATTATGGCAGCTCTTGGTATGTTTGCTGGATATTGCGGAACGTTACTTACTCCAATGGCAGCAAACTTTAATATCGTTCCGGCAATGCTTTTAGAGCTAAAAGATAAAAATGCGGTTATTAAAGCGCAAGTCCCAATTGCTCTTTCGATCTTTATCATAAATATGTTTATTATGTACGGCTTAGTATATCGTTTCTAATTAGGAGGGTAAAACTATGAAAACAGTATTATTAACAGGATTTGATCCGTTCGGCGGAGAAAGTATCAATCCAGCTTGGGAAGTCGCAAAAAGTTTGCATGAAAAAACAATCGGAGAGTACAAGATTATAAGTAAACAAGTACCAACCGTATTTCATAAATCAATAAAAGTTTTAAACGAATATATACAAGAACTAAACCCTGAAATAATTATATGTATCGGACAAGCTGGGGGCAGACCAGATATTACGATAGAGCGTGTCGCAATTAATATCGATGATGCAAGAATAGCTGACAATGAAGGGAATCAGCCGGTAGATGTACCAGTTATAGAAGGAGGACCTGCTGCCTATTGGTCTACACTTCCGATGAAAGCAATCGTAAAAAAGCTTCAAGAAGAAGGCATACCAGCTTCCGTTTCACAAACAGCAGGTACATTCGTTTGTAATCACTTATTCTATGGTCTTATGCATGAAATAGAGAACCGTGATAAGAAAATAAAAGGTGGATTTGTCCATATTCCGTTTTTACCAGAACAAGCGAGTAACTATCCAGGCCAACCGAGTATGTCACTTACTACTATTAGTAAAGGGATAGAATTGGCAGTTGAGGTAACGACGGAAGTAGAGGTAGATATTGTAGAGGTTGGGGGTGCGACGCATTAAATAAACCGAAGTGTACAACACCTCCTGTAAACAACTGGTATAATAAGAATAGGAAAATACATAGAGGTGATTTTTGTGCAACAATTTGAAGAAGTACGTTCAATTTTAGAAAAAGCGAAGAAAATTACAGTATTAACAGGTGCAGGTGCAAGTACGGAAAGTGGTATCCCAGATTTTCGTTCAGCAAATGGATTGTACGCTGATGCAAATGTGGAAATGTACTTATCGAGAGGGTACTATAACCGAAGCCCGAAAGAGTTTTGGAAGCATTATAAAGAAATTTTTCAAATTAATACGTTTCATCAATATAAACCAAATCGTGGGCATCGCTTTTTAGCTGAATTAGAAGAACAAGGGAAAGATATTACGATTTTAACGCAAAATATTGACGGTTTACATCAATTAGGTGGTAGTAAACATGTTATTGATCTACATGGAACACTGCAAACAGCGCATTGTCCAAAATGTAAAGCGGGATATGACTTGCAGTATATGATTGATCATGAAGTGCCTCGCTGTCAGAAGTGTAATTTCATTTTAAATCCAGACGTTGTTTTATACGGAGATACACTGCCGCAATATCAAAACGCGATGAAACGTTTATATGAAACAGATGTGCTTATCGTCATGGGAACATCATTAAAAGTACAGCCTGTCGCTTCATTCCCAGAAATCGCAAAGAGAGAAGTAGGAGCAAAGACTATTTTAGTAAATGAAGAGCTAACAGGGCAAGAATATAACTTTGATTTTGTTTTTCAAAATAAGATTGGTGAATTTGTAGAAGGATTATCATCAATGAAATAAAATATCAAAAAAACTGAGGTATCTACCTCAGTTTTTTATTTGAGTAATCGCTGTTTTAAGCCACATGAAAACATGTTGATAATGTAGTAACAACATCTCTATAATTTATAAAAAGGTGTTTCGTAGGTAAAATAGCAGAGTAAGAAGTAATATTATCTTTAGTGAATACACAATCGTCATAAAGTAAGCTAATGTGTAGCTGTTGTAAAGGTTCTATTTGATTTTGTTTTAAGTATAAAACTAAGTCATTATAAAGTTGCGTACTATACTCACTTACAGACCATTCTAATGAATGCTGACCTACTATGTTAGTCCACCATACTTTAAAACTACATATTAACTCTTTAAAGGATTCCTCATTACATAAATGAGTGTCAAAAAGCTTCTCATAAAAGATATGATTTTCTTCATGAAAAATTTGTAAATCATATTTGTCGTTAGCAATTTTTTTGCGAAGTGTATGCCATAATTCTTTGAAATTCGCTTCAAAGTTAGTAGAGAAATTGAATTGTCTTGCTATGTAAGGAAATCTTAAATTTTCTTTTTTCTCTTTTTGGTTGAGATGAATATTTTGAATATAAATCATAAAGTTTAAACAATGTGACGTATTAGTATGAATTGTGAATGAATCTGTCATTTCATTTTCTCCTTAGTAATGGATTTTATTGTTAGTATACAAAGAAATGTAAATGAAAGGTATGAAAAATAATTATATACAATCTTTCTTTTAGAATAACATTCATGTTATTTCTTAATAAGGGAATGGTAATAAATAGGATATAAAATTAAAAAACTGAAAATTAAATCTTTTAATTCTTATGTAATTAATATAAAATTCTATATATATCATATAAATAAATTTGATACATAATGGTTCTGTGTAGAAATGTTAATAGAATGAAGCGAGGGAGCGAAATGAGACAGAAAAAGGAGCAGAAGAAACAATCGAAAAAGAAAAAGACTCATATTCCATTTCGATTAAATGTACTATTTTTTATCGTTTTTCTTTTATTTTCAGCTATTATAATTCAATTAGGTAAAGTACAAATCATTGATGGAGAAACGTATAGAAATGAAGTGAACAAAAAAGAAGATGTAACGGTAAGCACACCTGTACCTAGAGGGAAAATGTTTGATCGACAAGGCCATGTGATTGTAAATAATAAACCGCTACGAACCGTTACATATACGAAAATGAAAGGAGTAGATTCGAAAGAAGTTTTACAAGTAGCAAGAAATTTAGCCCAGCTAATTGAAATGTCGCCAGAAGATATAGATAAGTTGACAGAAACAGATAAGAAAGATTTTTGGATGCAGTTAAATGAAAAACAGGCAGCAACAAAAGTAACGAAAGAAGATGAGAATACATTTAGGAAGCAAGAGATAGAAGGGAAAGAATTAGATAAAAAAGTAGAAGAATTACGTAGGCAAAGAATTACACAAGAAGAATTAAGCGAACTTTCAAAAGAGGATTTAGAAGTACTAGCGATTAAAAGTAGAATGAATGCGGGATATAAAATGACGCCGCAAATCGTTAAAAAAGATGTAAGTCAAAATGAATATGCAGTCGTAAGCGAAAGATTGGCAAGTTTGCCAGGAGTAGATACGACAGTAGATTGGGAACGTGAATACCCAAATGATAAAATACTTCGTTCTATCCTTGGGAGCGTTTCTACTGAAAATGAAGGATTGCCAAGAGAACAATTGGATTATTACTTAGTACGTGATTATAACAGAAATGATCGTATTGGTAAGAGTTACATTGAAAAACAATACGAAGATGCACTACATGGAACGAAAGAACAGACTAGAAATATTACAGATAAAACAGGGAATATTATTCGAACTGAAAAAGTGACAGAAGGAAAAAGTGGAAATAATTTAATGTTAACAGTTGATATGGATTTACAGAAAAAAGTAGAAGAAAGTCTTGAAAAGAATTTACGAGCATTCCATTCTGCAGAGCCAATGATGGATCGTGCGTTCGTTGTAATGATGAACCCGAAAAACGGCCAAATTTTATCAATGGCAGGAAAGAAAATTGTAAATAAAGATGGCGGAATGCAAATAGAAGACTACGCTTTAGGAACGATGACAAGTTCTTATGAATTAGGATCAACTGTAAAAGGGGCTACTTTATTAGCCGGATATCAAACAGAAACGATTAAGCCGTATACGCATTTCTTTGATGCACCAATGTATTTTAAAGGAAGTACTAAGCCGAAGAAATCGTGGAAAGATTTTGGTGATATTGATGATTTAAGAGCTTTACAAGTTTCATCAAACGTTTATATGTTTAATACAGCTTTAAAAATGGCGGGTATAAATTATGTGCCAAATAATCCATTAGACATTAGAAAAGAGACATTTAATAAAATGCGTTACTATTTTAGACAGTTTGGATTAGGTGTACCGACTGGTATTGACTTGCCGAATGAATCGATTGGACAAATGGGGAGAACTGATAACATACCTGGTTTTTTACTTGATTATGCGATTGGACAGTACGATACATATACGCCGCTTCAACTTGCTCAATATATTTCAACAATTGCAAATGGCGGTTACCGAATGAAACCGCAAATTGTACAAGAAGTGAGAGAGCAACCACATAGACCAGAGGATGTTGGAAAAGTTATTCGATCTATTGAACCAGTTATTTTAAATCGAGTGGATATGAATACTTCATACATTAATCATGTAAAAGAAGGGTTTAGAAGAGTATTCCAGGAAACTGACGGAACAGGTGCTGGAACGTTTAAAGGATTACCATATAAACCAGCTGGAAAAACAGGGACAGCTGAAACTGTATATGGTGGAGAAAGTGATATTGGAAGAGATGAAAACAATAACCGAAAAAAATGTTATAATTTAACTCTTGCCGGTTATGCACCATATGATGCTGATCCAGAAGTAGCTTTTTCAGTTGTTGTACCATGGGTAAATGATGACAAATCAGGAATTAATTCCGCGATTGGTAAAGAGATTTTGGATGCGTATTTTGAATTGAAAACGAAAAGATCGGGTGGAAATCCAGTCCCAGTAGAGCAGCCGAACAAGGCCCAGTAAAAATAATATCACTGCATTGAGACATATGGTGCAGTGATATATTTTTTGATTTAAAAAGCATTTGAATAAGGTGGGAATGGATATGAAACAGGAGATTAAGAGAGGTTGGGGGAAATACATACTCTTCGTGTTTGTTTTGGTAGTAGCCTATCATTCTTTTACTTTATGTAAAGTGGAAGGGAAATCGATGCAACCGACTTTATATGAAGAAGACTACGTATTTGTAAATAAAGCAGCAGTACATTTTTCTAATTTAGAGCACGGGGAAATTGTCATTATAAAGGAAGAGGATGAGTCGAAATATTATGTAAAACGAGTAATAGGACTTCCTGGCGACGTAATTAACATAACGAATGGATCCGTATATGTGAATGATAAAAAGCAAGAAGAACCATATACAAATAAAGATTTATTCAATAATACACAAGTGTTTTATAACTTTCAAAAAACAAAAATCCCGCCAAATAAGTTATTTGTAATGGGAGATAATCGTGAACTTAGTAGAGATAGTCGAAATGGCTTAGGCTATATTGAAGAAGATAATATAATAGGAAAAGTGGAATTTGTTTATTATCCTTTTTCAAAAATGAAGATCATAGAATAAGTGGGGATTTATAAAACCCCACTTATTCAAGTTTTACTTTATCTTCTTTAAAAAACCTTTTGGATTAAATGATATGAAAAACTTATGTTTAGATTCATCGATTATGAAATTGTTATTTGTAGCTAAAAACTCTTCAACAGCTTCCATTGGGCCAGGACCCCAATCGGGAGAAACAGGATTTCCATTAATAGATGTATCTTCTACAATAATATAACTGCCAGCTGTAACAACAGATTTATAAAGTAAAAGTTCTTTTGCTACATGATCTTTACTATGATCTGAATCTAAAATAACTAAAATTACATCATTAGGTTTACGCATACTTAATATTGTTTGCACAGCGGTTACTGAAACAGAAGAAGCTGTTAAATACGTAATGCGATCATGGGATGGACGATTTGGTTGAGGGAATATATCAAGAGTAAGAACGTGGCCTTTTCCAATTAAATCTAATATAGAAGCTAAATACAATGCGCTACCACCATAACAAGTGCCACATTCAATAATTAAATCGGGTTTTAATTCGTAAATAATTTCTTGATACAAAAAAAGGTCAGAGGGAAGTTTGAGAATAGGGACCCCAAGCCAATGAGTATCATATAACCAGACTCGACTGTCGTAATATTGTTTTAAAAATTCGCTGCTTATGTTATCGATTTTGAACACTCCTTTCTGAAACGAAAGTTGTACAATATATTATGTAAGATATGATTATAAGGAGAATGATTTTTAATAAAATTGAGCAAAAAACCTCATTAAAAACCAATTGTTTGTATAATAAAAAAATCTTTATTCACCAAGTCTAATCAAAATGCAGTTTAAATCTGTAGATGAGAGGAAAAGGGAAGGAAATGAACGTATGTATAAGTACACAATTTGTTTCATTAGAAAGGGAAATAAAATACTCTTACTAAATAGAAATAAAAAGCCGAATATGGGAATGTGGAATGGCGTTGGTGGGAAAATTGAAGACAATGAAACACCATATGAAGGAATAATTAGAGAAACGCTTGAGGAAACAGGCATAGATCTTCCAAGTGTAACGTATAAAGGGAATGTGATTTTTAAAAGTAAGGATGAGCCTCGGGATAGTGAAGGAATGTATGTATTCCTTGCTGACCTGCCAGCTGGAGTACATATAGACACGCCAGTAAGTACAGCCGAAGGATTATTGGAATGGAAAGAAATGGATTGGATATTAGATTGTGATAATAGAGGGGTAGTTAGCAATTTACCAAAATACTTACCAATAGCATTAAATGAGGAAAACAAGTTAGAGCATATATTCACATATGATAACCGGAATATTATTAATTATACAACTGCATGTTTGAAGGAAGATGATGTAAACAAAAGGTATATAAAAAGATCACTTTCATACTCTAATTGATAAAATATTTTAAAGAGCAATCAGTATTTTTATGCTGATTGCTCTCATTATATATGTGAGGTGATGATATGTTCCAGAAATACAATTCATTGGTCATAATCGTCATATGTACGATGTTTCTTTTTGTTAGCTACGAATCGCCTTTATGATAAATCGATGTTGCTTCACATCAAAATATCCTTTTTGCAAGATGATTTCATGTATACGATATAGTTCCTTATAATACCTTTCGACAGTAAAATCAGGAATTTGCCACGGAATTGCTTTTAAATAATAGACGATAGCGCCAATATCATAAAAACGTTGAAAAGGAAACTCTTCTTTTGCTTCTAAAATAGTAAATCCATTTTCCTGTAGTTCATTACATGCCGCTTCAAGCGACCAACTTGCAAATTCACTATTTAGTGGTGTGTCAAACTGTTCATTAAGTTCAGCGCAATCGAGACCACCAACTTGTTGTGTAAGGAAAATTCCATTAGGAGAGAGAATTCTGTTTACCTCAGAAGCAGAATAGGATTCATGTTGATTCAAAATGAAATCAAACTGTTCATTTTGAAATGGTAAAGCAGTATCATCGGTCACTTCTACAACAGTAACCCCTAAAGGCTCTAATTTGTTTCGAGCAATTGGCACATTTGGAGCATAACCTTCAGTAGCATAAATAGTTGATGGGAACGGTTGTAACATAGATAAAAACTCTCCGCCGCCAGTACCCATATCGAGCATTGATTCTGCACGCTGCATAAGCTGGAAAGCAGTACTGCCGTATGATCATGATAAAGGCTCGCTCTTCATTCGGCCAGTTTCTGAAATAAAGGAAAAATCCCAGCCGCTAAAATGTGTATTTGCACTTTCTAATAAAGTTAAAAATAATGGATCACGTTTCATAATTATGTCCTCCTATTTTTCAATGAATGATATGATGAGAAAGGAAAAAGGGAGGACCTCTTATGAAAGAGAAGCGGTTTTACGTTTCGTGTTCGAATAGATTCATATAAAGTTACTCCTTGTGAGAATGGTTATTTATATATTCGGGATAAGTAAGTGAAAGTCCTTTGAACTTATGAGGGAAGGTCGTTGTTTGAAAACTGCCATTCATGCTGTTCAATAATCGGGCCATTAAATGGAATAAAACTTATTGAATGAAACGGGATAATGCAATACATATTGATTACATGCACTTCAATATTTTTGAATTTTCTTAAATTCTCTCTTGAACCTCTAGTTACTTTAGGTTTTATAATGAATCTATACTTTTAATAGGGGGATTTAGATGAATAAGGATAAAAAGTTTTCTATTGGAGAATTCTCAGGGAAAACGGGAATACCAATTCCTACTTTGCATTACTATGATGAAATCGGGTTGTTACAACCAGAAAAGAATCCTTCTTCAGGGCACCGCATTTATAAGTATCACGATATTATAACCTTACAAAAAATTTTAAGTCTAAAATTTCTAGGCTATAGTCTAGATAAAGTCGCTAATTTGTTACACGAATCAAGTTTTGGTGTTGATTTGAATGAAAGTTTGTCTCTCCATTTGCAAGTGTTAGAAAGAGAAAAAGAAAAAATTGAGCAATCAATGCAAGCAATTAAAAGAGTAATGAAGTTAGTCGAAGAGGAATGTGAAATAGATAGTACAGTATTATTTAGTCTTATTTACGGTATGAATACAGAACATACACATAAAGAATGGATGGAACGTCATGAGTTAACGGATATCGTGGAAGAATTATCAAAGAAACGAGAAGAAGATAAAATTGCTTTGGATAAAATGTTTATTCAATTGTCTAAAAAGGTTAAGCAATTATATGGTAAACCAGTCGAGGATGCGAAAGTACAAGAGATGGTAAAGGAATATATAGAAGAGTCTTTTTCATTTCTTAATGAAGATTTGATACAAAAATTAGCTAATACTAGTGTGGAAGAACTGGATATGCAAGAACTTGAAAATATGATACCTTCGCCTTTCACAGAAGATGAACAAAAATGGCTTAATGAAGCGATGGAATATTATGTGAAGCAAGTAGAAATGGAATAGGAATAGATTTTATGAGTGTTTAGCTTCATCGAAATATTGCTATAGACCTTTCATTGAAGGAGGAGAATATTGGAAAAATACGTTTGTTATTGCTTTATTCAAAAGAAAGAAACGCTTATGCTTCATTTTTGAAGTATAAGCGTTTTTGTTTAAAATGCTTAAAAAGAAAAATCTTTTGGCAAAGTATCATTTTTAATAACCGTTCGTAACCCATGTTTTATAATCCAAGGGTTAACAGGATGCTGTTTGTCGCGTAATTGCTGCAACCATTGAAAAACAAGTTCTTTATCTTCTTTCGTAATATCATTAATATGATTAGCTACTGATTTTTGAACATATTTAGAAGGGTCATTCATTAAAGGTTCAAGAAGCTGTAAATTGTACTTAAAGTCACCTTTCAGAGCTCCTATTTTTTTAGCCCAAGGAAGCCTTGGTCTTGTACCTTCAGAAACTAATCTTCTAATGTGGCTGTTTTCGTCATGAAGCCACTGTTGTAGTATGTCTAGCGTGTCTTCATGGTATGTTTCAAGAAAAGGCCGAATGGTATATTCAGCAGTATTCCTTTTTGTTATTTCATACATGGCGTTGAATGAGGTTTCAAAATCGTTAAGTCCATATTTTTCAACGTATTTTGCGATAGGCATGTACATATATCCGTTTGTAAATGTGCCTACTTCTGTTGTATTTTCTGGTCCCAAAGTTCTCAGTAATATATGTATTGCTTCATTAAAATCTTTTTGTAAAGCATTGTGTAATTCATCTGCCAATACTTCAATACGCTGCTTTAACTCTAAATTTTCAACTTTACATGTTACGGAAGATACAAAGTTTCTTTTAGAGAAAGTAGGATCGTGTTTACAAATAGAATCAGCCATTTTTTCTGCTAATTCTTCGTTAAACAAAAATTTTAGCGGAACATATTTACTCATTTTTTCACCTCGGTGGTCAGTTAAAAGCAATTTTTATTTTTTAATCGACAATCCATAAACTAAAGTCTCACTTGGAGTCGTAATACTAAAACCAGTCGTCTTATAATCAAGTTTCACCGTATCACCAGTGTAATCTTTCGTGAATGAATCCATTTGTACAATAAAATCAGCATCTTCATATACAACATCATCTGCAACATATGTATCCCAAATTAAATCGACATCAACGAAAATACTACAAGAGTTTGTCATTGTTCCTCTAATACGAATAATCTTTTTGTCTTCACGTTCTAGACTATGTATAGCTGCTTTTGCTTCATCAGTAATGCGAATGTTCATGGTATCCCAACCTTTATTTATATTTCCTTTATTATTGCAAAAACAAGAGCAATAGGGAAGTAAAGAGGTTTGTAACAAAAAAACGAGCAAACAAATTTGTTTGCTCGTTTCATTTTATTTTAGTTCACATTTATCAAGTGGAATGACTTTTGTTTTCTTCGTAAATTTATATCCTAACCATAGTACTAAGAAGAGTGGTAAACCGATGTAAGAAACGAGTACACCGTTCCAATCGATTGATTCGCCCATAAATGCGCCGTAGTTTTGACCTAAAATTACGATAACACAAAGTGCAAATGCAAAGATTGGACCGAACGGGAACCATTTTGCTCTATATGGTAAGTCTTTTAAATCTTTTCCTTGTGCGATATATGCTTTACGGAAGCGATAATGACTAATTGCAATGCCGACCCATGCGATAAAGCCAGACATTCCTGATGCGTTTAATAACCAAATGTATACAACACCGTCACCGAATAAAGAAGCAATGAAAGCGATACTACCGACAATTGATGTTACGATTAATGCGTTAACAGGTACACCGCGGCTATCTAATTTACCAAGAAACTTTGGTGCTTTCCCTTGGCGAGCTAAATCCCAAAGCATACGAGTTGATGCATACATACCAGAGTTACCAGCAGAAAGTACTGCCGTTAAAATAACAGCGTTCATAACAGAAGCAGCAAAGGCAACGCCCGCTTTTTCAAAAATAAGTGTAAATGGACTTACTGTTACATCACTTGCGGCAAGACTTTCAGTTGTATAAGGAATTAATAAACCGATAACGAGAATCGCAAGGATATAGAATAAAAGAATACGCCAAAAGATCGAACGAATTGCTTTCGGAATATTACGTTCTGGATCAGAAGTTTCACCAGCAGCTACCCCAAGTAATTCAGTTCCTTGGAATGAGAAACCAGCTGCCATAAATACACCGATAATTGCCATGATGCCGCCGTTAAATGGTGCATCTGCAACTGTGAAGTTTTTAAAGCCAACAGTCTCGCCGCCCATAATTCCGAAAATCATCATAAAACCGACAATTAAAAAGATAATAATAGTAACTACTTTAATAAGTGCGAACCAATATTCAGATTCACCAAACCCTTTAACAGATAAGTAGTTTAAAAGGAAAATAATAGCTAAACATAATCCGCTCCAAATGAGGGAAGGGGTATCTGGGAACCAAAATTTCATAATTAATGTTACAGCCGCTAGTTCAGCAGCTATCGTAATTGCCCAGTTATACCAATAGTTCCATCCAAGTGCAAAGCCAAGTGATGGATCAACAAATTTTGTTGCATACGTACTAAAAGATCCAGTAACAGGCATGTAAGCTGCGAGTTCAGCTAAGCTTGTCATTAAAAAGTAAACCATAATTCCAATTGCGGCGTATGCAACTAATGCACCACCAGGTCCAGCTGTGTGGATCACACCACCACTGGCAAGAAATAGTCCGGTACCAATTGTACCACCGAGAGAAATCATCGTAAGGTGCCGTGATTTTAAACTACGTTTTAATTCACCTTTTCCATTTGTAGTTTCTGTTTTAGAGGTAGTTTGATTCGTTGCGCTATTCATGTTCAACACTCCTTTTCTTGTAAGATAGGAAGGAGCGGGGGAGAAAAATACAAAAAACCGCCAAAGGAATTTGGCGGAACGTTTCACAAATAACCACCCCATTATACCCTTCCGTTAAGATAGCACCCCACGTTTACACGGTAATTTGTAAACGTGACAGTTCTGTTCCTTTCGGAGACAGCCCCAGCTCATATTTCCAGAGAAGAAATATAAACTTCGGCAACTTTTCCTTTCAAACGGAGTCAGATGACATTCTCTGTGTCTCGTCCGTTTTACTCTTAAAAGTCGCAACCTCTACCTCATCGGATTGATGAGGATTTATATATTGCTAAGATTTTTAATATATGGCAATTGTAATGAGTTTCTGAATATATTGCAAGATATTTTGTTAGGAAAAGTCAAAAAATATCGGTTATTGTATAGGAAACGCTTGCAAAACTCCACCCGAACCTACTATTATGTAGCAATAAGCAAAGAAAAAATTGTTATACAAATGTTTCGCAAAAAATATTGAAAAACCCTTTAAAATTAAAAGAAAATTCAGAAAATATAATTCGACATAACTATCAAAAGAGGATTATTCCTTAAATTCGTTTCAAAGAATAAGTATAAATCTGATAAATAAAATGAATATTCTTTTTATTTCTGATAAAATTGAGGTATTGTTTAATTGAAAAGGGGAAATCAATATGAAATTAGAAACAGAAAGGCTCTATATAGTGCCGTGCACAGAAGAGAGTATTCACGTTGCTAACGAGCAAGGATATAATAGTGGTCCACATATTGTAGGGCATGTAGAAAATGTAAAACAAAATAAGGATTTATTACCGTGGGGGGCGTGGTATGTCATTCGAAAAGAAGATGACATCGTTCTAGGTGATATAGGGTTTAAAGGGAAACCAAATGAGGGACATACAGTAGAAATTGGTTACGGGTTTATTGAGAAATATTGGGATAAAGGGTATGCAACAGAAGCTGTAAGAGAATTAATAAATTGGGCTTTTCAAACAGGACAGGTAGAAACAATTATTGCAGAGACACTTCTTGAAAATGAGGGATCGATTCGTGTATTAGAGAAATTACATATGAAAAGAATTGGCACTACAGAAACAATGATTAATTGGAGAATGGAAGAATGAAAAATACCGCTCGAAGTATATCGGGCGGTATTTTTATCATTATGGAAGCATTTGTTTTTGATTATTCGGATATTTGGCTGTCGATGCGTTAGAATGATTGCGAACAGCAATGAAAATAGAAATAATAACGACAAGGCCAACTGCCACGTAAGAAAGTGAAATAATAGTCGGATCCACTTTAAATGTAGTGAGCAGTGTACGAATGTTTGTAAAGATAATAAGGCCACCAACTAATACGCCAAGTAAATGTGCTGGAACGATGCGTACTAACCATGCAGCAATTGGAGCTGCGACAATACCGCCAAGCATTAACGCAAATACCCAAACCCAGCTTACTTGTTCCCAGCCAAGTGAGATGAAGAAGCCAATTGTTGCAGCAAGTGAAACAGGGAATTCACTCGTATCTACAGATCCGATAACTTTTCTAGCCTCATTTCCTCTTGCTAAAAGTACAGGTGTCGTAATCGGTCCCCAGCCACCGCCACCAGTTGAATCAACGAATCCAGCAAATAAGCCAAGCGGAACAAGTTGTTTAGCAGACATACGTTTCTTTGAAGTGACAATTTGTTTTTGAATGATGAATCGTAATAAAATATAAACCCCTAAAGTAAATAAAAATACGGAAATGTACGGTTTAATGACATCGCCAGGTAAATTACTTAAAAAACATGCCCCAATAAATGCGCCAACTGCTCCTGGCAATGTAAGCCTGGAAACGGTATATTTATCAACATTTCCAAATTTGATATGAGATGCACCAGAAGCGGCGGTTGTAACAACTTCAGCTAAATGAACAGATGCGGAAGCGACAGCCGGTGCGATACCAAACATTAATAATAGTGAGGTAGATGTTACCCCATACGCCATTCCAAGCGCTCCATCGATCAATTGAGCGAAAAATCCAATAATAGCAAAGACAATTAATTTCTGCATAAAAAATCCCCCTGTAATAGTAAATGAAAAAGGCACTTTTCCCGTGTGAGAAAAGTGCCTTTGGTTTTTCCAATCAGCAATATTGAAATTTGTTTCATTATAATACACATTAATCATATAAATCAACTGGGTTTTAAAGTTTTTTGAATTGAACGAAAGAAAAATAAAATATACAATAAAAGGATGGAGAGAAAGGGGAGAAAGACATGTTACTATTTGATCATCTCGTTCACGCAGTTCATGGCACACCGGAGGAAGCGAAAAAACAAATGCAGGAACTTGGATTTCATACTGTATTAGGCGGAGAGCATACGAACTGGGGTACTTGGAATAGTTTAAGTTATTTTGATTTATCATACATAGAATTTCTGGCAGTTCAACATGAAGAAAAAGCGAAAGAAGCAGAAAATCCATTAGTACAAGAAACAGTGGTGAAATTACAAAATGGAGAAGGAATGCTACAACTCGCAATTCGAACAGATGCCATTGAAGAATTAGCAGTGAAATTTAGTCAGCATGGTTTACATACGATAGGGCCATTTGAAGGGAAGCGTGTGAGAAAAGATGGCAGACTTTTAGAATGGAAAATGTTATTTGTAAAGCAAGAAGAGAACGGACCGAAATTACCTTTCTTTATACAGTGGAATGAAACAGATGAAGAAAGAAGAAATGATTTACATAAAATAGGAACGATCACTGAACATAAAAACAACATACAACAAATTGAAACAATTCATTATGCAGTGAAAAATGTTAGAGAAACGGTGCGGAAATGGAAAGAAGTAATGGAGCTAACTGCAAGCTCAGTCGTAAAAAGTGAAGAGTGGAATGCTGAATGCCAAAGTGTATCATTCGGTGACATTCAAGTACAGTTTTGTGAACCAATTGGAGAAGGGGTAGTACTAGAATGTTTGAAGAATCATGGCGAATATCCATTTGCAGTGGAGTTTAAAGGAGAAAATAAACGAGAGCATGAAGTGTTAGGTAGTTTGTACATATATTAATAGAGGTGAACGTTGTGGAAGAAATGCTTAGAGAGATAGAGAGAAAACTAGAATGGCCTCGTATTGTAAAGTGTACAGCTATTTCAAAAGGTTTTTCACATGAAGATAAATATAAAATTGAATTAAAAAATCGAGAAACATATTTTGTAAAAGTATGTGATGCGGTTAATTCTGAACGCAAACAAGAAGAATATACGTATATGAAACAATTAGAGTTATTACATATTCCAACGCCCAAATTAATTCATTTCATAAAACTTGAGAAATTAAATAAATGCGTTCAAGTATTTGAATGGGTCCAAGGTGTAAATGGTGAAGAGAGCTTAAGTAAGCTATTGGAGGAAGAACAGTATAATGCAGGAAGAAAAGCTGGAGAAGTATTAAAACGAATCCACTCAATTGAAAGAGAAAGTGCAAGTAATAAATGGGAAACATCTAGATGGAATAAATACGAAAGATACATAGAAGCATTAGCAGATTACGAGGTGAACTTTCTGGATTTGAAGCCTGTATTAACCTTTGTAGACAATCATAAAGATTTATTAAAAAATCGTCCAATCACATTTTTACACGATGACTTCCATCCAGCAAATAGTATGATTCATAATAAGGAGTTTATCGTTATCGATTTTGGTGGATATGATTTTGGCGATCCAATACACGATTTTTATAATGTAGCGATTTTTACTACAAGAATAAGCAAAACATTTGCAGTTGGACAAGTTCACGGTTATTGCGGAGGCGAACCATCGCTTCATTTTTGGCAACTGTATACATTATACGCAGCAATGACATTCCCAGCGGATATCGTTTGGACAAACCGAAGCACGCCGCATTTAGTAGACGATATGAAGGAAAGGTTAAACGGAATTTTAGAAGATCATAATCAATTTTCATCCTATATTCCAAAATGGTATCAATCAAGTGAATTTAATAAATAAAGGAGGAATTCATATGGATAAAATAGCGGTAATTTCAGATATACATGGTAATATTCCAGCTTTAGAATCTGTACTACAAGATATTAAATTGAGAGGAATCGAACGCATAATTTGCCTTGGAGATTTAGTAGGAAAAGGACCTCATTCTAGCGAAGTAATTGAAATCATTCGTAAAGAATGTGAAGGAGTTGTAATGGGGAACTGGGATGATTTTATTACAAAACCGACTGAATTTGAAGCATTAAAATGGCATCAAAAACAATTATCAGAAGAACAAAATGACTATTTAAGAAGCTTACCATTTTCAATCGAGTTTTATATGAGTGGGAAACTGATTCGTATGTTCCACGCTTCACCGAGAAGTTTATATGAAAGAATACAACCACACGCTTCAAGAGAAGAGCGTATTAGTATGTTCGAAAATAGTGAGCTCACAGAGAATATAGAAGGAGAAAGAAAACCAGATGTCGTTTGCTACGGTGACGTTCACCAAGCATTCGTTCAAAATTTCAGAGGGAAAACGTTATGTAATGCTGGTAGCGTAGGAAATCCGCTTGAAATTACACAAGCTTCTTATTTAATATTCGAAGGAATTTACAATGAAAAAGAAGCAGCGAGCTTTTCCATTCAACTCGTACGTGTACCGTATGATATTGAACTTGCCATTCGATTAGCGGAAGAGCTCGATATGCCAGAAATTGAAGAATACAAACAAGAATTACGGACAGCTTTATATCGAGGGTTTAAGGGAAAGTAAGCCAATCATAATATATCAATGATTTTTCAAATATATCTATCATAACTTAAAATATATCAACGATTTGACAAAGGATATCGACTTACCTACAAATAGTGACACGGATTGTTTCTTGTAATTATATTATGTTAACTGATTAAAGGAGGGAATATCATGTGTCGAAAACAAAATATCAAAGAAATTATTGATCGTATTTTAACGTTAAAATTAACTCATCCAATTAGAGTTGGAGTAAGTGGTATTACAGCTTCAGGAAAAACAACATTTGCAAATGAACTAGCGGAAGAAATAAAAAAACGAGGGTTACCAGTAACACGTGCTAGCATTGACGATTTTCATAATCCAAGATTGATTCGCTATGCACAAGGTAAAGATTCTGCAAGAGGGTATTATGAAGATGCACACGATTATACAGCTTTTAAAGAAAGGTTATTAAAGCCTTTAGGACCAAACGGGAATTTACAATATGAAACGATTTCTCATAATTTAAAAAAGGACATCCCTGTACATAATGAGCCACTAGTGGCCACGCAAAATATGATATTAATAGTAGATGGAACATTTCTATTGAAAAAAGACGTTGAGTATTTATTCGATTACAAAATTTTGGTAGATACAGATTTTGAGATTGCGAGAAAACGTGGTGCAAAGCGCGAGACTGAGGTTTTTGGAAGTTATGAAGAAGCAGAGAAGATATTTTTGAATAGGTATCATGCGGCCTGTAAGATGTATATAGATGAGCATGATCTGAAAGAGTGTGCGGATGTTGTATTTCGGAATAGTGACTTAGAAAATCCAGAAGTTATATTTCATGAGCGAAAGTAATACACAATCAAAAGTATATGTATAGCCTTTTATTTATAGTTATAATTCTCGTATAATTAAATTAATTTATAGTAAGTGAAAAACGGGGGATAAGGCAATAAAAAAACGTAAAAAGGGGATAGGAAATATAATGAATGAAGTACTAGAACTAAAAGAAGAACTGCTACAAATTAAAAATAATAATTATGCTGTACCAGAAGACATAGATGCATATCCATATGCACAGTGGATGCTAGATTATATCGGATCATCCGATGCTGAATTACGTGATGATTTAATTTATAGTACGCTTCACAAATGGATTACAAATGATGTGTTTAGACAAAAAGAATTACGAGGGTTAATGTTACAGGCAATTAGTCCTGATTATTTATTTTATAAAATTGGTGAAAAGGGAACAGACTCTGTGTTTAAACGTGCGTTCTCCGTATTAATTCCACCACTTATTTTATCTGTTCATGAAAGAGAACCATTGTTATCCGAAGAACAACTGTACAGTGTGGCAGAACAAGTGTTGGAATATGTATATTTAGAAGAAGATGTAAGGGGTTACGTAGAAGGAAAAGGCTGGGCACATTCTACAGCACACGCTGCTGATGCGCTAGATGCGTTAGCGCGTACAATACGAAATCGTGAGTTTTCATATGCAATACTAGCTGCTGTTCGTCAGAAGGTTCGTTTAAATGACTACGCGTACATACACTTTGAGGATGAGAGATTAGTAAAACCAATTATGTCGCTACGTAACCAAAATCTTTTAACGGAAGAAGAGTGGGGCAACTGGCTACATAGTATAGCAACTGTTGAAGACGTCCGACCTCCGCAGTATGCTATTTTAGTACAAAATATTAGATCTTTCCTGAGAAGTTTATATTTCAGAGTTTTAGAGACAGAGGGTAGCATAGCCTTTACAGATGATATATTGGAGACTTTGAGGGGGTTGCGTAGGTATTAAAAATATATCCAAATTAAGAGCATAGCACATAAAACCAATACCTCCCAACCATACTAATAAAATGTGTTGGAGGTGAAATTTATGGACAAAAAAGACTTTGAAAAAGTTTATAATGATTATTTACATCAAGGGGAAGAGCAAGCTCAATTTGAAGTAGGCCATGAGGTCAATTCAGGGGCAGAACAAATTGTTGCCGTTCGTAAAAATGATGATGGGGATTTAATTGCCTTTAAAACAAGTAGTGGAAGAGAATTAGATTATATGACTGCTCTTAATGAAGCAAAATCAGGGAAGTTAGCTCATGTGGACGTATTTCATAAGTATGGCAGAGATATTATACGTAGTGAACCTGATGGAATAAAAGAAAATAACTTAGATAATTTACCTTCATTTTAAACGGGTAAACCTCAAGAAGAGAATGTTCATTTGGATATTCTCTTCTTTGTTTTGCGAAGTTTTCCTTGCAAATAGACGATTCATTTTTAAAGTGCGATCATACTTTTAAAGAGCGCTCTAAATTTCTCTTTATCTTCTGCTGTAAATGGTTTCGGTCCCTTTGTACGTTTACCACTCTTTCGAACCATTGCACTTAAATATCGTGTTTGTAACAATTGTTCAATGTTATCATTCGTATACTTATAGCCTTTATGGTGTAGTACGATACAGCCTTTTGCTAAAGCGAGCGAAGCAAGACCGTAATCTTGTGTTACGATTAAATCTTCTTTTTTAGCTAACTGCATAATCCGATAATCCGCAGCATCTGCTCCAGAATCAACATAAATGGTCTCCACACCTTTTGGCTGCTCTGCATTAGAATAATGAGAAAAGCTAGTAACGAGGGTAACAGGAATTTCCGCATTCGTAGCTTCAAAAATAATTACATCTTTTACAGGACAAGCATCTGCATCAACGTAAATTTTCATTGGTATCACTCCTATAACTAGGTTCGTGTTGATAATAATGGTAGATTTAGGTTTTGTCAAACGAGATCTCTTTATCATAAGTTACTTTTCGCAAACCAAAATAGCCTTCCGCAAACGAGAAATACCTTCCTCAATTTGATCAATATTCACTTTTCCATAAGATAAACGAATATAACCATCTTTCGCGCCGAAAATACTCCCCGGCATAAAAGCAATTTCTTGTTTTAAGCTTTGCATAATGAGTTGTTTTTCGTTTATCGGTTCGTTTAATTTCCCCCATATGTATATACCGCCGGTCGGGTTTGAAAAAGAGATTTTGTCGTGAAGTTGCTCGTTTAGGGCGCGAACGATAACGTCTCTTTTTTCTGCTAGTTGTTTTCGTAATGGTACGATATGAGACTGAAATGGTACAGTTTCGAAAAATTGCTGCATAAGCCACTGCGGGAATATGCTCATACCTAATTCCATTTGGTGCCTTGCGTCGGATAACCTTTCTACTACAGACTGCGGGGCAACAAGCCAGCCGACTCGTAATCCTGGTGCAATCATCTTTGATAAGGAATGTACATAAATGACTGTTCCATTTTCATCAATCGATTTCAAAGTAGGACAAGGTTGTTTCTTTTCTAACGTAAGTAAACTAGACGGATCATCTTCAACAATCGCAATTCGTAAGTCAGCGCAAAGTGATAATAGTTTTTTTCTACGGTTTGGATGCAGCATTGTGCCTGTAGGATTTTGGAAATTTGGATTTAAAAAAATCATTTTAATACGATGCTTTCGATATAACTCTTGCACATCATCTGGATTAATACCGTGTTCATCAACAGGTAATGGGAAAATACGAATACCCGCTGATTGGAATAGTGGTAACGAATAACAGTGTGAAGGACTTTCGAAAGCAACAGCATCACCTGGATTTAATAAACACTGCACGATAAGGTGCAAGGCTTGCTGTGCGCCAGAAGTAATCATAATAGACTGCTCAGTTGCTTCAACTTTTAAATATTCTTTCATATATTTTACTACCGCTTGTCTTAGCGGGAGATACCCTTGCGGATGATCGTAACTTAATGAATGTGTTAACGGTTGTTCACGTAGAATCGTTTGTAGCTGATCGTGAGGATAAAGATTACAACCGAGTTCTCCGTTTGCAAAATCTATAATATTTTCATTTTGTTGTACTTCTGCCCGAATATGACGAAGTAAAGGTAAGTTTGGTAAAAAAGTACCACCTTCTACGAAATTTCTCCAGTTCGGCGTTAATGTAGGAGAAACGCCCCACATATGTGTACTCACACGTGTACCTTTACCAGTCGTACTTTCTACAATCCCCATTGCACGAAGTTCGTTATAAGCAGTCGTTACTGTACTTCGGTTTACATTTAACAGTGTAGCTAATTTCCGTTCTGAAGGGAGGAAGCTACCTGGAGGGAGTTCTCCGTACGTAATACGTTTTTCAATAAAGTCAACAACTTGCTGATAAATAGGGATTTTACTGTCACTATCTAGCTTCCATTCCATAAAAAACGCCTCCGTATCTTTTCACTACATCAAGTATAGCAAATTGGCTGGGTAAAAAAACAGCCAATTGGACGGTGTTTTATCCAGCCAATTTTACTATGCTAAATATGGAAGGGGAGATTCGGATGAAACGATGGCAAATGGAATGGCTCCTAGTATCAGTTGCATTAGTATGGGGAGCAAATTATACAATTGGAAAGTATGGCGTGGCATTTATGTCATCCATTCAATTTAATAGTTTACGATTTTTAATAGCATCACCGGTATTATTACTTATTACATTTTTAATGGAACGCTCATTACGTATTGAAAGAAAAGATTGGTTACGATTAGTAGCAGTCGGCATCGTTGGAACGACAATGTATCAAACGATGTTTATGCTATCTGTGAAATATACTTCAGCAACGAACGCCTCATTACTAATTGCAATGTCACCTATTTTTACAGGGATATTAGCAGTATTACACAAGCAAGAGCGTTTTTCGATGAAAGTACAAATTGGTTCAATAATAGCGTTTATTGGTGCAGCATTTGTTTTATTAACAGGGCATACAGGAGGAGCTACTTATGAGTATGCATGGCTCGGAAATATAATTGGATTAGTCGCAGCAATTGCTTGGGGATGGTATCCAATATTAGCGCAACCTCTTATTACAAAATACTCCGCAATGAGAGTCACATCTTGGTCTACTTTAATTGGAATTGTACCTCTCGTTATATACTGTTTATTCAACGTAAACACATTAACGTGGCCAGTAGATACGCCAAGCTGGGGATCACTTGCATATTCAATCGTCTTTGCGACCATCTTTGGGCTAGCAATGTGGTATGTCGGCATTAGTCAAATAGGCTCAACGAAAGTAATGGTTTATATGTATCTTGTGCCATTATTCGCAGTTATCTTTGCAGCAGTAACAATTGGAGAGCAAATCAATATGATGCAACTCGTTGGCGGACTTATTATCTTTATCGGCTTATATGTTGTAAAAAAAGGCGGAATCAAAAAGCCAGCTCTCAATTTGAAAAAAGTAAGCTAACAGTAAAAAGGATCTCTTTCATATAGAAGGAGATCCTTTTTTATTTCGTATTAAAAGCGCTTGTTTAACCGCCCATTTTTGATGATCGTGAATGAGAAGCTCTACAGTATGAAATGGAGACATCCACCTTAAAACATGATCCTCTTCACAGGCTTCGGTTTGTTTCTGCGCCATGTTTGCAATGTAAAAGAACCCATCATTTAAATAATATGTATCTTCCTTTTCAGCATAAAAATACCGCATTGCATTACCGATATACTGATCAATTTCAATTGCCCATCCTAATTCCTCTAGTAATTCACGATGTAAACATTCTTCTTTTGTTTCATTACCTTCCATACCGCCACCAGGTAAAAAATAACGGTCTCCTTTTTGGATAACAGCAATCTTTGAAGAAGAATTAAAAATAATCGCATAACAACTAGGTCTTAATACATAATGAACGGTAGGTTTTTTAGAGCCAAACGTGAACTTCGAAATCATAAAACACGACCTTTCTCTATAAAATACATAAAAGGAATATTAAGGTAAATGCAGAATTATATAAGTATAATCTTAATGGATTGGAGTGATAACAACATGATAAATCGAAAATGTTCAAAGTGTAAAGAGATAACAGGTACGGTGCACGGTGGTAAAAAAATTAAGGAAGAATTTCTATGTGAAGACTGTTTGCAAAAAGGAATTGCGAGCGGGGAAATCGAATTATCACAAGTGGAAGAAAAGCAAACTTCTTATCTTTCTATAAAGATATTAAAAATAATGAGTGTGATTTATTTAATAGGATCTATTTTAATGGCTTTTTCTGCTGGATCTCTTATACATGACCCAGGATTTGGGGAAGTATCAATTTCAGGATCAGGTACAGTTGGTGTTATTATTATTGGATCCATATTCCAGTCTGTACTTGTATTTTGCGGTATTTGGGTATTCATCCTATTAGTAGAAACAGTCATTAAAATTTATGGAAAAATGAAGTGAGTGAGAGGGAGAAATATATGCGAGTAAGAAACATACAAGGGGAAGATTATGTAAAGATTCATTCTGTTTTAAATGATTGGTGGGGCGGGAGAGACATGGCTTCCATGTTGCCAAAATTGTTTTTCGTTCACTTTCAAGAAACGAGTTTTATCATTGAGGAAGATGGGGAAACGTTAGGTTTCTTATGCGGATTATTTTCGCAAACGCATAAAGAGGAAGCGTACGTTCATTTTATTGGTGTCAATCCGAAGTATAGAAGAAGAGGAATCGCAACGACATTGTATTCATATTTCTTTGATATTGCTCGTGCAAATAACCGTAAAGTTGTAAAAGCAATCACATCACCAGTTAATAAAAAATCGATACAGTTTCATAGGGAGATTGGTTTTCGAATTGAGGCTGGGGATGATGAGATAGAGGGTGTATCGGTACATACAAATTATGACGGGAACGGTGGTAGCAGAGTTTTATTTTTGAAACATGTGTAAAATTAGGCTAGCACAAAGTTAGCCTTTTTGTTGTGAGGAGCTAAAAAGTATGGAGAGTAAACAAAGTAGAAATGAGTATTTACAGCGCATATACAAAGTACAAAATTATATAGAATCACACATAAATGATTCACTTTCAATTGAAGAGCTAGCAGATGTAGCAGGGTTTTCGAAGTATCATTTTCATAGAATTTTTAAAGGAATAGTAGATGAACCGTTATCTCGGTATGTAAACCGATTGAAGTTAGAAAGGGCAACAAATCTACTTACATATCGTACAGATATGACCATTACAGATATTGCGTATCACTTTGGTTTCACAGATTCGGCAGTTTTCTCCCGTACATTTAAAAATTATTACGGAGTAAGTCCATCTCACTATCGTAACTACAATAGCAAGAATTGCAAAGACGTAAGTGAACCTTCTCAATACAATGAATGTAAGAAGGTTCGAGGAGATATTGAAATTGTAACAGCGGACGATATGAAAGTCGCATACATAAGACATATCGGTACATATGAAGAGTTAACTATAGCTTTTCCGAAAATGATAGAGAAATTATTTCATTACGCAGCGGAAGAAAACTATCATGTATTTGAGGATACGAAAGTATTAACCATTTACCACGATCATCATGAATTTACGGAGGACTATCATTTAAGAACAAGTTTATGTATAACAATTCCGAATGAGTCCGCAGTAGAAACGAGCGACATTGGAATAATGGTAATACCTTCTGGAAAGTATGCGATAGGTCACTTCGAAATACGCCAAGATGAATACAAAGGTGCATGGGATTTTTTATACGGTGAATGGCTACCAAATAGCGGATATAAACCGAGAGATGCGTATCCTTTTGAAATGTATAAAAATGACCCAAGGCAGCACCCGGAAAATAAACATATAGTTGATATATATGTACCTATCGAACCTTTTTAATGATAGATTATTGAGGGGGAAGAAGGATGAAAACCGCTGAAAAGTTAGATTCCATTATAAAAGAAGACTATAAAAATATAAACGGTATGTTAGTAATGCAGAAAGGTAATATTATTTTTGAAAAATATTATAACGGCCAAGGTCCAGATGATGCATTTCATGTAGCATCTGTTACAAAAACGATTATTTCTGCGTTAATTGGGATATGTGTAGATAAAGGCTATATAAAAAGCATTGATCAAAGAGTAATAGAATTTTTCCCTGAATATAAAGTTAAGTCATCTGAAATAACAGTACGCCATCTTCTAACAATGACAGCTCCATATTCTTTTGTAGATTGGCAGGAACCGTTAGAAGAACTATGTACACAACCAGACTGGGTACAGTATACACTTAATAGAATGGGGAACGGCGGGGAAATCGGTTCTTTTAAATACTCATCTGCAGGAGCACATGTACTATCCGCAATTATTACGAGTATAACAGGAAAAAGTGCGCGTGAATTTGCGAATGAACAGCTATTTCAGCCACTCGGTATGAAAGAAATTCCAAACTACAATATGATAGCATTTGGATTCGATGACTTATTCGGAAAAGATGTAAAAGGATGGGTTCATGATCCAAACGGTATTTCAACTGGCGGATGGGGACTAACGTTAATGGTTAGAGATATGGCTAAGTTTGGAAGTTTGTATTTAAACGAAGGTACTCATAATGGAAAACAAATTCTATCAACATTATGGATAAGAGAATCAACAGAAATGAACACAAATCAATATGGTTACTTATGGTGGTTACGAGAAGAAGATGGAATCTTTTCATACTGTGCAGTGGGCGATGGTGGGAATATGATTTGTTGTATTCCGGAGAGGGAATTGGTGGTGGTGATTGCCTCTGAAATTATACCAAATGCAGGGGATAGATGGAAGTTAATGAAAGAGTATATACTTCCTTATATAAAAGGTTAATATGTTTATATTATGAAAATAAGAATAAAGGTCTAGTTATACTTGTTTTGTTCCCCGTATTAAAAATAAGTGGTGTGAGAACAAAATTGTTTAACTAAGATTAAAAAACTTCAACACCTATACGATTATTGAATAATTGTAAGGTGTTGAAGTACTATATAATCTATTAATGGTATTTTCCATTAAAAGCGGAAACAACTTTTTTACTTTTAACTATTCTTTATCTTTGCGATGTATAAGGTACATTATGCCGAGTATAATTGCTAGGAAGATAAATTTAATTAATTCTATTAGACTGGCATCCCACTTGTTTTGCACTACATCTGTTAAATAAAATACATTAAACATACCATGTAAAATAGCGGGTGATATTACAGAACCATCATATTCTCTCGTGTACGTCAAAATTATAGATAATATAAATAATAAAGAGAGATAACTTAATATTCCTACAAGTTGAAACTCATAATTTTTATAAAAGATTGCTACTGGTATATGCCATAAAGACCAGAGAAAAGCTATAATAATAGCTGTTTGTTTGAATGAATATTTTTTTCGTAAATAGTAATGAAAATTCCCACGCCATATCATCTCTTCTAAAAATGCAGATAAAGATCCGACTGTAAGACCAACGAGCAAGAGGAATCCTAACTCATTCCAATGATTATATAAGAACTTTATATCATAAAAATAAAAATGGAGACATAGCCCTAGAAGTAGTGGAAATAATATGGAGAAAATTAGTGTTTTTATTTTTGGACGTGAAATTCCAAGTGTATGAACTATTTTTTGTTTCTTATATAATGTTTGATATGAAATAACTGCTAAAAGCGGAACAACCATTGTAAACCCCAAATAATTACGACCATTTTCTATGTTCAGCAAGATGATATATACAAGTGATGTGAGAAAATAAATACATAATGTTGAATGATAAACTATGTGTTTATTAATATTTTTCACCTGCCTAAGTATGTATAAGTGGTTAATCGAATATCCGATATTTTAATTATATATGAAATGGAAACCGACAGAATGAATATTTCCATATTATTGTTTTTAGCATAGAAAAAGCGTCGGAATTACATATATTGAACTTGTAGAAAAAATTAAGCTTTCCCCGTAACTTTCCACCACAAAAAATCGTTTAACAAAAGAAAGGAATTTCAATCGCGAATGGGGGAGAACCATGAAAATTCTAATACTAGGTGGTACACGATTTTTGGGAAGAGCTGTTGTAGAAGAGGCTTTGAGCAGAGGGCATGAAGTTACATTATTTAACCGCGGAACAAACAAAGAAATTTTTCCTGAAGTGGAGCAGTTAATCGGTGACAGAAATAACGATGTATCAAGTTTAGAAAATCGAAAATGGGATGTTGTCATAGATACGTGTGGATTTTCTCCGCATCATATTAGAAATGTGGGAGAAGTATTAAAAGATAATGTAAAGAATTATATTTTTATCTCAAGTCTTTCTGTATATAAAGATTGGATTCCACATGACATAAAAGAAGACTATAAATTACAAGCTGAACCAACGGCTGAGCAAATAAAGGCTGTAGAAAATGGAGAAATAACTCCTTATGAGCATTATGGTGCGCTCAAAGTATTATGTGAAAAAGAAGCAGAGAAATATTGGCCTGGGCATGTTTTACACGTAAGAGCAGGACTGCTTGCAGGAATGTTTGATTATACAGATCGACTTTCGTACTGGATCGGGCGTGTAGCAAAGGGGGGAAACGTGTTAGTACCAGGAAGAAAAAATCGTCCAGTACAGTTAGTGGATATAAAAGATATCGCAAACTTTGGACTCAACATGGCAGAAAATAATAAAGTAGGTACATTCAATATAACAGGTCCGAATGATGAATTGACGATGGAAGAACTACTAAATACGTGTAAAAAGGTTACGAATAGTGATGCTGAATTCGTTTGGGTAGAGGAATCGTTTATGAATGAACATAAAGTGCAGCCTTGGACAGAAATGCCTTTATGGATTCCAGAAACTTTTCCATTAGAAGGGGAAACGAAGCCGTGGAAAGGTGGATTTTCTATAAGTATCGAGAGTGCCGTTAAAGAAGGGCTTATTTTTAGAAGGTTAGAAGATACAGTTGCAGATGTGTATGACTGGATGGAGGGTATGGACGAATGGGAATTAAAAGCAGGTATTTTAGAGGAAAGAGAAAAGATTTTATTGGATAAGTGGTATGGAATAGAGAGGGTTTAAATAAGAATTCTATGCAAAAAGGCCTCTGTTTATTGATTAAACAGAGGCCTAATATTAGTCTAACACTCAATCGGTTCTTCCCCGTACATTTTCCATAGCATAGGAAACATCTTTTTCAAACCTTCTTCGTCATCTTCATCCCAGTCTAACTCGATATCAACTTCCTCAAATTCTTCATTTGATAAGACATGGTATAGTGTAAAGTATGTATCATCTTCATCCCCAGTCTTCTCCATATATACTTCTTGTCCGAAATATAGCGTAAGTTCTTCTATTTCTGGAACATCATACTCGCTCATATTTTCTAATACAGGTATTAACTGCCCTGGATCTTCAATACACGCCTCGTAAGTTTCTTTTCCTTGATATAATAACCATCCGCGGAAATAATCAAAACAATCATCCGAACAACCGCCTAAAATAATATAGGCTGCTGCCCATAAGCGAGATGTATAAGAGTCTTTCAAAATACGATGCATATGCGTATCAAAAGCTACAATTTCATGTACTGTACGTTTAGCGAGGTGAGAAGTAAGCCATTCTATTTGTTCTTCCTGGTCTTCACCTTTCGTTTTTGCACGATTAAGTAGTTCCCAAAATTCTTCTTCTGTTATCGTTTTTTCTTTTATATAATCTTCCCCAAGGCATGGTTCTGTATATCCTTTTTTACGTTTAGAAGCAACTAGTTTGCTAGCTTCTTTTATACACTCTTCTTCTGTTTCAAATTCTTTCGCTTTCACACTACCAGCTGTGCCGATTTTTCCGTAAAACACAACGTAGTCTTTTTCTTTCACAACGATTTTCCAAAACTTATTTGATTTCTCATTTTGTTGGATTAATAACGTTTCCATTCGTACCCCCATTATGTTTTTCTAGTATGAATTGTGATTGTAACATATGCATATACACTTGTAATGATAAAAAATAAGAGTTTGGAAAATTCGAAAATGATTGAATGAAGTGGATAAATTTAGTAACCTTATTTGTACAATAATTAGATAATCTTTTTGTAATAATTAGATATTAATTATATAAGGGGACATTACGGATGGATCTTACGTTCAAAGTTGAGGAAACATGTTTTAACTACCGCGTCGGAGCAATTTGTAAACATAATAATAAAATACTCATTCTGCAAGGTGACGGCGAAGATTTTTGGTACGTACCGGGTGGAAGAGTGAAAATGCTAGAAAATAGTGAAGATGCATTAAAACGGGAGCTTGCAGAAGAACTAGCTGTTCCTATTAAAGGGAAGAGATTAATATGGTCAGTAGAAAATTTCTTTACGCTTTCTGAGCAGAAGTTTCATGAGATTAGTTTTTATTATGAAGTAGAGCTAGATGAATTGCCTGCAAATGGAGCGGATCAATATATTTTGGAAGAAGAGGGTAGAACATATTTATTTAAGTGGGTGCCGGTAGAAGAGTTACATGCATATAACTTACAACCAGCATTTATAAAAGTGAAAGTAAAGGATGTATCAGTTCACACAGAACATATCATATTACAAAAATAAACGTATTTGGAGGGGAAAACGATGAAGGGGACTAAAAAAGAGATACATATAAATGACAAAGTAATTCATTACACACATATCGAAAAAGGTTCTAGTAGGGTTTGCTTTATGTTTTCAGGTTCAGGATACAATTATGATAAGCCGTTATTTTATTACGCGACGATGCTTATGCTTGAACATAAAATTGATGTTGTTCATATTTATTATTCTTACGACGAACAGGTAATGAATAAACCGATAGAAGAAGTAACGAAAGTAATGATGGATGATATTAATCCTATAATGAATGAAGTATTAAAAGATGAGCAATACAACGAGACTATGTTTTTAGGGAAGTCACTTGGAACAATTCCGATTGCAAATAATTTAATGAAGAGAGAAGATTTTTTACAGTCAAAAATGATAGTACTTACACCTTTACTAACTTTTGATTCCATTTTTGATTCTATTTTACATAGTAGTCACGAAGGGCTTTTAGTAATTGGGGATAAAGATCACCAATACAATGCAAATCAAATTGATCAGTTATATAAAACGAATTTAACGATTGATGTTGTTAAAAACGCAAATCATTCTTTAAATGTTGGAGAATATGAAACAGAAAGTTCAATTGAAGCGATAGCGAAAATAATGAGAAAACTGAAAGAAACAATAGAAACAAGTAGAGCTGAATTATAATTGTTCCAACATAAAAAAGAGGTGCTTCATGCACCTCTTTTTTATGTTGAAATTAACGAAACTCTGTATGACGAAATGTTTCTTTTCCTTCTAATAGAGTCAGTAAAATTTTCGTTTTATGAATATCATGTTTTGGAATTTTAAATAAGTTTTTGTCTAATACAACGAGGTCTGCTTTTTTGCCGACTTTAATAGATCCAGTTTCTTTCTCTAAAAAATTGGCGTAGGCTCCATTTATAGTATAAGTCTTAATCATTTCTGCTAAACTTACTTTTTCTTTTGGGTTTAAAGCGTTTTGTGAATTTGTATCTTGTAAACTTGTACGAGTAATCCCCATTTGAATGCCAGCTAGAGGGGAGAAGTAAGGTCCTTGTGTAATGGGATAATCACTAGAAGAAGCCATAACAACACCTTTATTTATGAAACTTCGCATAGGATATTGTTCATTTGCACGCTCTTCTCCTAATAATTCGACAGCTTGTGAAAAGTATTCTCCGTCTTTAAGAAACCACGTTGGCTGCGGAACACCAATGACACCTAAATCTTTAAAACGATTTATATCATTTTCTTTTACTAATTGCAGATGTGTAATCTTATGGCGACTATCTCGTTTTCCGTTTTGTTCTTGAGCGATAGCTAATGTATTTAATGTTTCTGTAGTGGCAGCATCACCGATAGAGTGGATATGAACTTGGAATTTCTCTTTGTCTAATGTTTGAACCATTTGTTCAAATGCTGGTTTTTCCCAAACAGGAACGCCGTAATAGTTTGGTTTATTGTTATACGGCTCATGTAAGTAGGCAGTTCCGCCTTCAAGTACACCATCCATAAATAACTTGACCGTATTCATTTTTACAAGTGGGCCTTGTAATTTAGCACGCTGTTCTTTTACATAAGGAATGCGCTCCTGGCCTTCACTTGGTTGTATCGTTAATGCAAGGCTATGTCTAATAGATAACGCTTGTTCTTTCTCGAGCATTGTTAGTGCTTCAATGACAGTATCTTGCTGAGGAACAACGACATCATTTACTTGTGTATATCCATTACTCGCTGCGAGTTGTTGGAAAGTTTTTAAACCTTCTTTATACTGTTCCGTATTGTACTTTGGTAATTTGTCTAGTACAAGATTCGTTGCGGTATCACGAAGCGTACCGGACGGTTCACCGTTTTCATTTCGTTCAATTACTCCACCGTTAGGATTTGGAGTATCTTTTGTAATTTCAGCTATCTCAAGCGCTTTCGAATTTGCCCAAACGGAATGATAATCCTCGGAAATTAAAGCGACAGGAATGTCTTTCACAACAGTATCTAATAAATCTTTTGTCGGACCAGATGATGAGAAAAGGGTATTGCTCCAACCAGCCCCATGAATAACTTTTACATCACTATGTTCTTTCCTATACTGTTCAACTGCCTGAACATATTCATCAACTGTTCTAGCGTTTACTAAGTCAACAGAATAAAGAGAGTTTACAGTTTCGGAAGCATGAAGGTGGCTATCAACAAATCCTGGAAGTAACATTTTTCCCTTTAAATCAATGATCTTTGTATTCTTATTCTTGTATTTTTTTGCACCTTTCGTATTACCCACATAAATAATTTTCCCGTTTTTAATCGCAACTGCTTCTGCCCAAGGTTGCTTTGCTTCTACCGTATAGACATTTCCGTTAATAAAAATGGTGTCTGCTAGTTTTGTAGCATCTTTTTTCGCCTGTTCAAATCCTACTAACATAAAAAGCATAGTGAGACTAATGAAAATAGAAATAAACCTTTTCAATGTATCAACCCCAATTCTCTATAATTTGATTTTGATTCGCTACTTTCATTACAGAAGTTCGATAGACGGAAATTCAAATCCTATGAAGCGAAGTCCGCTAATTATAGGAATATTACTTTACTTTTTCCTATAATTAGCGGATAACAATTTTTAAAAGTAATGATTACAATTTAAATACGGAAAATTCAGAAAGTTTTTCAGAAAATCAGAAAGGGATAATTGAAAGCGTTTACTATTTTTAGAGGCCGAGAAAAGAAAAATCGCCATTTAAGGAGGTTATTAAGATGAAATCGATTAACCCAATGAATGTGATAGATGAGAGTCGTATTCATTCCATGCACCTTTGGTTAATATTTTGGCTATTTATCGTAATTGCATTTGATGGATATGATGTTGTTATTTATGGAGCAGCAGTACCGTCGCTCATTAAAGAGTGGGGGATATCGGATGTTACAGCAGGGGCAATTGGTAGTTATACAGTTATAGGAACGGCAATTGGTGCTATTTTCTTCGGTTTATTAGCTGATAAAATTGGTCGTAAAAATATTATACTGTTAACTACAACCTTATTTAGTCTATTTACATTTCTATCTGGTTTTGCGAACGATCCTGTTACATTTACAGTCTTTCGTGTCATCGCTGGGATTGGGCTTGGCGGAGTTATGCCGAATGTAATTGCTATAGCAACTGAATTTTCGCCGAAACGAGTTCGAACTGCTATTGTATCTTTTATTTTTTGCGGATATTCGGTTGGGGCAATGGCAGCAGCACTTACAAGTCGATCACTTCTCATGGCAGCAGGATGGAAACCAGTCTTTTGGTTAGCGGGAATTCCGTTATTGTTTCTTCCATTTTTAATGAAAAGTATTCCAGAGTCTGTTGGTTTTCTTCTAGGGAAAGGAAAAATAGAAGAAGCTAAAAAAGTAATAGCGAAAGTAAATCCGAAATTAAGTGAAGATGCGACGATTGAATTTATAAAACCATCAACTAAAGAAGTTGGTTCTCCTGTTGTTAAGTTATTTGAGGAGAAACGCGCAGTAAGTACGATTATGTTTTGGATTTCCTGTTTTAGTGCTTTTGTGCTCATTTACTCTATGAATACTTGGTTACCAAGACTTATGATGCAGTCAGGGTACGACCTGAAATCAAGTCTTTCATTTACAGCTGTCATGCAAATTGGCGCTATCGTTGGTACACTCATATTCGGTCCAATCGTGGATAAAGTTGGATTCAAAAAGGTACTTGTTCCATTATTTTTCTGTGGAGCGATTGCGTTATCCCTAATTGGATTTGCGAATAACATGTTTGTTGGATTTTTGTTAATTTCTAAAATTGGTGCTTCTTCAGTTGGACTACAAAATATGTCAAATGCATTTGTTTCTCAATACTATCCTAGCAATATGCGATCAACAGCGGTAGGAAGTACAATGGCGTTTGGGCGTCTTGGAGGTGTGGTCGCTCCGATTTTTGTAGGTGTACTACTTTCTATGCATTTCTTACCTCAATATAATTTTGCGGCTATTGCGAGCGCTGCTGTAATTGGCGGTATAGCAATGTTGTTTGTGAAAGAAGAACATGGAATTTATTATAAAGAGAAAAAAGAGATTGTAAGCGGAGATAGCAACGTAACTACAGCAAAATAATAAACAATTAATCCCGGGGATATATTTCTTCGGGATTTCAAATTGTTCGCTGAATAATTTTAATATTTAGTTTTATTTTATGTAACGCTTCTTATACAATAGATAGAAAAGATAAAGTGGGGGATGGGGCATGTCTGGTAATAAGAGGGAGCGGTTAATGAAAAGAATTGAATATCATTTGCGAAATACATCACGTCAGCTTATTAAAATTGATACCGAAGAAGAAGCACTTCAGTATTTAACTCATTCCTTTTGCGCGGAATTACATTGTAATTTCGTAGCTGTCATTTTTAATGAAGGAGGACAATTTTTACCAAAGGCTTGGAGCGGAAATTTAACTTCTTTAGCTTCAGCTTTTCCTCTTCACTCTGATGAATGTTCATCAAGACTCCAGTATCAAAGTATAACGGATCAAACGGCAGATTCACCAGAAGTGTGCCTACTAGCGGAAACGTTGAAAAGTGCTGGTGTAGAGACTTGGTTTACTGTCCCATTAAAAGATGACATACAGCATTTTGGTTTTTGTGTTGTTGCGTTTTCAAGTTATGTTCCACTTTTAGATATGGAAATATCATTTGAAGAGTTTGGAAGAGATATAGCCGTGGCAATAGCTGTGGCTAGACAAAAAGAATCGCAGTTGAAAAAAATTGAAGGTTTTGGATGGATTAGTAAAAACCTGTCGTTAGATGTTCCGTTAGAAGAGCATATATATGAGGTAACTTCTAAAGCTGGAATGGAAACAAACGCTCATTTTTCATGTGTTTACCTGTATAACGAGGCTGAAAATTGTTTTGTTTTTCAACCACCATCATATGGAGAAATGAAGCGCCCATTCAAAATTATGGTTGAAGATAAATATGTACTAAAAGAGCACTTCCCATTTTTTGAAACGGTTGGTGGTGAACAGTTTACTGCTCCAATCATTATTGATATGAAACCAATTGGGGTTTTACATGTTGAAAAGGAATGCAAAGGGGTTTTTACGGAAGCAGATGCAAAATCACTTGAAATGATAGCGAATCATTTGGCCACGATACTTGATAATGCAAGATTATATAATGGTGAGAAAGAGCATAAACAACGACTTCATTTTCTATTAGATTACCAGCAAGCTTTATTAAAAGAAACAGTCGATGATAATAACTTTGAAGGTATTACAACAATGCTTGGTAGTCTGTTTCAAGATACAGTATTTATTTTCGATAGATTTATGCAACCTATAGCCTTTCATGATGAAAAGGATAGTCGTTTAGCAGAACATTTGGCTGATTTAGCAAGAGAAGAACGCAAAAATCAAAGAATGAATGATACGTTCCATATTACTGATCCAAATCATATAGATTATTGTTTTTCATTTTGGATTATAAATGGGGGCGGTAATTTCTTAGGTTATTTAGCAGTACGAAGAAAGAATGGAGGGATGGATGAATTTGATCAACTAACAGTAGATTTAGCCCGAAATATATGTTCCATCCAGTTTATTAAACAAAAGCTCGTTCTTGATACGAAAGAACAAATGAAAGATAGCTTTATTAGTAAATTACTTACTGAAAAAATTGAAGATCGAGATAACATTTTGCAATATGCCAACTTGTATCAATGGAATCTCTTCAAAAAACATAGAGTAGCCGTATTATCCATATCGCTTGATGAAAAAGAATTGAAAAAAGGAAACTTACTTGAACAACAAGCGAAAAAGTCACTTATATGGGACTTAATTAAGACCCGTCTACCGGAACTAGGGACAGGCATTTTAGCAGTATCTCATAATGATGAGCAACTTTTAATTGTTCCTATCGAAGAGCAGAAGAAGAGAGCCGATACATTTTGGGAATCGATGTTTCATAGCATTCAAAAATGGATACACGCATCACCTATTGGTTGCCAAGTATTATTAGGGATTGGTGGTGTGACAAAACAATTAGAAGACTACTATATTAGTTATCAGCAAGCCGTGCAGGCTCTAAATATTTTAGATAGCCGCTTCAGAAAAAAAGGGTATGCACTATTTGAAGATTTAGGATCGTACGCTATTTTACATCATTTAAATCATTCAACAGCCGTAGAACTTTTTGTAAAAAAACAAATTGGTCCGCTCCTTGCATATTCAGAAGGAAAGAATATTGATTTATATCATACATTACATGTATTCTTACAAAACAATGGAAATGTAAAAAGCGCTGCAGAAGAACTCTTTATTCATCGAAGTTCTCTACTGTACAGGCTCGAAAAGATTGAATCACTTATTTCAGTTGATTTAAATGATGCTGAAGTGAGATTTAATTTAATGATGGCATTAAAGCTTTATGATATGCATGGTGAAGTGATAGGGGAATTGAAGTTAATATTTTAGTTTGAACTTGATAAAAAGAGGTTTTGTATTCATACGAAATCTCTTTTTATTTTGTATATAATTGTTTTTCAAAACTTGTTACACTATAAAGGTATTTGTAGGAATTATAGATTTGAAGGTGATAGGTATGAAGAAATACAAAATAGGCGAAGTAGGAAAGGAATTTGGAGTTTCAATAGATGCTTTACGATTTTATGAAAAGAAAGGATTCCTAAAACCACAAAAAGATAAAGATAACGGTTTTAGATTTTATACATATGAGGATTTTGGGGTATTTTTAGCAATTAGAAGTTTTCGACAAATGGGGTTTCATGTTAAAGAAATTGGATCGATTTTTAACGGTTTAGAATATGATGACATCATGAAAAAATGTAATGATAAAATAGCTGAAAAAGATGAAGCGATAAAACAGTTAGAATTAGAAACAAAACAAATAAATGAATTTATGAGCTTATTAAAAGAATATAAACAAGAAGATAAGCGGTGGGTTATAAAACAAGCTGAGACTTATTATTTTCTCAAACATGTTCATTTAAATGAAGGAACGCTATGTGTAAATCCACTATTAAAAAAATGGTTAAATTTCTTGCCAACCGTTTCCACAGCTTTGTGTATTCCACTTGAAGAATATAAAGGGAAAAATATAGATAATAGTTACTGGGTAATGGCCATATCTGAATTGAAGATGAAAGAGTGCCAATTACCTATAGATGATTCAGTTTTTCAAATAGAGATGGGAGAGTGCTTGCATTACTTATATGAAAAAGATGTAAATGAACCATTATCTTCGTTAATATTAGATGAGCCACTACATATTATACAGGAACAGGGATACTCTCTTAACGGAGATATTTTATGTCGATACGTTTGTGAAACAAAGAATCAAGAAAATACTGTTGAACATTATATTATTATGATTCCTATTATTAAATCAAATAGTACAAAGTGAAAAAATGCATGTAATTGTTAGACAGTGTCTACAGTTACATGCATTTTTTTGAAATAAAAAGTTTTATTCAATATTTATATAAAATAAGTTATTGACCCTAGTCTTAGACCATAGTTTATATTGAACTCATGAAGTAAGCGGTTACAACTAATGGAGCATAAATCGCTTAAATTAATTATTGGAGGTTTTTAATATGAAAAATATCGTACTTTTATGTAATGCGGGTATGTCTACGAGTATGTTGATGAATAAAATGAGAGGATATGCAGAATCAACAGGATATAACTGTGAGATTAATGCTTATGCATTAACAGAAGCAAAAAATGTTGGACCGACAGCCGATGTGATCTTATTAGGGCCGCAAGTTCGATATGCCTTAAATACTGTGAAAAGCCAATTACCAGAAAAGAATATTGAAGTAATTGATATGGCAGCTTATGGCATGTTAGATGGGAAGAAAGTAATGGAACGAGTAAAAGATATTTTAGGAGACTGATATATCATTTTGACTGATTAAAGTGATGCTACATATTTAATCAGTCAAAATAGCTTGTTACATATATTCATTAAGAAATGCCCTATAAGGAGATTATACGATGAATAAAAAAATAGTATCGTTTTGTTTAGTAGCTTCTCTGACAGTGTCCTTATTTGGATGTTCGCCTAATAAGGTAGAGCAAGGTAAAGAGAAAAAAGAAGAAAAGCCGGTTGAATTTTATTTAGTAAGACATGGAAAAACAATGTTAAATACGACTGATAGAGTACAAGGTTGGGCGGATGCACCACTTACGAAAGATGGTGTTGCGGTAGCAGAATACCTTGGAAAAGGTTTGAAAGGGACTAAGTTTGATAAGACATATAGTAGTGATAGTGGACGTGCAATAGAAACAGCGAAAATTGTATTAGATCATAGTGGAAATAAAGATATGAATATCAACCAAAGTGAAAATTTGCGGGAAGCGTGTTTCGGTGAGTTTGAAGGGGAGTTAAATCATACGTTTCGGGAAAAACTCGCGCAAGCTAATAATATGACTTATGAAGAGTTTATGAACAATTTTGATGTTGATATTATGCAAAAAACTGCAGCGAAAATCGATAGTAGTAAACAGGCTGAAGATACTGAAACAGTTACAAAGAGAATGAAAAAAGAAGTTGATCAAATTGCAGAAGAAGTAGCAGAAGGTGGCGGCGGGAAAGTTCTTGTCGTATCACATGGTACATCATTAATGGACCTGTTATATGCAATATCTCCTGAATCGTTAAATGAGGTTGAAGAAGGATTAGGAAATGCAAGTGTTTCAAAAGTTGTGTATAAAGACGGGAAATATAAAATTCAATCTGTAAATGATATGAGCTATGTAGAAAAAGGTAAAAAGTAGATGTAATAAAATCTAAAAATGTTGGAGGTAATTATGAAACTGTTAGAAGGGACTAAAAACGGACTAGAACGAATCATCACACCGCTAACAAATTATCTCGGAAATAGTAAAGTTGTAAATGCGATTACATCAGGGATGATGATGACAATTCCTGTTACGATCGGTGTTACGTTATTTGCTATTTTAGGTAATCTACCATTTAAAGGGTGGAAAGAATTTTTAATTCAAATTGGTTTATATACGCATATGCAAGACATGATTAGTGCGACATTAAGTTTATTAGCAGTTTATATGGTTGTCATTATCGCGTATTCCTATGCGAAAGAGGAAGGCATGAATGGAATGACGGCTGCTGTTATAGCGCTAGGTAGTTTCTTATGCTTAATGCCAATGTCTATTAAAGTAGGAGAAGAACAAATTCCGGCTATTTTAAATCAGTATTTAGGTAGTGATGGAATATTCGTTGCCATGTTTGTCGGGGTTTTCACTAGTAAACTGTATTGTTCATTAAAAAGGAAAAATATTGGAGTGAAATTGCCAGAATCAGTACCTCCTATGGTAGCTGATGCGATTAACCCTGTGTTTATTTCAATCATCATTTTCACGCTTATCTTCTTTATAAGAGTAATATTTGGCTTTACTCCATATGAAAATATTTTTAACTTTGTGAGTCAAGTAATCTCGTTACCTGTAAAAGTCATCGGATCGTCTGTATGGTCAGTTATTGCTATCTTTACTTTTATGAATATATGTTGGTTCTTCGGTTTACACCCAGCACCAATTATAAATGTATGGTATAGTGCGACAGCTCCGTTATTTACGGCAGCTATTACAGCTTTTGCTTCAGGAACACCTTTTTCGGAAATTCCTTATTTAGCATTTACGTTAATGCATTTTGCAGTCGTTATTGGTGGAACAGGAAATACGTTAGGTTTAGCAATAAACCTGCTATTTGCGAAATCGGAGCAATATAAATCACTTGGGAAAATCGGTATCGTTCCAAATATCTTTAATATAAATGAACCAATTGTCTTTGGATTACCGCTTGTTCTAAATCCAATCTACTTTGTTCCATTGGTAACATCTTCAATAGTAGGCGGATTAATTGGTATCGTATTCCTTAAACTTACAGGGGTTTTATCTAATTTCAACCCACTTATTGAATTACCATGGGTAACACCAGCACCATTTGCAGCTTATATTTCTGGTGGTTGGTTACTACTTATCATGACTGTTTTAATCATTATCTCTCAAATTCTATTATATTATCCGTTCTTTAAAATGGGAGATAAAAAGGCTTATGAAGCAGAACAACAAGCAGCAACACAGCAATAATCATGTATCCCGCAAAAGCCCAATTGTTGGGTGCTAATAATCAGTGGGGATGAACAAAAAACCGCTGATTGTATTTTCGAATTATAAAAATAAAAAAATGTTAGGAGAATTGTTATGGAACAAAATGAATTAGTAGTATTTCAAATTATATCAGCAGTAGGTAGTGCACGATCTTCATATATTGAAGCAATACAAGAAGCAAAAATGGGTAACTTTGAAAATGCAAGACAATTAATGAATGAAGGCAGTGAAACTTTTATTGAAGGTCATAGAGCTCACGCTGAATTAATTAGTAAAGAAGCTGCTGGTGAAAAAGTAGAAGTAAGCTTATTGTTAGCACACGCAGAAGATCAATTAATGAGTGCAGAAGGATTTAAAATCATTGCAGAAGAGCTTATAACTGTTTATGAAACATTTTTAGTGAAACAAAAATAATAGAAACAAACGAGAACAATACTACTTTTGAAAGGGAAAGGTAAATATGCTCAATACTACATTTAAAAAAGACTTTTTATGGGGAGCTTCCACAAGTGCCTATCAAGTAGAAGGCGCCTATAATGAAGATGGGAAAGGCCTTTCTGTTCAAGATGTGAAAGTTATTCCTGAAGGTACGTCAGATTTCAAAGTTTGCAGTGATCATTATCATCATTTTAAAGAAGATGTCAAACTTTTTTCTGAATTAGGACTGAAAGTATATCGCTTTTCTATAGCTTGGACTCGAATTATTCCAAATGGAACTGGAGAAGTGAATGAAAAAGGTATCGCGTTTTATAGTGATCTTATTGATGAATTGCTAAAGCATGATATCGTACCACTAGTAACAATGTATCATTTTGATTTACCGCATGAATTAGAGAAAAAGGGTGGCTGGAGCAACCATGCTACTATCGATGCTTTTGTTACATATTGTGAAATTCTATTTGATCGATTTGGAGATAGAGTTAAAAATTGGTTAACGATAAATGAGCAGAATATGATGATTTTACACGGTGGGGCTATTGGTACATCTGTATTATCTCAAAAAGAGTTATATCAACAAAATCATCACATGCTTTTAGCAGAAGCTAAGGTTACAAATTTATGTCATAAAATGATAAAAGACGCTAAAATTGGCCCAGCACCAAATATTAGTTATGTGTATCCGAAAACGTGCAATCCGAATGATATAATTGCAGCGCAAAATTGTAATGCAATTCGTAATTGGTTATATCTTGATATGGCTGTATATGGACGATATAACAATATCGCTTGGAATTTCATGAAAAGTAAAAACATCGAACCAGAAATTTTAGAGGGAGATATGGAGATTCTAGCTAGTTCAAAACCAGATTATATTGCATTTAATTATTATTCTTCTATTACTGTTAGCGAATATGATGAGAACTTTGTAATTAATGAAGCTGCTGATCAACAAATTGAAGTAGGTGAAGAAGGGTTCTTCATGGGTGACGATAATGAATATCTAGAATTAACTGATTTCGGTTGGGAGATTGACCCAATTGGCTTCCGAGCTACATTAAGAGAAGTGAATGATCGTTATAACTTGCCAATTATCGTTACAGAGAATGGGATAGGCGCTTACGACAAAATCGATGAAGATGGGTCTGTGCAAGATCATTACCGAATTGATTATTTGAAAAAGCATATTGAACAGATGGAATTGGCAATTGCAGATGGAGTGGATGTAATTGGTTATTGTCCTTGGGCGGCAATCGATTTAATTTCTACACATCAAGGTTTTAGAAAAAGATATGGTTTTATTTATATAAATCGTGATGAAGACGATTTAAAAGATTTAAAAAGAATAAAGAAACAAAGCTTTTATTGGTATAAAGAAGTTATTTCATCAAATGGTAAAGAACGATAACATATAGTTTCGAATTTCACATCATAGAGTGCGTACCTCAAGAAAAAATTATTTATTTTGAGGTGCGCACTTTTTTTTGAAAAATGACTCTACCTTTCTCCAGATAGAATATAAAGCCATTTAAATTGGAATGAATACCCTCAAAATGTATGAAAGAAATATGTGTATTTCCTATACTATGTACATACAAAAACTTTTTGAATATAGATATAATTTATTTACAGAATATTAAAAAAGTTACTATAGGGGGTAGCAAAATGGCAATTCAAACAATTGGTATTGTCGGTGCAGGATCTATGGGTTCTGGCATTGCAAATCTAGCAGCATTACATGGATTTACAGTTATTTTACACGATATTGAAGAGCGTTATTTAGATAGTGCAATGCAACGTATGAATGGTTTTATGACGAAAAGTGCTACGAGAGGAAAAATGACTGAAGAGGATAAACAAGAGGCACTTAACCGCATTCAAATGACTACAAATTTAGAAGATATGAAAGATGCGGATGTAATTATTGAAGCCGTGTTAGAAAAATTAGAGTTGAAGAGAGAAGTGTTTGCAGCACTGGATCGAATCGTTCCAGAAGGAGTTATATTGGCGACAAATACTTCATCTATGTCGATAACAGAGATTGCCTCAGCAACGAATCGTCCAGAACGTGTAGCAGGTATGCATTTCTTTAATCCTGCACAACTTATGAAACTTGTAGAAGTTGTTCGAGGCTATAAAACGAGTGATGAAACCGTTGAAGAATTGAAAGCGCTATCCAAAAGACTTTCGAAAGAACCAGTTGAAGTAAAGAAAGATTCACCGGGTTTTATTGTAAATCGAATTATGATTCCACAATTTATTGAAGCAATTAAATTGCTTGAAGATGGGGTTGCATCTGCAGAAGATATTGATAAGGCAGTTACACTTGGTCTTAATTATCCGATGGGGCCGTTTACACTACAAGATTTTGCAGGTGTAGACATTGGCTATCACGTGATGGAGTACTTTAAAGAAGAATTAAACAATGATCAATACGCACCGCCGCTTCTTTTAAAACAGCTAGTTAGAGCAGGTAGACATGGTAAAAAAACAGGTGCAGGTTTTTATGATTATGAATAAAGAATGGGGGATAAAGTTATGAATTACGAGTTTTTAATTTGTGAAATTGAAAATAAAGTTGCGATTGTTACGATTAATCGGCCACCTGTAAATCCGCTAAATACACAAGTGTTTCATGAACTTTCCAGTCTATTTAGTGAACTAGAAGCAAATGAAGATGTACGAGTAATCATTCTTACAGGAAGCGGCTGGAAAGCATTTGTCGCAGGTGCTGATATTAATGAAATGGCAGCACTTGATCTTGTCGGTGTAAACAAAATGAATAAAACTTCACGAACGGTATTTAGCAAAATTGAAAATATATCAAAACCAGTTATTGCTGCGATTAATGGATTGGCCCTTGGTGGCGGTTTTGAACTTGCACTTGCATGTGACTTACGCATTTGTTCGGATCAAGCAAAATTTGCTTTTCCAGAAGTGGGACTTGGAATTATTCCTGGAGGCGGAGGAACGCAGCGTCTTCAAAAGATTGTTGGCCAAGGTATAGCGAAAGAATTACTCTACTTCGGAGACATGTTTGATTCGAAACGTGCGTTTGATTTACATATTATCAACAAAATAGTACCTGCAGAAGAGTTATTTGAAGCAGCAAAAGAATGGGCATATAAATTGGCAAAAAAACCTCCAGTAGCACTTCAAATGTTAAAAACTGCGGTAAATGTAGGAAGCAATGCTGATCTTGAAACAGGCTTAATCATCGAAAGCACCTGTTTTGGGAATGCTTTCGCAACAGAGGATCGTAAGGAAGGATTACAAGCATTCGTTGAAAAAAGAAAACCAGTTTATTTAGGGAAATAATGAGGTGAAAAGGATATGAAAGAAATTGTTTTATTAGAAGGAGCAAGGACTCCGTTCGCTGAAATTTCGGGGTCTTTCCGAGGCGTGAATGCAACAGATTTAGGAGCTATTGCTGCTAAGGAAGCAATACGAAAAGCTACTATATCTGCTGAAGATATTGATCAAGTTGTAGTTGGTAATGTTCAGCAATCTAGCAAAGACGCACATTTATTGGCGAGGCATGTTGCTTTAAAAGCCGGAGCGCCTATTCATGTCCCAGCTTTGACAATCAACCGACTTTGCGGAACGGGTGTTGAATCTATTTTAACGGCCGCTCGCTATATTCTTAGTGGGGAAGCAGAAGTTGCGCTTGCCGGAGGAACGGAGAATATGAGCCAAGTGCCACATGTAATACCTGGCATGAGATGGGGAAGTCCACTCGGCGGTCCGGTAATAGAAGATTGGTTATGGGATGGTCTGTATGATACGTATGGTAAATGTACGATGGGCGAAACGGCTGAAAACTTAGCTGTAAAATATAACGTAACGAGAGAAGAAGTAGATCAGCATGCACTATCGAGTCATGAAAGAGCTCTTTTAGCAAGAGAAAAAGGGTATTTCAAAGAAGAGATTGTTCCAGTAACAGTGAAAGGAAGAAAAGGAGCACAAGTCATTGAAGAGGATGAGCATATCCGTCATACGAGTCTAGAAAAACTTGCCAAGTTAAAACCTCGTTTTGTGGAAAATGGCGTTGTAACTCCTGGTAGTGCAAGCGGCATGGTGGACGGTGCAGCCGCAGTTGTTTTAGCATCGAGCGACTTTGCAAAAGATAGAGGATTGCAACCAATTGCTAAGCTCGTTTCTTGGGCTGTTGTAGGAGTAGAACCGAAGTATATGGGAATCGGTCCAGTTCCAGCTATTCAAAGTGCATTAGAAAAAGCAAATTTAACTTTGGCAGACTTAGATTTGATTGAAATTAATGAAGCATTTTCTGCGCAGTATTTAGCTTGTCAAAAAGAATTAGGATTCGATCTTGAAAAAGCAAATGTAAACGGTGGGGCAATTGCAATAGGTCATCCACTTGCTGCGAGTGGAACTAGAATTTCTCTATCATTAATTTATGAATTAAGAAGAAGAAATGAAAAATATGGAGTATCCGCTGTTTGTATTGGCGGAGGTCAAGGAATTGCAGCGATTTGGGAAGCGTTGTACTAGGGAGAACAAGCCAGGGAGAGTCCTTCCTGGTTTTACCTACATCGTTTCTTAAAGTGAAAAATTCGGGCTAGTTGGTAAGACGATAGAAAGTGAGTGGGACAATGAAAAAGGATAAAAACTTATTATCGGTGTATGAGCTGTTAGAAACGGTTACTTCATCTTACGGTGAAAAAGAAGCAATATATGATTTAACGAGACGAATTATATACAAACAATTGAAACATGAAGTAGATTGTTTGGCTACGGCATTTAAGAGACTAGGAGTAGGTAAAGCAGACCGTATCGCCGTATCTCTACCAAACTGGTCCGAAACAGTAGTAATCTATTTTGCAGCTGCGAAATTGGGAGCGATAATCGTTCCATTTAACCCAAAATATAAATCATATGAAATTGAGTATATATTGGAAAGTTCAGATCCAAAGCTATTAATAGCTTCAGGGGAATTTGAAAAGAATTTTGGTTTTGAAAAAGTCGTTAATAAAGTACAAAAGGTTATTACAGTACGGTTTTTACATGAGAATTACTGTCCATATGAGGAGTTAATTCGTACAGAAAAAATGGATATTGAACCAGTTCATATAAATGTGAACGATGATTTGTTTTGCATTTTATATACGTCAGGGACGACGGGAACTCCAAAAGGTGTAATGGTTACACATCGTGCCGTTGTACAATCTGCACGAACGATAGGAACAGAGCTGCATTGTACACAAAAGGATGTATTCATTATTTCAGCACCACTATTTCATATTTTCGGTATGGCAATTAATATGCTTTGCGCAGTAGCAATGGGAGGACGGATCATATTACAAGAAAAATTCCACCCACGCAAAACTTTACAATTAATTGAACAAGAAAAGGTAACCATTCAAAAAGGTGTACCAACTATGTTTATAAAGGAACTAGAGTTAGAGGGCTTTGATAAATATGATTTATCTTCATTACGTGCCGGGTTAGTTGGTGCTGCACCTATTCCAGCAAAAACAGTGACGGAGATTCGAGAACGGATGGGCATTAACCTTTGCCAATCATTTGGGATAACTGAAACGGTTTCTATTACGATGACCTCGTATGATGATACAAAGCAGAATATAACAGAAACTCTCGGAAAGGCAATCCCAGGAGTAACATTGAAAATTGTAGATGAAAATAGAGTAGCGCTCCCGCCCGGAGAAGTAGGAGAAATCGCAGTTAAGGGATTTGGAGTAATGAAAGGTTATTATAATATGCCTGAACAGACAAATCAGGTTTTAGATAATGAAGGTTGGTATTATTCAGGAGATTTAGGCACACTTGATTCTCAAGGTTATTTAAGGTTCGTAGGACGAAAGAAAGAGATGATTATAAGGGGTGGACTTAACGTTTATCCACAGGAAATTGAAGCAGTCATTATGAAACATCCGAAAGTAATCGAAGCAGCTGTTATAGGCCTTCCAGATAAAGTGCTAGGGGAAGTGGCTTGTGCGGTCATACGATTAAAGAACGGGGAAGTAAGTACAGAAGAAGAAATAAAACTCTATCTTAAAGAGAAAATGGCAATTTATAAACTACCAGAGAAAGTGATCTTTACGGATGAATTTCCTGTAACAGCAAGTGGAAAAATTCAAAAATTGAAACTGAAAGAACAAGTATCTTCAAATATTAGTCCGACAGTTTAATAGATAGGGGCGAAGAAATAATGGAAGAGTATACATTTCAAGTAAGGTGGGGAGATACAGATGCGGCGGGCATTGTATATTATCCCAATTTTTATAAATGGATGGATGAAGCAACTCATGAGTATTTTAAAAAAATTGGTTTTCCTTCAGTCAAACTTTACGAAGAACAACAAATTGGTTTGCCGTTACTAGAAGCGAAATGTCAATTTAAGTCACCTCTTCGTTTTGAAGATCAAGTAATTGTGAAAAGTACTGTGAACGAATTGCATAATAAAGTTTTTACAATTCAGCACGTTTTTGTAAAAGGGGAACAGGTTGTGGCAGAAGGTTATGAAACTCGTGCATGGACTTCTTTTAAAGAAAAGGTGAAAGCGCAGCTAATACCTGAATATATTCGGCAGAAGATGATGCCAGAGATAAAAACTGTAGAAAGTTAAAGAAGAACGAGTAAGGATACCGTAACGAGAAATTGTTAATAAAGGGGAGATAGTGATGGAAAAAGAAAAAACATATGATGCCATTGTTGTTGGGGCAGGACCAGTCGGACTTGTAGCAGGACTTGCATTACAAAAGAAGGGGATATCAACGTTAGTAATTGAGGCCGATTCATATGGAAGACCACGTCCAGGAAGTAGAGCAATTTATTTGCATAGCGCTTCGTTAAAACTACTAGAGGAAACTGTAGAAAACCTCGGTTTTACACTTGCTCGTAACGGAATTATTTGGCCGGTAAAACGAACGTTTTATAAGGGGAAAGAAGTATATGTAAGAGATTACGGTAAGGATGAAAACCTTAAGTTTAACCGATTACCTCATTTCACAGCTCTTCATCAAGATGAAATTGAAAAGTATATGTATGAGGCTTGTATAAATGCGGGCGTTGAATTCCTTTGGGATGCCCCGGTCAAGAAGTTACACATTACAGACTCTGGGGTAGAACTAACAATCACAAATGACGAAATCTTAAAGTCTCAGTATGTAATTGGATGTGATGGAGCACGTTCCATCGTAAGAGAGCAAGCAGGATTAACGTTTGAAGGTCCACGTACAGCAGATACTTTTATAGTCGTGGATGCAAAAGAAGATGAAACAGATCCACTTCCTTTAGAAAGAATATTCCATTATCAGCATCCAGCTATGGAAGGAAGAAATGTAATGTTTGTTCCGTTTAAAGGCGGGTGGCGTATCGATTTACAACTGCTTGAATCAGATAATCCAGATGATTATACAAATATTGAAAGTGTAAAGAAATGGTTGCCGAAAGTCATGGATGCTAAATATGCGGAGAGAATTACGTGGGTGTCTTCTTATCGTTTCCATCAAGTAGTGGCAAATTCGTTTACTGACGAAAAACGTCGTGTTCTTCTAGCTGGAGAAGCAGCACACTTATTTGCCCCATTCGGAGCACGTGGATTAAATTCTGGTATTCCAGATGCAGTTCTTGCTGCAAGAGGTGTCCAGAAAGCGTTACAATCCCATTTCGAAGAAGAGCGAGTGGAAGCAATTGAAGCAGCTGCAAAAGAACGCCGAATTGCAGCGCAGTGGAACCGCGATGCATCAACTACAGCACTTCACCATCTTCAAGGGAATTCTCCTGAAATGAATATGAAACGAGATATTGCTGCTTCATTGGTAGCTATCGTTCCGAGGCTTGGAAGATGGCTTGATGAGGGACCGTACGGACCGAAATTTGGACCTCCTGAACTGACGACAAAATATTAAAATGATAAAAAATTAGATAAGTAATATGAAAGGAGCGATAAGAAATGGGTTTGTCTCAATTCATAAATGAAGAAAAGTATGGTTCCCATGCCCGTTCTACAAATGGAATGATTGAGCGGTTCATGACGATGAACTGGTATAGCAACATTGGAAAGCAAAATTTAGAGGCTGAGAAGAAAATAGATCAATTTATGCGTGCTCTAAACATTAGTGAATATGAAATTGAATGGATTTCAAGAAAACAATTAAGTGAGACAATTGAACGAATTTCATTTGAAGATAATGACTTATGGGGGACGCTAGCAGAAGTGCCTGATCAATTGAAAGAAAAAATTGTACGTGTAGGTAACGAAAAACTTCTTATTGATGTTGTAGATAAAGTACCAGAAGCAATTTTTCATGGTGTTTATAAAGAAGCGTTCAAACATTTCGGAGAGGAAAAAGTAGTGAAATTTCTAGTTGGGCATGCGATGTATATAAGTACTGTTGCATGTGCCGCTGAATTAGCCGAAGAAAAAAATGTGTTTCTGCCAATAGTAGAGTTAATAGAATTGGGACATATACCACTTGGTCCAGAGCGAAATACTTTTTATCTTTTATAACAAAAAGTGAGGTGGGAAAGTTATACGCTACCATCGTTCTCGATTATTTGAGACGGTGGAACTTTCAATTATTTAGAGGAAAGGGAGATTACTATGAAACTTGTTACTTTTACACATAATGGAGAAACGAGAGTTGCAGCTTTAGAAAACGGGAATTTGATTGATTTGCATGCTGCTTATAAAGCGAAACTGACAAGCGAGGGAAACCTTCGGGCCACTCAAATTGCAGAGGCGTATATACCAAAGGATATGAATGGGTTTTTACAAGGTGGAACAGAAAGTATGAATTTAGCAAAAGAGGCAATTGATTATGCACTTATGAAAAACCATAAAGAAAAATTGGTATTTGAAGAAGGTGAAGTGAAAATTGAGGCTCCGGTACCTTCGCCAGGAAAAATTATATGTGTAGGTCACAATTATCGTGAACATATTTTGGAAATGAAACGCGAATTACCTGCTTTTCCGGTTATCTTTGCAAAATTTGCGAATACAGTAGTCGGCCCGCAAGATGATATTCCGTTTTATCCGATTTCAGAACAATTAGATTATGAAGCTGAATTTGCTTTTGTAATTGGAAAGCGTGCCCGAAATGTTTCGGAAGGAGATGCCCTCCAATATGTAGCTGGTTACACAATTGTAAATGATATTACTTATCGTGATATTCAGCGCCGTACAATTCAATGGCTTCAAGGGAAGAGTGTTGAAGGAAGTGCTCCAATGGGGCCATGGTTAATTACTTCAGATGAATTAAAGAACCCATCTGGTTTGGAAATCATATTAACGGTAAATGGAGAGAAACGTCAACAGTCTAATACTGCTAATTTAGTATTCTCGGTACAATATCTCGTTTCGTTTTTATCTAGTCTAATGACACTAGAGCCAGGGGACGTCATTTTAACAGGTACGCCAGGTGGTGTAGGAGTTGCACGTAATCCGCAAGTATTTCTTAAAGATGGAGATATCGTTCGAATCGAAGTTGATGGAGTAGGTGTATTAGAAAATAAAGTGAGACAAAAGTTAGAGGTGCCAGTGCTATGACGAAAAACTTACAAGCCCATGCGGCCGAGTCTATTTATGAATCAATCAATAAGATAAAAATGATCGTTAAGCCTTTATCAGAGGAAATCATCTACTGGAAACCTTCAGAAGATGAATGGTCAATTATGCAGATCATTACACATGTAGCAGAAGCTATTCCGTATTGGGCAAAAGAAATTAGTAATATTAAAGTAAATCATGAAAATTTATGGGGCCGTGGTTTAACGGATGAAGTGCGCCTACAAGCGGTTTCAGAAGAGAATATTCATAATCAGACTATAGAAGAAGTCATTGAGCAGCTGTCTTCTATACCACTCACCATAGAAAAAGTACTGACCACATTAACAGACGAAGAGTTAAAGATTCAGGCTCCGAGTCGTAATCCTCGTTTTACCAATAAGTCGATTGATTTTATTGTGAATCACCTCATCGTAGAACATACAGAAAAGCATTATAAACAAATCGAGCGGAATTTATGTAAGTTTAATGACCGATAAAGGAGGCAAATAAAATGGCGGAAAAAAATGCTTTTTTTGAAAGTGACCTTGTACAAGATTTCAATCGTGATATCGAACAATACCATCTTGGCCCGCTATGGAACGCGATCCCAGATTTAATGAAACATACACCGGAACCTCATGCACAAGCATACCTTTGGAAATCTGAATTGCTTCAAAAAAAGTTAACGGAAGCAACGCAAATATTTACACCAGACCGAGGGGGAGAACGCCGGGCCATTTACTTACAAAATCCAGGACTTAACTATAGAAAACCTTGGGGATGGGCATCGACTACACAAACGTTATATGCAGCGGTTCAATTGATACAACCTGGAGAAACTGCTCCATCACATCGGCACGTTCAAAATGCATTACGTTTCGTCATGGAGGGAGAAGGGGCTTACTCAATTGTGCAAGGAGAGCGTATTTTCATGGAACGGGGCGACTTCTTAACAACGCCAAATGGTCTTTGGCATGGACATGGTCATACAGGTGACAAACCGATGATTTGGATGGATTGCCTTGATATTCCGACCATTTATTATCTTGGTGGTACGTTCTTCGAGCCATATCCAGAAAAAATTGAACAGCCCAATGTGCCGGACAATTATACTACTCAGCGCTATGAAGGTGGAATGGTTCGACCGGTTTCGGACCGATATGCAAAGAAAGCTCCACTTAGTTCTTATAAATGGGCAGGGACGGAAGCGGCACTTAATGGATTAAGTCGTTTTGAACCAGATGCATACGATGGTTATGCGGTTGAATATATAAATCCATCGAATGGTGAAACAGCGTGTCCAACGATTGCAGCTTGGATGCAAAAATTGCCGAAGGGATTCAAAGGAAAAGCGCATCGCCATACACATGCATCAATCTATCATGTGCATGAAGGATCAGGATATACGATAATTAATGGTGTTCGCTTTGACTGGTCTAAAGGAGATTTCTTTGTCGTACCAAACTGGGCATGGCACGAACACGTTGCACTAGAAAATAGTTATGTATTTTCAACAAATGATCTTCCTATTTTAGAAAAATTCGGGTTAGAGCGGAAACAGGAATATGAGAACAATAATGGATATCAAACAATTACAGGGGAGTTTGAACCAGCCCTACCTTAATATTGTATGAAGAAAGCGCCCTCTAGTAAGGAATATATCATACAAGAGGGCGCTTTTTTCTATTTGTTAATTAATAAGCTTTCAAAACATGAAGCAAATAATCTTTCCGGTTCAGAGGATTATAATCAACACGTTTTCGAATAGGGAAGGGAGCCGTCAACTTTGTGAAACCAGCTGGCTTCGTTGTAAATATACCTTCTCCTTCAGTAAATGAATGGAGCATTCGTTTGAAATTCTCTGTTTTCGCAACAGGTAATGATCCTGTTAACTGGTAAGAATCATTATTGAATATAGGCTCTGCAAAGGTTGCTGGAATGGCAGCGAGCTTATACATTGCGGTACTAATTGCGTGCTCAGGTACAGTTAATTCAAACTCATTTACTGGTTCATATACATATGTTTCAGCTTGCTTTAAAGCATTCATTAATACGAGCGGTGTTAAGTTTCTAAAGTCACTCGCTGTTGTAACAGGACTAGCATAACCAGTATGAGTTAACGTAACGATAATATCCGTAACTTCCCATCCGTATAATCCTTGTTTTAACGTTTGAAATACAGTATCTTCTATCGCTTTATGAAATGCTAAAGGTAGTGAGCCGAGTTCAACGTCTAATTTATATGTTATACCAGAATTAAGTTCACCGTGCTCAATTTTAAAACCAATTGTCGCGTAAAATGGATTCGTTTTTTCTCCCATTACTTCAATGGAATTCGCAATGCCAATTGGTTTCTCAATACAGACAACTCGTGTATTTGAGAAAGTAACCTGTAAATTATATTTCTCATAAAGTGTTGTTTCAATAACCTCTTTTTGTACTTCACCGAAAAGACGAATGTATAGTTCATTATGAACATTGTCTTTCCACACTTTAATGAGAGGATCTTCTTCGCATAGTTCCATAAGAGCAGCGTATAAATCATGAATTTGTTCTTTAGGCACGGCATCAATGGCAGCTTCCATTTGTGGTTCGGCAAAGTGAATATCCTTTATATAATCCGTCCGTTCACCGATAATATCACCAATTTTAATATCATTCAGTCCCCATATTTTACAAAATTCACCGTTAGGAACGGTAGAAGTTTGAACGGCATTTCCCTTATGAAACATGCACATTTTTTTTATCTTTTCCTTATGAGGTAGAGACTCACCACGCTGTATATCCACATATTTTCTAACGTGTAAGCTACCAGAAAAAACTCTTACGTAAGCAATTTTTTCTCCAGAAGATTCACGTTCAATTTTAAAAACAACACCGGATAATATTTCATTTTCTGCCGACTTATTAGCTGGAAATAAGGACGGAATATTTTCGAGCAGTTCAGTTACACCTATACCCGTCATTGCTGAACCGAAAAAGATTGGGTACACATTTGCTTGCTGTATTTGCTTTTTTAGTTCGTTTCTTAATAGCGCGTCCGGAATTATTTCGTTATTTACATATGATGCAAGCAGTGATTCATTATATGGCGCTAATCGTTCTATACAATCTTCATATGATTTATATTCGATAATACGAGCTTCCTTTGTTCCTTCGTTTTGCGCAGAGTAGAAGGGGAAAGCATTATTCGAAAGAATCGCTTTTATTTGTTTCACGACTTTTTCTGAATTTGCGCCACTACGGTCTATTTTATTTACAAATAAAACAGTCGGTATGTTTAGTTTCTGTAATGTCCGCATTAAAATTTTAGTTTGTGCTTGCACACCTTCTACGGCAGAAATAACTAAAATTGCACCGTCTAAAACGCGGAATGATCGCTCCACTTCAGCGATAAAATCAGCGTGTCCAGGTGTATCTATGACATTTACTTTTAAGTCATTTATAAAGAAAGAAACGACAGATGCTTTAATCGTAATGCCGCGTTGTCTTTCTAATTCCATTGAGTCAGTTTGCGTACTTCCGCTATCAACTCGGCCAACTTCTTTAATCATATTCGTTTCAAAAAGAATACGCTCAGTCAAACTCGTCTTGCCAGCGTCTACGTGCGCGACAATCCCTATATTTATTGTTGTCATTTATAAATATCCTCATTTCATTTCCCATTTTCATTTCCTCATTTCTATTTGTGTATTGCCGCATTACAATCACTCTCCAGCCATTTAAATTATTACTATTATAATGTAATTCCCATTTTTTGTAACGCTACAAAGCGCCTTAATTTGGAAAAATAAAAATGAAAACAAAAAGCTTGCATTCTAAATCGATATAGATTATATTAATTGACATATCAACTATTGATACATCAAACGTTTTTGAATTGGATGTAAAGGAGGAGGTAATTTGACGAGTTCATGCTCAAAAGAAGCGATTATTTTATATAAATTACACTTTCTAAATAAAGAAGTAAGTTCGAAATTTGAAGGGTGTACGGGTATGAGCCAGTCTCGATTAGAGCTTATACTTCAGTTATATGAAGTAGGTGAAATTAGTCAAAAAGCACTTCAGCAAGAAGTGAATATTGATAATGCTGCGATTACGAGGCATTTAAAACAGCTGGAAGCAAACGGAATGATTACACGACGTAAAAATCCAGAAGATAACAGAATTACGTTAGTTTCTCTTACAGAAGAGGGGCGAAATAAAATTCAAGTATATCAAGAGGAAAAAGAGCGTTTCGCTACTTCAGCATTTAAAGGATTAAGTGAAGAAGAACGCGACAATCTTTTAACGATGTTAGACCGCATTCAACAAAACATAAAAGAATTATAAAAAAGGGAGAATACAACTATGACTAACTCAGTAAAAACAAATGATTTTAACGAAATTTTAACAGGACGCCGTTCAATCCGTAAGTACGATCCTTCAGTGAAAATTAGCAAAGAAGAAATGACAGAAATTCTTACAGAAGCAACACTTGCACCATCATCAGTAAACATGCAACCATGGAGATTCCTTGTGATTGAAAGTGACGAAGCGAAAGCAACACTTGCACCACTTGCGAAATTCAATCAATCTCAAGTAGAAACATCTTCAGCAATGATCGCTGTATTTGGTGATTTAAACAACTTTGATAACGCAGAAGAAATTTACGGTACAGCAGTAGAGCGTGGACTTATGCCAGCAGAAGTAAAAGAAGATCAAATGAAAAAACTTTCAGCTTATTTCTCAATGGTTACACCAGAAGTAATGAAAGATACAGTACTAATTGACGGTGGTCTTGTAGCAATGCAATTTATGCTAGCAGCTCGTGCTCACGGCTATGACACTTGCCCAATTGGTGGTTTTGAGAAAGATCAAATCGCAGAAGCTTTCGGACTAGATAAAGAACGTCACGTACCAGTAATGTTAATTTCAATTGGAAAAGCTGCTGACAGTGGTTACCAATCAGTACGTCTTCCAATTGAAAAAGTTGCAGAGTGGAAATAATTTTATAAAAGAACTTAAATAAGTGAAAGATGAGAGGGGAAACACCATGATTATTATTCACGCAATATTTCAAGTAGATCCAGCGAAACAACAATCATTTTTAGAACAAATTCAGCCACTACTTCATGGTTCAAGAGAAGAAAGTGGAAATGTGTCTTATGATTTATATAAAGATACAGAAAAAGAAAGTGTTTATACGATGGTAGAAGTATGGAAAGATGAAGCAGCAGTTGCGAGTCATAATACGAGTGAACACTTCACATCTTTCGTTAGCAAAGCACCACAATTTTTAACTGCTCCTCTTGACATAAAAGTTTATAATGGAGAGTTAGTAAAATAATGAGATAGAAAAAGATGACTTTAGCGTGTTGCTGGGGTCATCTTTTTTGCATAAGTGGAATCTATTCTCGACATAGTTATGTTGGAACAATGATGGTTTTCTTATCTTTTGTAATAGAAATTAATGATAAAATAAATAATTATGACAAAGAAATTTGTCTTACGTTTAATACAACTTAGATGGAAAACTGAATCCTCATAGTTGGTTGAATTTTGAAGTACGGGCTAATAGATAACTAATAGGTAAATCTACTGGATTTAAATTTATAGTGGAGGACTAAAAGGTGATTAACTGGAAAGATAGGATAACAACTTTAGTTTTAGTGAAGCAAGAGTTAATGAAGCAAGATATCGAGCAAATATGGCCACATCACTTTCCTGAAGTAGGAGCCAGTGAAGAGTATGTGTATGCTTTTGAAAAAGAATGGGGTTATAAACTTGATTTAAAATATAGAGATTTTCTAAAATATGCCAATGGTTGGAAAGGCTTTTATCAAACTGTGGACTTATTTGGTATAGAACAACTGAAGCAATCAACTATAATGGAGTACGCTCAAATGTTATTAACAGTTATTGATGACGATGTTTTAAAAGAAAGTGGCGTTGTAAGGCAGGAGTTATTACCAATAGCAGTCTCTGAATTTGATAAGGACTTATTTGTTTTATGTTTACCAAATTCATATAGACCAGGTGAAATCATTTGGTTTGCAGGAGAAGAAATAGATAGGTTTAAGAATTTTGACGAGTATTTCTTGGCAATGGTTGATTACAATAGAGAAGAAATATTGGCTTTAAAAGATTATATACAGTAGTAGAACGGAGAAGTTAGCATGAAAATCGTCAAATACATACTGCTGTTTTAAGGAATGGAGAGCAGCCAATATCACTGAGTAATGTGGGGTACAACAAATACATCATTAACATGAAGAAATATGAGATTACGAGCTAATAAAGAGTTTTGTTAAAGTTCCAATTCAGAGGTGAAATCTGTGAAAATTAAAATTATAAAAAATGAAGGAATATATAATGACCAGAATGTAGTAAGCTTTTCTTCCGCGTTTGGTTGTGGAAAAGCTAGTTGGAATGGAAAAACTCCAATAGAAGGTCGAGAATATTATGTCGAGCTAGAAATACGAGATGTAGTAGTGTGGAGAAAAGATGTTAATAAGTTGGGCAAAAAGCAATACTGTATTAAAAATAATAGAAATTCCACAATTATAGTTTGTGAAGTGGAAACATTTTTTGAGCATGGATGTTGTGGTTTTAAAATTGGCCAAAGTATATTTACTCTTGATATTGAGGGAGTACCATATCCGAAAGGAACATTTGTTGAGATAAGTTCTCAGAAACTCATTTTGTATGACATAAATTTGTAAGCGTGAGAAATAGGCGAAATACATATATATTACGCTTTATTGAAGCCTTAACTGTTGTAAAAATGAAACCGTCTTCAAATAAAAAAAGAAATTAACTGTAAATTAACTTTATTTACTTATACTTCATTACGTGTTAACCTATACTTAATTTTTATAAATTATAATTAATTTTTAAGTTTTTAAGGGTGTGAAAATGTAATGAAATCGGTATTAAAAAGCATACTTATTTCCTTTGTTTTTTCTGCAGTAGGTATGTGTTGGTTGCTGTTCTTATTATTCAAAGGGGATGGAGACTGGTTATTGTCTTGGATAGGCGTAGTAATGGCATATTTATCTTTATTTACTTTAATAGATTTATATTGTAAAAATACATACGATAAAAAAATAAGTAAATGGCTTATAAAAACAGCGGTGACTAGCTTTAGTTTTGCTGTATTAGGAATCTCATTTTGTATCATACACGAGCTATTAACTCCATGGAGTCTCAGTTTAATGGTGTGGTATTGGTTGGTAATGTTAGTATTATTTTTAACGACCATAATATCATTAGTCAGTCTCGTATTTGTTAATCGTAAAAATCACAATTTCACCGTTGGATATAGAATGCTTATACTTCTAAATCTACTACTTACGTTAGGACCAGTATTATGGCCACTATTACTTTCTATTATCGGAAATGGTATGAACGCTAGTGCAGGATGGTAAAGGTGAATATAGATTAGTTACTTAAATAAAAAAGAACGTGTTTACATAAAAGTGAAAACATGTTCTTTTTTTATTCATTTTAAAATAATTAAGACAAGGTGAAATAAAAATAGGGCAGTTAAGGGACTGTCCTTATTTTTTATGCCCTTTTTATTTTCATACATAATTCTTTCTCAGCTTAGCGCAACAAAATTTGAACGTAAGTATTTCGTAAGGAATGGATAAGAAAAAAGAGAGTTTTATCATATAGGATAAAAGTATAGCTTGAATCAATACGATATGAATAGGGGAGAGAAACCTTATGAAAAAATGTAATTCAATGAAGTTAGCGAGTTTGACAGTTTTATTAGCGGGTACTACTCTATTTACACCTGGTTTTACTGTGAAAGCAGATTCTACTCAAAGTATTTCTAATTCATCACAAGTACATGATCAAAAGAATCGGAATGGATGGAAACAAGTAATGCAGGAAACATTACAAATTGGGGCGCCAGGGGTATTAGCTAAGACGTCTAATAAAGGGAAAATTAATAGTTATACTGCTGGTGTGGCGGATTTAAATACAAAGAAACCGGTGAAATCGGATTATCGCTTTCGGATTGGTAGTGTGACGAAAACTTTTACCGCCACGACTGTTCTTCAATTAGTAGGAGAAAATCGCGTACAACTTGACGATCCAATTGAAAAGTGGCTGCCGGGTCTTATACAAGGAAATGGGTATGATGGAAATCAAATTACGATACGACAACTTTTGAATCATACGAGTGGTATAGCTGAATATTTAAAGTCAAAAGACGCTGACATAATGAATTCGAAAAAAACGTATACAGCAGAAGAAATAGTGAAAATAGGCCTTTCTCTGCCTCCAGATTTCTCGCCGGGTAAAGATTGGTTGTATTCAAACACAGGATATGTAATATTGGGAATGCTAATTGAAAAAATAACTGGTAATAGTTATGCGGAAGAAATTGAAAAGCGAATAATTGAACCTTTGGACTTGTCAAATACGTTTTTACCAGGAAATTCACCCGTCATCCCAGGAAAGAATCATGCTCGTGGGTATGTGAAAATCGAAGAAACGAGCGAATTGAAAGACATTACGGATTATAATCCGAGTTTAGCTAATGCAGCTGGAGACATGATATCTAATGCAGATGATTTAAATAAATTCTTTTCATTTTTACTCAGTGGTAAGTTACTGAAGGAACGAGAGCTAAAAGAAATGCTTACTACAGTTCCTGTAGAAGGAAAAGGGGTTGGTGATGGATATGGTCTTGGAATCTATGAGACTAAACTTCCAAATGGTGTCTCAGTTTGGGGTCACGGAGGATCAATTCCTGGGTTTATGACTTTTGCTGGTGGAGTAATTGGAGGCAAGCATACATTTGCTGTTAATGTTAACTCTTTAGGTCAGGTTGATATTCTTACACAGTTTGATAAAATGATGCAAGTTGAATTTAATAAATAGATGAAAAGAAAGTGAATGGGAATTCGCTATAGTTGTAAATAAAAGATATGTTTTTTAAATTTAACAAATAAGGACAGTATTAACATTCAGGCGATGGCATCAAGTATATGTAGAACATAAATACGATACAAGTGCGATTCAATCTTATAGTTTAGCATAAAAATAAAAAGGATGTCAGTTGCATGACATCCTTTTTATTGCAGATCAAAGAGGTATGTTTCATGTTTGTAAAATTGTTATTTTTTCGATTATTTCATATAATGAAAGATATAGCGGCTATACAGGGGAGTTATGAATGGATAATACTTCAGTTTGTTAATTATTTTTGTTTTAATAAATAAAAGTAAATTGATTTGGAGTGAAATACATTGGGACAAAATCAGTTTAGATGGAGTAACGAACAATTACGAGAACATGTTGAAATAATAGATGGTACAAAAAGCCCACACAAATTATTAAAGAATGCAACATACTTAAACTCCTATATGCGTGAATGGATGCAAGCAAATATTTGGATCTATGATGACCGTATTATATATGTAGGAGAAAAGCTGCCAGCGCAACTACATGAATGTGAAGTCATTAATTGTGATGGAAAGTATGTAGTTCCTAGTTACATAGAACCACATGCACATCCGTATCAGTTGTATAATCCAGAGACATTAGCAAATCATGCGATGCAATTTGGGACAACAACTTTTATTAATGATAATTTAACTTTATTTTTCACATTAAAGCGTGAAGAATCATTTCATTTATTAGATGAATTTACAAAGGTTCCAGCTAGTATGTATTGGTGGTGCCGTTTTGATGGACAAACTGAACTGCAAAACGGTGAATCTTTATTTAATAGTAAAGAAATAATAGAATGGCTGAAACATGAAGCAGTTCTGCAAGGCGGTGAGCTAACAGCATGGCCAAAGTTATTACATGGCGATGATGAAATGTTAGATTGGGTGCAGGAAACAAAACGATTACAGAAAAAAGTGGAAGGACATTTCCCAGGAGCATCTGAAGCAACTTTAGCGAAATTAAAACTGTTAGGTACGGATTGCGATCATGAAGCGATGACAGGGCAGGAAGCGTTAACTCGTCTTATGCAAGGTTACATTGTTTCTCTTAGGAATTCTTCCATACGCCCAGATTTAGAAGTTTTATTGAAGGAATTGCTGGAATTAGGTGTTAAGCAGTTTGATAGATTCATGCTTACTACAGATGGTTCACATCCTTCATTTTATGAAAATGGAATGACAAACATTATGATTTCTACCGCGATAAAACAAGGGGTGCCGGTAATAGATGCTTATCATATGGCAAGTTATAATATTGCTCGTTATTATAACATGGAGCACTTACATGGTTCGATTGCGACAGGTAGAATTGCTAATATCAATATTTTAGAAAGTAAAGAAAACCCGGTACCAACGAGCGTAATTGCAAAGGGGCAATGGGTGAAGCGTGACGGTGTAAATACACATAAATCATTACATATAGACTGGAATGAATGTAAAGTAACTTCATTAACATTAGATTGGTCCATAGAAAAAGAGGATATGATTTTCTCTAATAATACGGGTATACACTTATTAAATAACGTTATAACAAAACCATACGTTAGTGAAATCGACTTAGACTGTGATGAATTGTCCATAAATCATGATGAATGTTTCCTTATGATGATTGCTCGTGATGGCAGTTGGCGATTGAATACAGTTGTGAAAGGTTTTGCGAAAGAATTAAGGGGCCTTGCTAGCTCTTATTCCGGTACAGGTGACATCATTCTTGTTGGTAAGAGCAAAGATGATATGCTTACTGCTTTTCATAGAGTAAAAGAGCTCGGCGGCGGGATTGTAATCGCTGAAAAAAATGAAGTGTTACATGAAATTAGATTACCATTACTCGGGATTATGTCTGAATTAAAAATGAGAGAGTTAATACAGAAAGAGAAAAAGATGGTGAACTTACTGCAAGAGCGAGGTTACGCATATAACGATCCAGCATTTACAATTTTATTCTTTTCTGCGACGCACTTGCCATTTATACGGGTAACACCGATAGGGTTATATGATGTGAAAAGTAGTAAGGTAATTGCTTCGCCGGTGAATTTGATAAAGCAATATTAGATGGAAAGATCCTATAAAAGATTTATTTTATAGGATCTTTCTCATTTCTAGCATAAGAATATTGTAAGCCTCAAATGATATAGTATATAAATCATTTGAGGTGATATGTAAATATGAAAAAAATATTATACATTTTAAGCATATTTATTCTGTGTGTATCAATACAACACGTTGTGCATTCCCAATCTGATGCACCGGAATTATCTTCGGATTGTATTGAAGAAAGAAAAATTCGAGATGAAAAGCATGTGAAGAATATAATGCAGGACATTAAAAACACATTTAATTTAAATATTGATGAACATAGTTTTTGGGAAGTTAGTAAAAGAAACTTGGAGGCTGCCCATTTGATGTATGGTGGAAGGGAAAATGATTCTTATTATAATTCGCTAACTAAAATTTATGATAGTGGTGGATTTAGCGAGCAGCCTAGCTTATTTGTGAGTGCGCAAGAAGCATTTTTACTTTATAAAGAAAAAGATAATATCAATGTAATGAAACGTCTAAAACTAGATGTTGAAAAAGGGGAATGGCTCGTTATAAAAACGAAAAAGAAGAAAGGGAAAAAAGTGAAATTCAAGCCGTTGCAATGTGAAAAAGATTATATGAAAAAGAGAAATGAGTACCATAATATAAAATGAAATAAAGGAAACTTTGAAGGAGAAAAATTTCATTAATCGTTGTAAATGAAGCGATAGAAACCCCTAGTAATTTCGCCATAAAAAAACGTCATTTTTAATGATTAAAATGACGTTTTTATTTATTTTTAAAGCTTTTGCATTGCACTTTCAATCTTTTTCACCAAATCATCAGACACTGTATGAAAATACCCTAAAACTATCTTTCTAATATCATCGGAAATAATCTTTAAGTCACTAGCTAAGTTTTCAGCAAGATGTTCTTTTTCTATTGGTTGTAAATTCGTATAAAATTCACCAGCTTGTGTAAAGTCATCTTGTTTCGTTATAGAAGTCCTTTCAAGTTTACCTTCAACGTACCTTCCGTCACTGCTTGTTATTTGATTAACGGGTGTCCAATCTTGCTGTTGGTTAATTGCTAATTTACGAAATTCAGGACCAATTCTTCTTCTTTGGGAATCACTATAAATGTTAGCACGTCCTTGCAGCATTTTATCATCTGATAGTTCTGCACCGTCCAGTAAATTAGAAGGGGAGAAAGCGACTTTTTCTACTTGTTCCATATAATTTTCAGGGTTTTTATTTAATACCATTTTGCCGACTGGTATGAGAGGATACGCTTTTTCATCCCATATTTTTGTATCATCTAAAGGATCGAAAGAAAGATGTGCTTCATCTTTCGGGTCCATGAGTTGGACGTATAAACCATATTCTACTGGCTTACCATTTTCAATTGTATTATATAAATCTTTCCCGCTATAATCAGGGTTTTCGGCAGCCAGTTTATTTGCTTCCTCACTAGTAATGAATTGTACACCTTCAAATGGATACCAATGATACTTTACATACTTTCGCTTACCTTCAGTATTTCTCCAAACATATGTATTTACACTATGTCCTGGGATGCGGCGAAGACTTTTGGCTGTACCAGCATCAGAGTACAGACGGACAACGAAATGAATCGCTTCGGGTGCTCTAGCGACAAAATTCCAAAATCTATTAGGGTCTATTAAGTTATTTTTAGGTGAAGGTGACAACGCTTGAATTGTTTCAGGGAAACGCATCGGATCGTGAACAGAAAAGACAGGAATGTGATTACATAATAGATCGAAAATACCTTCTTTTGTATAAAATTTTGTAGAAAAACCGCGTACATTTCTAGCAGTATCAGGTGTTCCTTTCGTACTAACAGCTAATGAAAACCGCACCATAACAGGAACTTTCTCATTAGAATGTTGTAGAAAACTTAGTTTAGTATGTTCAGACATTGGATAGATCGTTTGAAAATAACCGAATGCACCAAAACCCTTTGCGTGAACAGGTCTTTCTAAAATTTTTTCGTGAATAAATTCTTGTAATGCCTCGTGAAGCACACTATCTTGCTCTAAAACAGGTCCACGTGAACCAACTGTTTGAGAGTGAAATATAGCTTGTTCATTACGTTTTCCATTATCATTAAAGTCTTTCCCTAGTAAAGATTGCCTCTGTTTATCATAGTTTTCATCCATCAATATAGCCTCCAAATCTTTTTGTCCATTGTTACTAAATATGATTTTATAGACTTGATTATGTATGACAGGCAGAGTTCAAAATAGTAAAAGACCGCTAGATGAAAAAAACACGCATGTAGTGGACCTGTTGAAATAGAAGAAATTATGGAAAAATGAATATCGGGAAGAAAATTACTTTTGAAATTTCAATCTTAAAAATGAATTTATACATGATTTTATAGAGAATGAGCATAAATAAACAGGGAAAATAACTAGGAGGAATTTAAAATGTCGGATTGGTTTCAATTAGATAAAGAATATATGATGTCTACGTATTGTCGCACGAAAGTAGCAATAGAAAGAGGAGAAGGATGCAAGCTTTATGATGTGGATGGTAAAGAGTATTTAGATTTATTTTCTGGTGTCGGAGTGAACGTATTAGGATACAATCACCCTAAAATCGTGCAAGCGACAATGGAGCAAGTTACGAAATCGTTGCATCTACCGTTTCATTTTTTAAATCCAATTGCGATTGAGTATGCAAAGAAATTAGTAGAGTGCTCTTTACAAAACGGAAAGGTCTTTTTTACGAACTCTGGTACGGAAGCGACAGAAACGACATTAAAATTAATTGATAAATATAGATCTATTTCGAATGAAGAACGAAATGGAGTAGTTGTTCTAAAGGGAAGTTTCCACGGACGAACGTTAGGAGCACTTCATTTTACGAGACAAGAAAGTATATATCAAAATTTCCCTAAAACATCGATTCCTGTATATGAAGTGGAACGTGAAAATATAGAGCAATTAGAAGAAACAATTATAAATGAAAATCCGATTGCAATTATGCTAGAGCCTGTTTTAGGAAGCGGGGGGATTTATCCTTTATCAAGTGAATATTTGCAAAGCGTTCAACATCTTTGCGATACATACAATGTACTTCTAATAGTTGACGAAGTGCAAAGTGGTATGGGGAGAACTGGTAAACTATTTGCTTATCAAAATTTCAAGATTACACCGGATATTATTCAAATTGGTAAAGGTGCAGGAGGCGGGATACCGCTCGGCGGAATTATTGTAGGTGAAAAGTTATGTGATGTATTTTCACCAGGAGATCACGGCACAACATTTGCACATTCATCAATGGGAACAGCTTTAGGTTTAACGGTATTAAATACATTGATTGAAGATGGTTTAATGCAAGAAGCTTATGAAACGTCACTATATTTAAATGATAGATTGCAAGAAATTCAGAATGAAAATTCTTATTATATTGGGGAAGTACGTCATGCTGGTATGATGTTTGGAATTAGTTTGAATGATACGAATGAAAATGTGAAGAAATTACAGGCAGAATTAATGGAGAAAGGTATATTAGTTGATGTCACGCAAGGGAATATCATTCGGTTACTGCCACCATATATTATTACGAAAGAAGAAATTGACGCGTTTGTTAATCAATTTATTACTTGTATTGCTACAGTAGCCGCTTTAACAATTTCGTAAAAGTTTGATATATCCTGTATGTAATTAAATATAAAAAATTAAAAGTTATCTTTTATAAGATAGCTTTTTTTAGTATGAATTATTATGAAGTGTTCTCAACTTTTGATATAAATGTGGTTGAAGAAATAAAGTGCATGCATTTAATAGTTAAGAAATTAAAACTTCATTAAAGAGATTAGATAGATATATAGGTAATAGTTAAAAATCGGTGATATAAATAAAAATGATAGAACGTTTTTTTTAAAATAACATACCAATATATATATGATGAGAATGAGGTGATATGTTGGAGAATAATGATATTCGATTTACTTCCTTACAAATGAGGACTGATAGATTTGGTTGGGCTGGTATTCAACATTCAAATAATAAGCAAGCCATTTTATTTACTCGAAACGGAGGAGTAGAGTGGGATGTTGTCAATCCTCCTAATTCAATTATATTATCCGTATATCCAATAAACTCTCGTAGTTCTTGGGCGTATGGTTTAACAAAAGTAGATGATAATCGAGAGCCTGCCATATTTTATACAGTTAATAGAGGAGGGAAATGGAAAAAATTTATTTTACCAATTGAAGAAAATTGGGAACTGTCGACTGATGTGCAAGTACAAATGCATGCCACAAATATGGGGAGCATATGGATTATATTATCTAGAAAACTTAAATCGAATAAATTTCAGCATAATTTGTATTATACAAAATCTAAAGGAAGAGTATGGAAAGTAATAAGAAACATAAATATTAGTGATAGTATTTCAGGTGTAACATTTATAAATAGATTAGTTGGTTTTATTTCTTTACAAAAGAATTATGAAAAATCAACGGTATTCAAAACAATAGATGGGGGTAAAAGTTGGAGCCCTATAAAAGATGTTCCAAGTATTGAAGGAACTATTAATGGAAATTCCATGGCTTACAAAGCAATTTATAAAAATAATTTGTTAGCAATACCAACTAAAATAAATAATAATATATTTTTTATGAATTACTCATTAGATAATGGAAATACGTGGCATATTTCAAATGAAAAGATGAACACTAGTAAAGTGGCCGTATCTTTTTTTAGTTCACATTATGGTTGGGTTATAAATAGAGAAAACGGAGGAGTATATCAAATAAAGAAAAAAGGATTAGAATGGATTGAATTATCAAGTAATCCATTATTAAAAAGTGTATTTTGTTTACATTTTTTAAATCAGCATAATGGCTGGGCGTGTAGTAAAAAAGAAATATTTACTACAACGGATAGAGGTATAACATGGGAAAATGTAGATTATAAAATTAATCAAATTGATAAATTAACTTAAAAGAGTCCTAAAGAAATTAGGACTCTTTTTATATATTTAATGGGTACAGTTGTAACACATAATTATAAGAGGAAGAAGGAAAGTGTAGAGCTTATATTTTCAAAAATAGACGTTTGTTTTCACACAGTATAGTTCACTTTTGAATATGTTAATAAAGTAGCAAATTTAGAGTGAATTGTAATACTTAATATTTTAAGTTCATATGAATGATGGTTCATGCCACATAATGTGTAAAAAAGGGGGATTGTAATGAAATCGTTAACGGTTATTATTTCGTATAATGATCGAGAGCAACTAGTAGAAGATTTAATTAACGCAGCATGGAAACTAAAACCAATTGAAATTATAATTTTAGCCCCTAATGATAAAAGTAAATTGTATGAAATAGCAACGAAATATAGATGTCATAGTGTTTTAATGAACAAATATAGTGCGCATTATCAAGGATATGATGCTTGTATAAAGGCAGCAAAAGGAGATATTTTATTATTTTTAGATGGCAATTTTTCATTATCCACAAATGAAATGCAGAGATTTATTGAGCCAATTGTTACAAATCAGGCCGATGTAGTTTTAAATAAAATAGATAAATTGATAGAAGTAGGTAAATGTCCAAATATGGATATTGTATGGAGAAAAATGTTAAATGAAATCTTAAGACGACCAGATTTAAAAAGCAATTCAATACTTTCATTGCCATATGCGCTTACGAAGGAAGTGGTGGAAAATATCGGCTTTGATTATATGGAAGATATCGTTTTATCTCATATGAAGATTGTGAATCAAGGCTGGCGGATTAACGATCAATATGCAATTAATACATTATCTAAAGATGAGACTATAGAGGAAGAAGGATATTTAATAAAAAAAGAGTTATCAAAAAATGAAAAAGAGAAAGTAGAAAGATATTTAAGTGGTATATCTAAATGGATAGAGAAAAAAGGAAGAAGAGTAGGGTTTACTGATGCAGGAAAAAGAAGGGATATTATTCAAAAGCTAGGTGAATCCAAGCAATACCCTTCCTATCATCAAGGATGGGGAATGTATTCTTCAATTTATGACGGGAAGCAACTTTCTGTTATTATACCGGTGCAAAATGAAGAAGAAACTATAGAACAAGTAATACTTGAGGCAAGAAAAATAGAACCGCTAGAAATAATTGTCGTTGTAAATGGTTCAACAGATCATACAGCTGACATAGCTAAAAGACTTGGTGCCACTATTATTAAATATAACGAACGACTTGGTCATAATGTTGGACGTGCTATTGGGGCGCTTGAAGCTACAGGAGATATTCTCTTATTTATTGATGGTGATTTTAGTGTTTCAGGAAGTGATTTGCATCACTTTACAAAAGCAGTTTTAGATGGCGTAGACATAGCGTTAAATGATTTGAATCCAATGCTCAATCCGCCTTTTTATGTTGTGGATATTGTAAAATATATGCTTAATTTAGCATATGGTCGTCCAGAATTAAGTAATGGCTCATTAGTAGCTATTCCACATGCAATGAGTAAATCATGCTTAGATGCAATAGGATGGGAAACTTTACTATGTCCTAGTCTTGCACAAGTAAAAGCTATATTACAAGGGTATAGGGTAGAATGTGTCCATTATGTTGATGTTGTAAAACCGAATAGAATTCGTTTAAAGGAAAATGTAAGTCAAAATGGACATCCTCCAGCAGTATTAAGAATAATTGGTGATCATGTTGAAGCGCTCTCTTACTTGATAGAACAACTCGAAATGGATGGAAAGGGTGATTAAACTGTTAGACCAGTATAAAATAATTAACATTCCATATGAACAATTATGGCAAATGGATTTTCAAACTTCGGAGCCATTTATACTCAAGGTTGATTGGGATAAAGTAACGTATGAATTTTTAATTCGTATTAAGCCCAATGCTGATAACACAATTGTTTTTGGATCCGGAGCAGGTGGGTTTCAAGAACAGCCAATTGGTCCACCTATTTTTCATCGACATTCTTGGATGGATGAATTTGAAGATACTGTTATATATTATAATGACCCTACTTTATATCTTGGAAAATTATCTTTAGGTTGGGGACAGGGGGAGTTAAATAGATTTTATTTACAAGATATAGCTAATATTCTAGAAATATTATTTATAAAGTTAAAAGTTGATTCAAAAAATGTCTTGTTTTATGGAAGTTCTGGGGGAGGATTTATGTCTTTAATTTTAGCTGGATTTGTTAAAGGTTCCACAGCTTTCATTAATAATCCGCAAACAAATTTAATAAAATGGATACCTGTACCGGTAAATCTAGTTTTCGATTTATCTTATCCAGGTTTATCAAGAGAAGAAGTTGAAGAGAAATTTGGAGAAAGAATTAATGTTGTGAAATTTTTTAATCACATTAAATATGTACCAAATATTTATTTTTTGCAAAATTTCGCGTGTGAATTTGATGTACAAAATCATTTATTACCTTTTATTTCTGAATTAGAGCAACTTGATAAAGACACGAAAGTAAATCAAATTATAATAGACTTATATTTTGATAAAAAAGCAGGGCATGCAGCTGTAGGGAAGAGTGAAACAATTGAATATATAAAAAAAGTAAAGCCTAATCAGACTGTGAAAGAAGAACAAAAAGAAGTGGACCTATCAGTCGTTATAGTTTTAGGAGAAGAAAAATCGAAGTTGAATCAGATTTTAAATAAATTGCAGCATATAAAACCACTAGAAATTATTATTGTAGCTGATGACAGAATGAGTGCTATACAATCTATACCAACATTTGTTGAAAGTAACGTTGTTGTGATTGAGGAGAAAAGTAAATGGAAAGCACCAGTTCATGGGGCAAAAATCACCAATGGTGATGTAGTCTTATTTTTAAATGGAGAAGATGTTATTTTTTCGGTAGAATTAGAACGATTTATAGAACCGCTACTAAAAAAGGAACAGGATGTAATTTTGAATAACATAGACTCTGTCTGTTTTGAAAAGATGAGAGTAGAATGGCCAAGCATTGCTATGGTGTATAGAAAAATAGTAAACGATGTATTGGGACGTATGGATTTAAAATATGATTCGATGTTATCTATGCCATATGCTATTACTAAAAAAGCAATTGAAGACATTGGATATGATATCTTGCAGAACCCTATTCTATCCCAAGTAACTCTTATTCAGAAAGGGTGGCGAGTACACACTTCTTCAGCAATTACTAAAACCTCTTTAAATGTAAATCAAACCTCTTTCTATAGAGATAAACTAACTAAATTAGAAGTACGTGAGATTAATGAGAATGTAAAAGTTTTAGAGAGTTGGTTACAAGGAAAAGATGATAGAGGTAATTATACAGATGGAGGAAGAAAAAGAGAAGTTATAGAGCAACTAAAAAAACAAAAGAATTATTCACTTTTTCATAAAGGATGGGGAATGAATTCCTCTATTTATAATGGAAAACAGTTATCAATTATAATACCAGCACAAAATGAAGAAGCAACGATTAATGAAGTTATTCTTGAGGCAAGAAAAATTGAACCGAAAGAAATAATTGTTGTAATTAATGGATCAACAGATCAAACAGAAGCAATTGCTAAGCAATTAGGAGCTACAGTAATTGTTTATCAAGAAACATTAGGGCATGATGTAGGACGGGCAATTGGTGCGCAAGAAGCCACAGGGGATATACTTCTCTTTATTGATGCTGATTTTGCTATTCCAGCAAAAGATCTTCATCCATTAACGAAGGCTGTTGCAGATGGGGGTGATATGGCTTTAAACGATTTAAATTTAAATCTTAGATTTCCTCTATATATTGTAAATTTATATAAATATATGTTGAATATTGCTTGTAAGCGTAAAGATTTAGGAGTGGGATCCACAATTGCTGTTCCTCATGCTATTAGTAGAAAATGTTTAGAGGGAATCGGCTGGGATACACTTCACACATCGTGTGTTGCGCAAGTAAAGGCAATATTAAAAGGATATAAAGTCGAATGTGTCCATTTTGTAGATGTAATGAAACCAAACCGTATTCGGCCACAAGAGCATTTTGCAACGATAGGGCATCCACCAGCTGTATTGAGAATTACTGGGGATCATTTAGAAGGACTTTCATATCTATTGAAGAATAGGGATTTTAAAGATTTATTTTAAAAGGTAAATTTGTCTATTGCATGAGTAACGTAAACATTTCATTTAAGCAACTTGACGATATTTAGTATTGCAATGAAACTAAAATCAAAAATTTATATTATTTTTAGCTCAGGTACAAATGAAGTGCATTTTTCACTGACTAATAGTAAATGAGAAAGTAACAAAAAGGTAAAGGCTTCTTTATATACATGAAGAAGCTTTTATCTTTTTTTATTTTAAGTATGAAAAGTAAAGAGTGAATAAAGCTGTAACGATATTTTTATTTCTGTATAAATTGATATTAAATATAAGAAAGGAGAGAATATCTTGTCTTGCATCAATAAAAGTTGTTTTAATATTTGTTTAGAAACTAAAGTCAATCCAAATGGTGGAGCAGAAATATTCGTAAGATGCAATGATGAATGTTCATCTAATTTTAATGTAATACCATTTATTGCATGTGTTTCTATTTTAGTAAAGGATGATTTGAGTTTTTTATTTGATTTAGATAGTTTAATAAAACGTTAATTTTCAATGAAACTAAGAGTGAAATAACATCTAATTTATAAAATTTCGTAAGAGAGTCGTGTCCGAATTTAATTAACTGCATATATTGTTAAAAGAAAGGAGGGAGAGTTATGGCATGTACTACGAATAATGTTTGTTTTGATGTATGCCTTAAAATTACAATTACCCCTAGTAGTGGAATTGACGCTGTAGTGGATTGTGGGGGTGCATGTGGGACAAGTCCTACAATTGTAATTAGTCCTAGTGGATCAATTGTAATTACTTTACCATTAGTTGCATGTTTCTCAATTACACTAAATGATGATTTAAGTGTTGCATCTTCATTAACAAGCCTCTCTTTTCAAACTTCTTAAGAAAAATACAGAAATGAAAAGCCTGCCTTCTACTTTTCTTTTGAATTGATGTAAAGATAAAAAAGATGGTTACAAACCATCTTTTTTATTTTGCTATATATTTAAAATGAATTCATATATTATTTGGTGGTAAGGATATACAATTAAAAGTATTCAGTGTTTCTTTTTTGTTCGATGAGGTAAGAAATTGCTTCTATATGATCACCAATAATTTGCTGTGTTGCTAATGAAAGGTAGCCTTCCTGTGAGAAGTGTTTTTCTGGTCGAACTCGATTTATCTTGTCAACATCGACAGAATGGACTTTTTGTACATGCAAGCCTGATAAAATTGTTTTAACTTGACTTAAGGTTGGTGAAATAAGTGAATCAAACCCAATTGTATCAATGCATTTTCGACTAAAAGCATGAGGGACAGCAATTGTGGATCCCATACCTAAATTTTTTCGATTACATGCTAAGTTGACAGCATACTTACATGCAGTCACGATAGAATAAGGAAGACGATACATGTAGTAATGCTCTAATTTATTTAAAGCTAAATCGGTTCCATCTTGAACAGATTGTACAAATGGTAATAAATCAGAACTAGGAATTAAGAAATCACCATCAATAAATAATAATATATCACCTTTTGCAAAATATGCACCAACGGCACGTCCGGTATCAATGCCGAGAGCTTCTTTGTAAGTAATAACTGTTGCACCGCAATTCTTCGCCAATTCCTCTGTTTTATCTGTTGATCCATTAACAATAATGATGATTTCTAAAGGTTTTAATTTCTGCACCTCAAAAATGATAGATTCTATCGTTTTTTCTTCATTTTGAACAGGGATGATGATAGATAATTGTTTATTTCCATAAGTATTCGAATAAAACTCTTTACCTGTAATTAATTTGGGTATAGCTCTTTGTTCGCCGTTTTGAAGTTCTAAAATAATATCCCGCCTTCGATTATTATCAGTATAGTTTCCTCTTGGATCTTGTAATATATTTACCCAATTTCCAATCGCTTCTAGGTGGTAACGAATGAGTTGTTTTGAGGGGAAGGAGGGGATTTGCGGTATAGAAATTTTAAAATGATTGCTAATCCGAAATTTATTTTTAATAATTTTCATTTGTGCCAATATCGGATTTAATAAACTTTCTGGAGTAATGGCTTCAAGAATTTCTTTTGTTATTGCATAGGGAGGAAATAATAATGAGTTAACATTTAAATCTGGACGATGAAAAAAATGATTCGTGACTTGCTGCCAAATCATTTCTATAGTGGGCTTTTGCTTTTGATAAAAAAAATCATCTAAATTGTTTAATACTACGTCAGCTGATTCGTCTAGTAATGGTTGAAGAAATTGTATAAGTAAGGAAGGGTGGAGAATGTAATTTGCATCTAAAAATAAGAGGTACTTACCCTTTGCTTTTTTGGCACCAATTACATAACAATTATTTGATTCTGTCGGTTCGTCTAGTGTGATAATTTTACAATTGTAAGATTGTGCAATATCAATGGAATCATCAATATATCCATTAATAGTAAGAATAATTTCTAAAGGCTGTAGTTGTTCACATGCTTTCAAAATTTCAGGTAAAACTCTTATGTTATGCTGTATAGAAATAATAATAGAAATCGGATTTTTACGCATAAGTAGTCTCCTTTTTAATCAGAGGTAGTTGTTAATAAGATTAGATAAAATAGGAGATATATATTTTAGATATATACGTAACGACTATTTAGTTTTATCAGACTCAGAATTTTCATTACCTGAATTAGAACCTTTATTTATTCCTGAAGCGAGTAAATTATTAAGAACGCTAAGGTCTAATTGCAAAGGGATTGAGTTTTCGGATGTATTTTTTTCATTTCCTTTTTTGGTAGTTAATATGTTTTTTATATTTTTAATTTCTTTAAATTGTTTTAAGGTAATGAAAAATACAGAAATAATTAAAAGAAAAGAAACAGTAGTAAGTAACAATATTATTTCCAACATAAAATAGCCTCCTTTAAACCTATAATAATATTATAGGTGAATGTAATAAGACGAAATTCGAGCTAATGAGTTCACTTTTTAAATATATGCAAATCTTTAGTAAAAGTTACTGATTTCTAGGTTAGAGGAAGCAATTATAGAAACGTTATAAATATAAATAAATTAAAGTTTCATTTGTAGTGTAAAGGTATACATTATATAAGCTAAACGTCATTTTATAACAAATTAAACAGGATGTAATTTTATATAAAAATAGCATTTAATTGGACAAATAATTAATTATGTGAAATAATAATAACAGATAAGGAGACATTGCTTTTCCTTAAGTGCTTCGAATTAATTTTATTCAATAAGAGAAGGTGTGCTTAAAGAAGTTAAATTAAATAAGGAGCTGTTTTATTATATGCAAGAAAATAATGATTTAAATTTTGAACCTCAAGACGTTAATATTGTCAATCCTAAACAAGCCAGGAAAGCAGTAGTTGCTACTGGTATAGGGAATGCAATGGAGTGGTTTGACTTCGGATTATACGCGTATTTAGCGGTAATTTTAAGTCAATTATTCTTCTCAGGTGTTGATAATAGTGGATTGCAACTTGTACTTACATTCGGTACATTTGCAGTAGCCTTTCTCGTTCGACCAATCGGAGGTGTATTCTTTGGTAGAATAGGAGATAAGTACGGCCGAAAAATCGTGTTAAGTACTACTATTATTTTAATGGCACTTTCTACATTATTCATCGCATTACTACCAACCTATGAACAAATTGGTGTGTGGGCACCAATACTACTTTTAGTTGCCCGAATGATTCAAGGCTTCTCTACAGGCGGCGAATATTCAGGTGCAATGGTTTATATCGCAGAATCTTCTCCAGATAAAAAGCGTGGTATACTCGGTAGTGGTCTTGAAATTGGAACACTCTCAGGTTACATTGCTGCATCGGTAATTGTTACCATTTTGACGTTATTGTTAACAGATGAGCAAATGCTCAGCTGGGGCTGGCGTATTCCTTTCTTAATTGCTGCACCAATTGGTTTGGTCGGTTTATACTTACGCCGTCATTTAGATGAATCTCCCATCTTTGAAGAGATGGAAAAAGCACAAGAGGAATCTGAAGACAATGAACAATTTTCATTTATGGATATTATTAAATATCACAAAAAAGACTTCTTATTAAGCACAGTAATTGTCGCCTTCTTTAATATTACAAATTATATGATTCTTTCGTATATTCCTTCTTATCTAACTCAAGTACTTAAAGTCAAAGAAACAACTGGCTTATTAATTATTTCTATTACGATGGCACTTATGATTCCACTAGCACTATATTTCGGTAAATTAAGTGATAAAATTGGTAATAAACGCGTCGTGCAAATTGGTTTACTTGGTTTAACTGTATTTGCAATTCCAGCATTTTTACTAATAGGTAACGGGCATATTGCAGCTATATTTGCAGGTATTTTCGTATTAGGTTTCTTCCTAAGTGTATATGAAGGAACATTACCTTCATTATTACCATCACTCTTTTTCACTGATGTACGTTATCGAGCACTTTCGATCTCATTTAATATTTCTGTATCGATATTCGGTGGCACAACACCACTTGTATGTTCCTATTTAGTTCATGCAACCGGTAACCCGCTTGCACCGGCATTTTATTTAACAGGTGTAAGTGTTATTGGATTAGTTGTATTTAGTATACTATTCGTTACAACATCAGGACGTGCGCTAAAAGGTTCATATCCTACAGTAGAAACGAAGAAAGAAGCACACCAAATCGCTAAAGAAGACCCTGAAGAAACACTTTGGTGGCATGAAGAGTCATTAGAGATTGAAGCAGGAAAAAACGCCTCAATTTAAAAAGTAACGTAGAAGTATAAAAAGACTCCTATAAAAATAGGAGTCTTTTTATTGTGTTACTTCTTCCTTTTCTTTAAACTCTTCTGATACATATAAAGCTTATGAATCTCTTCCTTAAATTCATGCAAAAGTACGGTGTTTTCCTCATTAGAATAACGCACTGTATTATAAGCATTTATAATAATATGACTCTCAATATTTACATCTTCTTCACTATTTATTCTTTCTAACCAGGCCTCAACAGTTTCTCCACGCTTTCTATTTAAAGGAGGAGTTAACTTACTCTCAAGCTTGAAAATTTCTTTTCGAATTTCGTTATATGGTGGCTTGTTGCGTTTAAATCGGCTTTGGGTTATACCTTCTTTATCGGTAATGATAGTAGATTCGAAGGCAGGCATATTTGGTAAACTTAAATGTTTTCGTTTTTTTACTATTTTCCAAACGACATAAATAGCAATGGCTGCACAGGCTATTATGGTCATGCTATTTATAAGGGTTGGATCAAAATCAGGAGGTTTTTCTCCGTTTTTTTCAATTTGAGGTTTTAAGAGATGCCCTTTACTTGCCCAAACCCCTTCAGTATCTTTTAATTCAGCTGCTATGAGAAATGGATTTATAACATAACCAATCCCTAATGCGACTACTTCTATAATAAAACTAAAAATAAGACGAATAAAAGGAAACACTTGAACGATTATTATACTCATTACACCAATTGTAATGATTGAAGTGAAACGTAATAACTGTTGATTCCGATTTGCCCCGGTTAACCAAAATGTAATCATAATGTGTATAACTAATAGTAACAGTTTCCATAACGGTGGAAAAGGCGCATAAAATATAGCCGAAATACCAAACCATATAATGCCGCCTAACGATTTTTGAACTGGATACCCAGGTCCGACTACGTGTACGATAAAGAAGAAAAGCGGTAATATAATTGTGCCAAATAGAGAGAAAGGGAGAAAGATAGAACAACCGATTATTTGAGTCATTAACAGAATGATAAAACCTGTCGTTTTTTTCTTCATGAATTTATGGATTAGAAATACACCAATATAGCCTGTTGCTAAAAATATAGCAACAGCAATTAACTCGTCCCTTTCAGTTAATAACGAAAGGAGGAGCAGCAGAATAAAGTCATTAACGTGATAGAGCCAAGTTTTCAAGCTTTTCCACCATCCCTTCGTTATTTATGAGAAACGTAGGTTGCGATAGAAGAGAGAGGTCATTCTTTTGCAAGCCAATGTAAATCATTGTAGACGATCGTTCTCCTTTTCTATTTGTATAATGGAGAAATCCTTGTTTCGGAATTAATGTGCTATCGTCTGAAATACGTGCCAATTCTTCTAAAGCTTTTGCGTAATGTGTTTGTCCTTCATTTAATGGTAAGTGCAGAGGACCACCTTCTGCTAATACACTAATAAATAATTCAAACGGTATTTGATGTTTCGTTGCGTATTGGCAAATGTATGTTGTAAATGAAATAAGATCTTCTATATTATCTTTCCAACCAAACCCGCGATCAGCAGCTAAAGAAAGACAAATCGTCCAACTATAATTTTTTACAGGTTCATATTGCTTTGCCTGTAACTCCTGCATTTTAGCAGAGGCTTTCCAATGAATTGAACGGAAAGATTCACGTTCATATCGTTTAACACCGATAATAGATGTTTCATCATTATAAAAAGAAAAATTCGTTCGATAAGAACCATTTAAAAGTTGCTGAAGTTCTTGCAAACCTGCCACTTTTTTAGGTGATGGATACACAATAATTTCAGTTCTTAATTTATCAAATACAGGTAGATATACAGATAATAAATGAAAAGGATCTTTTAAGACACATTCGAATTGTTCTATTTGGAACACACCACGCTTCGTTGCGGTTAATGTCAAATCCCATTTTTGTGCTGAGTATGCAGGTTGTGAAAATGGGAAAGAGAATAGCGTTTTTGATATTTGATCAATCCCTTGATCTTTATGCGGTAGTAGGGACGGGTCTAAATGAAAATAACAAAAACCATTAACGAGTGGTATATTTGCTCCATTTTTTAAATGAATAAAAAACTGTCCAGATTCATTAGGGAAAAGCCGAGTTGTTTGTTTCTCATTTATAATTTGAAATTTTTTCTCAACGTAAGCGACATATTTATAAATGAAAATTGCAAATAAATAATAGAAGAAAAAGAAAAACATAATGATTCGTTGCGGCATAAAAAAAGTAAATAGTATAGCGCCTGGTACAGTTAGTTGAATAATATGAAGTTGAAAAAATAAAGGTACTGTTACAACGCGCTGTCCATTCATGTTTGTTCAATCTCCACTGGTACGTCAACCTCTTTTAAAATCCTTTGCATGATTTCATTTTTTGTCGTGCGTAATGCGCCTTCCATTGATAAGACGATACGGTGATTCCAAACAGAAGGAACTAAAAATTGTATATCTTCTGGTGTGCAATATTCTCTCCCACCTAAAAAGGCGAATGCCTGAGCTGCACGCACTAAAGCAAGTGTAGCACGTGGACTTACACCGTTAGCGATATAATCATGATTTCTTGTAGCATGAGCAAGTTTAATAATGTAATGTTCTACCGGTTCTGATACGAAAATTTCTTTTACTCGTTTCTGTGATTCTAATATATCTTCTAAAGATATAACAGGGGTGACACTTTCTAATGGTGTATCGTTACGAAAACGTCGCATCATTTGTAACTCATCTTCTGGGGCCGGATAACCGATTGAAATCGTCATTAAAAAGCGATCAAGCTGTGCATCTGGAAGAGGGAAAGTTCCTTGTGATTCAATTGGGTTTTGCGTCGCAATAACAAAAAATGGTTTCGGAAGTGAAGTCGATTGTTTTTCAAGCGTCACTTGTCGTTCTTCCATCGCTTCTAACAGACTGGATTGTGTTCTAGGCATTGCGCGGTTAATTTCATCTGCTAGTAAAATGTTTGTCATAACTGGTCCAATTCTTAACTCGAATTCGCTGGTTTTAGGATTGAAGTATTCAATACCTGTTACATCACTTGGAAGTACATCCGGTGTAAATTGGACGCGAGAAAAATTACCACTAATACTTTTTGAAATGGTTTTCGCCAGTAACGTTTTCCCCGTACCAGGCACATCTTCGAGCAGTACATGTCCATCAGCAAGCAATGAAACGAGTAATAGATCAATAACATTTTCTTTACCGATAAAAACAGATCCTATGTTTTCTTTCAATTTATGTATCATATGTATCATTCCTTTCAAAATATAAACGGATATTTCTATATTTTAACAAATTATTCAGAAAATTTATATGATTTTTTAATTCAAAGAAATAAATATCTGGTTATTAAATTATAATATTGCATATTTTGGAATATAAATATATAATATCGGTATACGATGTATCGCTTGTCGATATATCAACAAGCGATGTATTGGAGGTGGTTATAATGAATACGAAAGCGAGAAAATACATTCCTTTAACTGAGGCAACATATTACATACTGTTATCACTAGTGAAACCAATGCACGGCTATGGAATTATGCAAATGGTAGAAGAGATGACAAATGGAGAAGTAAAGCTCGGTCCTGGAACTTTATACGGGAATACGACGAAATTATTAAAAGAGAAATTAATTGTGGAAGTTGCTTCTACAGATAGAAAGAAGTGTTATGAGTTAACCCCACTTGGTAGAGAAGTGTTAGAGCTAGAGTATAACAGGTTGCAGAGATCTGTAAGGAATGGAAATAGTATATTAGGGGAGTGAATGGAAGATGGAGACTAAAAAGGTATTCAAATTTTTTACGGCATGGAATTTAGAAAAAGAAGAAGCTTTTTTACGAAAGATGCATCAACAAGGTTGGGGATTACAAAAATATAATTTAATGTATACGTTTCAGAAAACAGAGCCAAAAGATGTAATATACAAAGCTGATTTTAGATTGGTTTATAGAGATTCGAAAGAACAACAACAAGAGTATTTCGAAATATACGAAATGTCAGGTTGGAAACGCGTAACAAGTTTCACAAGATGGAATTATTTTTGTAAAGAAGTAGAAGAGGTAAATGAATTGCCTGATATTTACTCTGAAAAGGAGACGAGGATACAAAAACTAAATGAATTATTACTATTTCTTGTTATTATATCAGCAAGTATATTACTATCAATGTATAACCTATTTTTAAGCCCGATGGAATCAAGAGTGCCAATTTGGGCGAAAGCTATAACCGGTCTTACAGGTTGTATGTGGATGTACTTCTTTATAAGACTCACTTGGAAAATCAAGAAATTAAAAAGTGAAATATTATAATAAAGAGTGGAGTATAAAAGAAGTTGATGAGGAGAAATGCCAGAATCAACTTCTTTTGTCTCTATATAAACATAATTTGTTCACTCTTTTTTATATAATAAAAATCTATATGAAGGTACAAAATTAATAGTTACAAAACCAATCCCAATCCCAATCCCCAAAAATAATAAATGAAGAAAAAAAGATTCATATTGAGGATCAAAAAATAAAAGATCACTAAAAAGGTGTGGGGTGTGATTTATAATAAGGAAGAAAAACGTTTTTTTATTAACATATTAAACGAAAAAACCCCCTATAGAAAATTGGTAGGGGGTAATAAAAGTGTTTAAGAAAAAGACTGGCTTTGAGCAGGTTTAATAAATTGCTCTGGATTTTCAACAAGCCCACATACAGCACATTGGACACGGTATGTAGGTCCTTGATAAGCCATATGAAAAGCATTTATCGTTTCATTTGTGTATTCTTCTTCTACTTGACCAGTTTGTGGATTTAATTTGACTGGTTTTACTTGTTGCTCAAGAATATTAAAGCGGGTACGGTTCGTTTTACAGCTTGGACATAGCATTGGTTCCATATGTATACACCTCCATTTGTAGCATTTCTTAAACCCCTTAATTTTATGCAAGTGAAAAAACTTTCTCAATATAAATAGGTATTTAATGTATTTAAAATTCAGAAAAAATAAAATATAATAAGGGTACGAACTGGTTATGTCCAAACCAAATCTCCTGTTTTATGCCAATAAGCTGGGAGGCCGAGAAATCGGCCTCATTTTTTTGTGCTCGTTACTATAGGAAACAAGGTTTTTATGAGACTTTTGTCGAAATTTTAGGGATGGATATAAAGGGGGATGTAAAATGAATTTAAAAATGAAGTACATCATTTTATACGTAGAAAAGTTTGAAGAATGTTTAAGGTTTTATAAAGATATTTTACAGTTACCTATAAAAGAAGAGCATGGTACATATATTGAATTTAATACTGGATCTACAATATTAGCGATGAACACGCGGCAAGATGTGAAATCATTAACTGGACTACCACTTACAGAAGGAGAGTTACAATCTTCTCATTTCGAATTAGGATTCGTTGTTGAGAATGTACAAGAAACGATTGAGCAATTTAGAGAGCAAGGTATTAAGATTTTAGTTGAGCCAATTGTAAAACCGTGGGGACAAACAATTGCATACATTACCGATCCGGATGGGAATTATATTGAAATTTGCAGTTCATTAGAATAGAAGGAGAAAAAGAGATGGGGTTTCCGAAACTAGAAACAGAACGTTTACAATTAAGAGAACTTACACTGTTAGATGCCGAAACGATGTTCCATTATTTTTCAAAAGAATCTGTTATACGTTATTTCGGAATGGATTCTTTCGAAAATATTGAGCAAGCGAAAACAACGATTCAAACGTTTAAAAATCGTTATGAAGAGGGAAGTGTATTTCGATGGGGAATAGAGAAAAAGGGGACGGGTCAATTAATCGGAACGTGCGGATTTCATTTAATTAATCATCATCATAAGCGAGCTGAAATTGGCTATGAATTAGATGATACATATTGGGGACAAGGATATGCAACTGAAGCGTTACAAGCAATTTTAGGTTACGGATTTGAAACGTTGCAACTTATAAGAATTGCTGCTGTTGTATATGTAGAAAATAAAGCTTCTCAAAAATTATTAAGTAAAGCAGGTTTTCAAGAAGAAGGATTACTTCGAAAACATATGATTCAAAATGGAGTTGCTCATGATACGATTTTATATTCTTTATTAAAAGAAGAGTGGAAAAAGTAATGAGTACACATGAGCTTATAAATATTATGAAGAAGCATAAAGAAAATAGGTTCATTCTAGGTATTGATGGACTAAGTCGATCGGGTAAAACAACATTTGTAACAAACTTAAAAGAAAATATGAAACAAGAAAGTATTCCGTTTCATATTTTTCATATTGATGATCATATAGTAGAGCGTAATAAACGATATCATACTGGCTATGAAGAATGGTATGAGTATTATTATTTACAATGGGATATTGAGTGGATCCGTCAGAAGTTTTTTCAAAAGTTACAATATGAAACAAAATTGAAATTACAGTTCTATTATGATGACACAGATACATGTGAAATGAAAAAAGTACCGATTCCCATAGTAGGCGTAATTATAATTGAAGGTGTTTTTCTACAGCGAAAAGAATGGAGAGATTTTTTTCACTATATGGTGTATTTGGATTGTCCAAGAGAGACACGTTTTCTTCGGGAGAGTCCGGAAACGCAGAAAAACCTTTCAAAGTTTGAGAATAGGTATTGGAAGGCAGAGGATTATTACTTAGAAACGGAATCGCCGAAGGATAGGGCGGATTTAATCATCAAATGATTTAAAAATAGAAGGTGAACATAATGAATATTTTATGGGATTTTGATGGTACATTATTTGATACGTATCCAGTTTATACAAGGATTATTTCTCAAGTTTTAGGAGAGGAAATAAGTGAAGAAGAAATCTATACAAATTTAAAGGTTTCATTTTCTCACACAATTGATTACTATGAAATATCTAAAAACCAATTAAGTGAAATTGATGTATTAGAGAGTCGAATTATTATAGAAGATATAAAACCATTTGAAAAAGTGGAAGAGGTTTTAAAGTTTGCTGATAAAAATGTAATTATGACTCATAAAGATAGAGCGGGGGTATTATCTATATTAAATCATTACGGCTGGGAGAAATACTTCATCGACATGGTTACAATTGACGATGGTTTCCCCCGAAAACCGAACGCTTTATCTTATGATCATTTGCATAAAAAGCACAATATTGATTTAGTTATTGGGGATAGAGAATTAGATTTATTGCCTGCAAAAGAGTTAGGTATTTCAACATGCATGTTTCAAGGGAGTTGTGATGTAGCGGATTATTCTTTAGCACATTACTCGGAGTTTTTTAGGTAGTGAGTAATAAATTTATAAATAGTTAGAACAAAACCTCAGCTTTTTGCTTGAAAAGTTGAGGTTTTTCTATGATTTAGCAAATTAATTATTTTAATTCTTGGGAAGGAGATTAGTATAACAATTTGAATTATATAGTTATAGATAAATCTATAGATGAAAAGATTTCAATAAAGCGAGTGATCACATGAGTATTTTCATTTTAGAAGATGATGTCATACAAGCGCAGCAAATGAAGCGGCTAGTTGAAGAGATTTGTGAGAAATATAGGTTGCCTTTTGATTTTATCGAGGTAACTAGTAAAAGTGAAAACATTATTACTAATATTCCAAAGGCGAAGTATGTCCCAATCTATTTTTTAGATATAGAGATAAAAAGAGAAGAGCGAAAAGGGTTACACGTGGCGCAAGAAATACGTAAGTATGATACGCAAGGAATTATTGTGTTTGTAACAACGCATTCTGAATTTGCACCTATTTCATATCAATACATGGTATCAGCTTTAACTTTTATTGATAAAGGGTTGCCATACGAGGAGAGGTGTAAAGTTTTTGAACAATGTTTACTCCAATATGAAGCGAGAAATAAGCATATTATTCCGTCCGATGACTTTATCGTTGAAAATAGTAATGCCACTGTGCGGGTTCCTTTTCATGAAGTTGAATATGTTATGACTGATGAACCGCACCGTTTAGCATTAGTGACGTTAGATCGAATCGTTTATTTTTATGGAACTTTAAAGGAAATTGAAATGATAGATGAACGTTTATTTCGTTGTCATCAATCATATATCGTGAATACGAAGCAAATGTCTTCTTACGATGCGAAGCAAAAAATGATAGTTTTAAAAAGTGGAAAACGTATTCCGGTATCGCGTCGTTTAGTGAGTAAGGTACGTAACATGTTAAAGGGTGAGATGTAATGTATATTTATGATTTATTTGCAATACTGCTTACTAGTATGTGTCATACGTTTTTATACATACAATTAATCCGGTACAACAGATTGTCAGTTAGAATGTTAATAGCTTTAAGTGCGGTATTCATTTTTTTACTTGCTATAGTCGTAACAGTAACGAGATATCCAGAGTTGAATAGTACGATTGTGTTATTTTTAATAAGTTTAGGATTAATGCAAAATGAATTAAAATTTAAGCATAATTTATATTTTGCACTAGTGAGTATGGTGATTATAACGTTAGTGAAAATGTTGCTTTTCGATTTAGGAATGAAAATCTTTATGTTAACGCCATTCAATTTATATTTATGGACAGGTAGCATGATTCATCTTATCGTATCAATCCTTACTTTTATCGGTATTTTAGTAGCGCGTAAAAGAATTCAAAAAATCGCTCAATATATAGTAGGTAGTCCGTTATACTATGTAACTTATATATTATTAATTATCGGATTTGTTATTGAACTAATTATAACTCAGCCATCAACTAATTTTTTAGCACAATTAAATCAACAATACAGTGAAGTAAGTTATATTTCAGCGATTATTATATTTTTATTATTACTAATCATTGTGCTTATAAGCTCACACTTATCGAAAGAAAAGTTACGAGAAGAGCATGAAAAACGTTTGGATAAAGAGTTATTAGATTATGTGGAGAAATTAGAGGATATGCATGATGAGCTTGCTAGTTTCCGTCATGATTATATGAATGTATTACTATCGTTAGAAGAGGGAATACGTACAAAAAATGTGAAAGAAATTGAGCAAGTGTACTACGATGTTATTGCTCCCACATTAAAAACAATAAATAATCATGAACTTGATATCGCAAAATTATCTCGCATACAAATTCCTGAAGTAAGAAGCGTATTAAGAGCAAAAGTTAGCACTGCCCAGCAGCAACAAATAAAAGTAATGCTTGATATACCGGAGAACATTGAAAGTGTTTCGATGACGATTATTTCATTTATTCGTATCATTTCAGTTTTAGTAGATAATGCAATTGAAGAAGCAGTACATAGTGAGGAAAAGATATTGCAAATTGCATTCTTTGAAATGGATTTACGACAATATTTTATCGTGCGTAATAGTTCGAAGAGTGAAGCGATTGATTTGCAAAAAATTTATGAGAAAAACCATTCAAGTAAAGAAGGGGCTAGAGGGTACGGGCTATTTTCGTTAAAACGGATCATAAATAAAACAAATAATGCGACGTTAGAAACAACTTATGTAAGTCCTTATTTCACACAAACATTTATATTAAATGAGATGAAATGACCATCTATGATGAAAATGAAACCGAATAAGAAATAACTACATACTTTCTTCACTCGATTTTATACACTTTAAGTAAGAGGTGAAGCAAGATGAATGGTCTTATTTTTACAACAATGATTAGCTTTGGTTTCCCGCTTATAGCACTTTTATATGCTTTTTGGAAGAAACGCTATATTCCATATATGTTAGGTATATTGGCTTTTGTTGTATCACAAATATTGATTCGCATACCAATACTGAATTATTTAAATGGAACTAGCACAGAATTTCAAATGTTTTCTGTTATGCAGCCTATACTATTTGCAGTTTTGCTTAGTATATCAGCTGGAATTTTTGAAGAGATAGCTCGTTTTATCGCAATGCGTTATTTTATGAAGCAACGAGATTGGCAGTCTGGTTTTTTATTTGGAGCAGGGCATGGTGGTATTGAGGCGGTGTTGATAGTCGGTATCCCGGTAATATCCCTATTATTATCACAAACAGTCATCCAAAATGTTGACAGCTATTATTTCGGCGGTATCGAGCGTATTTTTGCGATGATATTGCATGTTGGGCTTTCCTTCATTGTATTGCAAGCTGTCGTCCAAAAGAAATTTTGTTATGTTGTATATGCAATTCTCATCCATGGGGCTGTAAATGCATTGGCTAGTATTATCTCGCTATATGTAACAGGGAAAAGCGGGATCATTATGTCAGAAGTTTCAATAGCAATTTGTGCTTTACTCGTTTTTAGTTATAGTTTCATTTTAAAAAGAAAGGGTGTATTAAAATGAGAAGAATGTTACTTATTATTATAAGTGCAATCGCGGCGTTCGCGCTTGCAGCATGTACCGGTAATAAAGTAGATGAAAGTACATCAAAAAAATTTATTCCGAAGGCGGAAGAAATTGTATCATTATTAAATGAAACAAAGTATAAAGAAGTGCATGAAAAATTTGATAGTAAAATGAAAGCTGGATTACCAGAAGAAAAAATGAAAGATCTTACACCTGTAATTGAGAAAGCTGGTACGTTCGAAAAAATTGAGAAACAATCGATTGAAGAAAAAGATGGATTATATACTGTTATTCTTGTAGCGAAGTATAGTAAGGAACAACGTACCTTTATCATTACTTATAATGATAAAGAAGAAATAGCAGGTTTATTTATTAAATAAAAAAGAGATACAGTGGAAGTTCCCGCTGTATCTCTTTTTTATATTAACCAAATTATGGTTAATTGTGCTAATATGAACTCATAGTTATATAGAAGGGGTGGGTTAAGATGAAAACCGAAATAATTCCTAAAAAGAAGTACAGTATAATAAGCTATATATCATTACTTATAGGAATTTTATGTTTTCTGTTCGTTTTTATAACGCCAACAAGGATAGCGAATGCAGGTAATATAGTGGGGGATTATATTACAGTTGCCCTCACAGTTGTAGGTATCATACTTTCTATCATTACAATGACGAAAAAAACAGAGAAGAAGGGGATTGCTTTTCTTTCATTCATACTGTCCTCATCATTTTTTATATTTTGGATTATCGCAATTATCTTATTGTTTACTGGTCAAATTAGTTTTGCGCCGTAATGTGCAATAAAAAGAGTCCTTCTTGTATGAAGGACTCTTTTTATTCAGTATCTTCAGGTTGATATTCTAAAATATCCCCAGGTTGGCATTCTAATGCTTTACAAATGGCTTCTAAAGTTGAAAAACGAACTGCTTTTGCTTTTCCGTTTTTCAAAATAGAAAGGTTAGCCATTGTAATTCCAACCTTCTCCGAAAGCTCTGTTACACTCATTTTTCTTTTCGCTAACATTACATCAATATTAATAATAATTGCCATATTATTCACCTCAGACCGTTAAATCATTTTCTGATTTTATATCTATAGCATCTTTTAATAGTCTTTGGAGAACGGCAGCAAAGACCGCGATTACCATTGAAGCAAAAATCATAATCATTCCGATAATAATAATGCCAGGGGCATCATCTCTCTCTGCCACAAGATAGAAAAGTGGCATACCTAATACATATAATACACTAATTGCTAGTGCACTGTACTTAATATTTTTTAAAGCTGTAACAGACAACTCTGAGAATGCGTTGTTTTTGTCAATATAGTTTAAAAGCTTAAATGTTTGATACAGCGCAAAATAATATGGTATTGCTGTTGCGTATAAGTTGATAAATACAAGATATTTAATATATGCAATATCAGGATATAGTTCTGCAGCGAAATTTCCTATTTTAGGGACTAAAAAAATGCACATAGCAAGAACAGGGATACCCATTAGAATCACAGCTGTCTTTAAGAAGAGTGTTGATCCTTGTTTCATAAAAAGCACCTCATTTATTTAATATCTTATTAATTTACCATGAAATTTATTGTTTAACAATAAATTTTTATTTATTTTGATTGGCGATTTGTTGTTAAACAAGTTAATAATGAAAAATCTTCTATATAAGATAGATGAACTATACCGACATTAAATGAATGAGAAAGTTACTACTGTTAGCTTTATAAGAATTGGGAATTAATAAAGCATATATAGGTAGTGAAAAGTAAAGGGAAATCAGAACTTTGTATGTAAATGAATGTGAAACTAATGGAGGCGCAATAATGTCGGAATTGGGTTTAAAGATGAAGAAGTTACTGTTAGTAGGAACAATCACACTAAGTATGTTAGGTACTGAAAGTATGATGAATTATCATACGGTGGAAGCTAAAGAGAAAAAAGCAGAACGACAACCGAAAAATGTAATCATGATGGTTATGGACGGAACGAGTTCTTCAGCAACCACATTAGCTCGCATGTATAAAGGGAAACCACTTGTATTAGATGAAATTGTAACAGGAGGAGTTCATACATATTCGGCGGAATCAGCTATAACAGACTCAGCCCCGGCAGCAACAGCTTTAGCGACGGGGAATAAATCGAATTCAGGATATGTAGGTGTATTACCTTCTATTATGAGTTTACCTGGCCTAAAACCAATAAAAGAAGAGGATAAGTTACGGCCAGTTGCCAACGTTTTAGAAGGTGCCAAACGTACTGGTCGCGCAACTGGAATTGTTGCTACAGCTGAAATTCAGCATGCTACTCCGGCCGGATTTTCTGCTCATCATGTCAATCGAAAGCGTTTTGACATAATTGCGGAGCAGCAAGTGTATCAAAATATAGATGTCGTATTAGGCGGGGGAAAAGCGGCACTGCTACCTATAAAAAATAGTGGAATCCGAAAAGATGGAGAAGATTTAGTAAAAGTAATTCAAAATAAAGGATATGACTTTGTTGAAACGAAAGAGGCATTATTGAAATCCAAATCTAATAAAATTTGGGGTTCTTTTTCACATAATGCCTTAGCTTTCGATATGGATCGTGAAGAAACAAATCCGGAGCAACCAACACTTTCACAAATGACGGAAAAAGCGATTCAAACGTTATCAAAAGATAAAGATGGCTTCTTTTTATTTATAGAGGGAAGTAAGCCAGACTGGGCAGCTCATGTGAATGATCCAATTGGGATGATTAGTGATGTATTAGCATTTGATGGAGCGGTAGCAAAAGCGTTGCAATTTGCAAAAAATGATGGGAATACACTGCTCATCGCTTTAACTGACCATGGTAACAGCGGTATTTCTATTGGGAATATGAATACGACGAAAGGATATAATACTACGCCGGTCTCTGCATACATTGATCCATTGAAAAAATCGAAAATGACACTTGAGGGGACTATAAATAATTTGAAATCTGATTTATCAAATGTAGCAGATGTAGCTAAATTATACGGTTTGGATAATTTAACTTATGATGAAAAAGAAAGAGTAAAAGTAGCAAAAAAGAAATCGGATGTAGGTCCAATACTTACTACATTATTGGCCAATCGTGCGAACATAGGCTTCACAACAGGAGGCCATACAGGTGAGGATGTGTTTTTATATTCTTACGGTCCTAAAAAGCCATACGGTTTGATTCAAAACACGGACATTGGGAAGACGATGGCGAAAGCAATGGGTTTTAACTTAGAAGAAATAACAAACAAATTATTTGTAGAGAGTGAATCAGCTTTTAAGCGAAAAGGGGCAACAGTAACAATAGATAAAACCGATGCAGTAAATTCCGTGCTCATAGTAAAACGTAATAATGTAACAGCTCAATTATTTATTAACAAAAATATAATTCGTATTAAGAATAAAGATTATGAATTAGGTAGTGTTGTTGTAGAAAGCAATGGCAAGTTCTATGTACCAGAAGAAGCAACCCGTTTATTCATAAAGCATTCTCATTAAAAAATGTCAATTCCTTAGTTAGTACTTAGGAATTGGCTTTTTTTGTGTAGATGAGATTTCACTCGAACAAAAGAGGAAAGAGGAACAAAAATTCTAGAGTGGACTTCCTGTAAATTTACTTATTTTATTTTTTTCAGCCTACAAAAAATATTTCTCAACATTTTAGCGCTTTAAAAAGATTGAATATTCGCATTATAACGAATATTATGTTGCTATCGGCAAAAAACGATAATTTGCAACCATCGGGGAGGAAACACATTGAATAAGAATAAGAAGTTAAAACCTGTATTAGTTTTAGCATCAGCAGCAGTGCTAAGTAGTACGTTTGCTTTTGGAAGTCATGCAGCGTATGCTGAGACGCCATCATCTCCACCAATTGATGAGCATTTAATACCAGAGGAGCGTTTGGCAGAAGCGCTGAAGCAACGGGGAGTAATTGATCAATCTGCATCACAAGCTGAGACATCAAAGGCTGTCGAAAAATATGTTGAGAAAAAGAAAGGGGAAAACCCTGGAAAAGAAATCTTGACCGGAGATAATCTTACGCAAGAAGCTTCAGATTTTATGAAAAAAGTAAAAGATACAAAAATGAAGGAAAATGAACAGGCGCAGCAGCCCGAATTAGGATCGATAACTGGACAAGGTGTAGGATTGAACCCAGGAAAATTAAATGGAAAAGTACCTACTACACCAGCGAAACAAGCTGAGTACAATGGAGCTGTTCGAAAAGATGAAGTACTTGTTTTACTCGTAGAATTTAGCGATTTTAAGCATAATAATATTGATCAAGAACCAGGTTATATGTATTCTAAAGACTTTAATCGTGAACATTATCAAAAAATGTTATTTGGTGATGAGCCATTTACCTTATTTGATGGATCGAAGATTAATACATTTAAACAGTATTATGAAGAACAATCTGGCGGAAGCTATACAGTTGATGGAACTGTAACGGAATGGCTTACTGTTCCAGGAAAAGCGTCAGATTATGGTGCGGATGCCGGAACTGGTCATGATAACAAAGGTCCCCTAGGCCCGAAGGATTTTGTAAAAGAAGCATTAAAAGCAGCTGTAGCAAAAGGTATCAATTTAGCAGACTATGACCAATTTGATCAATACGATCAAGATGGTGATGGAAATAAAAACGAGCCAGATGGAATTATTGACCACTTAATGGTTGTACATGCTGGCGTGGGCCAAGAGGCTGGCGGCGGTAAATTGAAAGATGATGCAATTTGGTCTCATCGTTCAAAACTAGGATCGAAGCCATATGCGATTGATGGTACAAAATCTTCTGTTTCAAATTGGGGCGGAAAGATGGCTGCATACGATTATACAATTGAGCCTGAAGACGGAGCGGTTGGTGTGTTTGCACATGAGTACGGTCATGATTTAGGCTTACCAGATGAGTATGATACAAAGTACTCAGGGCAAGGTGAACCAGTTGAATCATGGTCCCTTATGAGCGGCGGTAGCTGGGCTGGAAAAATTGCAGGAACAGAGCCAACAAGTTTCTCACCACAAAATAAAGAGTTTTTCCAAAAGAATATGAAGGGGAACTGGGCGAATATCGTTGAGGTAGATTATGATAAACTTCGTACTGGAGTCGGTACTGCAACATATCTAGATCAAAGTGTTACAAAATCTAAACGACCAGGAATCGTTCGTGTTAACTTGCCAGACAAAGATATAAAAAATATCGAATCAGCATTTGGTAAGAAGTTTTATTACAGCACTAAAGGAAATGACATTCATACAACACTTGAGACACCAGTATTTGACTTAACGACTGCAACGGATGCTAAGTTTGATTATAAGACATTTTATGAACTGGAAGCAAAGTATGATTTCCTTGACGTAAATGCGATTACAGAAGATGGAACGAAGACACGTATCGATCGAATGGGCGAAAAAGATGTAAAAGGTGGTATAGATACAACGGATGGTAAGTGGGTTGGTAAATCATACGATTTAAGTCAATTCAAAGGAAAGAAAGTAAAACTGCAATTTGAGTATGTAACAGATATTGCAGTAGCTTATAAAGGATTTGCGTTAGACAATGCAGCATTAACTGTAGATGGAAAAGTTGTTTTCTCTGATGATGCAGAAGGCCAGCCAGCAATGACGTTAAAAGGATTTACTGTGTCTAACGGATTGGAACAGAAAAAACATAACTACTATATCGAATGGCGTAATTACGCTGGGTCTGATACTGCATTACAATATGCACGTGGTCCAGTATTTAATGCAGGAATGGTTGTATGGTATGCGGATCAAAGCTTTACAGATAACTGGGTAGGCGTTCATCCAGGCGAAGGATTCCTTGGAGTAGTAGATTCTCATCCAGAGGCAATCGTAGGAACATTAAACGGACAACCTACTGTGAAGAGCAGTACCCGTTATCAAATTGCCGATGCGGCATTCTCATTTGATCAAACGCCAGCATGGAAAGTAAATTCGCCAACTCGCGGTATCTTTGACTATAAAGGATTACCAGGCGTTTCGAAATTTGATGATTCTAAGCAGTATATCAACAGTGTTATTCCAGATGCAGGACGTAAGTTGCCGAAACTAGGATTGAAGTTTGAAGTAGTAGGTCAAGCTGAAGATAAGTCAGCAGGTGCAGTTTGGATCCATCGATAAAATAAAATGAAATGAAGAGGAGCTGCCATAAGCCGGTGAAACTGACTTATGGCAGCTCTTTTCTGCTTGTAAAAAAGTTCGCTGTTTTAATTGTAAAGACTGGAAATTTATTTGATAAATGAAATGCTTCAACTGTCCAATTATAGCGCTATTTTGGGCGTAAGTAATTTGTAAGTATTGAGTAAGAAAAAAGAGATTTTTATAGTATATAATATTTATTACATCTACTTTTAACACCTACTACTAATAGTGTGCTATAATGTGAATTAGCAACAAAAAGGAAAGGAATTAGAAAAATGACATTAGAAAATACTAAAAATTTAAAAAAACAAGTTGCTCCGTATGAAAAATCAACGATTAAAAAAAGTGTGTGGCAACTTATTAACACAGTCGTGCCATTTATTATTTTATGGTACCTCGCTTATAAAAGTTTGTCTGTTTCTTATTGGTTATCATTAGTTCCATCTCTGTTAGCCGCTGGTTTTATGACACGAATTTTCATTATTTTTCATGATTGTACCCATTATTCATTCTTTAAAAGTCGACGTGCAAATAGAATAGTAGGGACATGTATGGGTGTGTTAACGTTATTCCCATTTGATCAATGGGGGCATGAGCATGCGATTCATCACGCTACAAGTGGTAATTTAGATAAGAGAGGTACAGGAGATATTTGGACGCTTACAGTGGACGAATATGTAGCTGCACCATTTAGACTTCGTTTAGCATATCGTTTATATCGCAATCCCTTCGTTATGTTTGGATTAGGTCCGATTTATGTTTTCTTGCTTAAAAATAGATTTAACCGAAAAGGTGCTAGACAGAAAGAACGTATGAATACGTATTTGACGAATATTATTATCGTTGCTGTAGTAGCTATACTTTGCTGGGCAATTGGGTGGCAATCGTTTCTGTTAGTACATGGTACTATATTCTTAATAGCGGGTTCAGTAGGGATTTGGCTGTTTTACGTACAGCACACATTTGAGGATTCTTATTTTGAAGAGGATAAAGATTGGGAATATGTGAAAGCGGCAGTGGAAGGAAGTTCATTTTATAAACTTCCAAAAATCTTGCAATTCTTAACTGGTAATATTGGATTCCATCATGTTCACCATTTAAGCCCAAGAGTACCTAACTATAAACTAGAAGAGGCACACAATAATACGCTTCCGTTAAAAAATGTACCAACAATTACTCTTGCTACAAGCTTACAATCACTACGTTTCCGTCTTTGGGATGAGAAAAGTAACAATTTTGTTAGCTTTAAAGATGTCAAAAATATAATTAAAAATAATGTTTCTGTTCGGGTGAAATCGGAACTATAATTTAATCGTATATAAAAGACGCCCCTTTAATCATTTTTGATTAAAGGGGTGTCTTTGTATAAATAATAGTTGTCTGATCCTGACAGGGAATTGCTATTTTACTTACTTTGTTGAATGAAAGCACAAATGACTATAACCAATTATTTCTCCCAAAGTTCGATTAGTCGGCCTTCAGGATCTTTAATCCAAATAAACTTTCCAAATTCACTCATTTCTTCTTTCTTTTCAAGAGGTACGCCAATTTTCTCAAGATGCTGAATAGTCTCACTTAGATTATGTACTTCAAAATTTAACATCACTTGCTGTTCTATCGGGAAATAATTGTCATTTTCGGTAAAGAAAGAAAAAATAGTTTCATTTCCTAATTGGGGCTTAATTATTGTCCCATTCCAATTTTCTATTTCAATTTTTAATACTTCGCTATACCATTTTTTTATAACATCCATATTTTTAGTTCTCCAAAATATTCCCCCGAAACCTTTTATCATCGTACATAACTCCTGTCTATTTCAAAAATTTTCAGTAATATATATTCAATATATCAAAACAGTAATAGTAAGGTAAATCATTAACTTATAAAAAGTAAAAAATCATAATTGCTAATATTGTAGCATTTACTGTTGAAACGATACAGATATTATCCTTTGTATAAAGAGTATAGCAACACTGACTCGTCTTCTAAAAAGTATAGGAAAATAAAGGAACGACAAAACAGGTGAAAATGATAAATGATAAAAGACCGCACATGAGGTGAAATCCATGTGCGGTCTTTTATATAAGTAGGGTATTACATAGTCTCGCTAGTTTTAGTTTCACTATGAGTGTTAGTAGAAATTCTTTTCTTAACTTTAAAGTGATAGTAAGTGTAGCAAAAGATGATAAATGGTACAGTGCAATAGATTCCTAGTCTTTGATCTGGGATAAAGATAAGACTTATTAATATAATGCCATACAGTCCAAAACCAAGAATTGGTACAAGAGGATAAAGTGGAGTTTTGAATTTTAAGTCTGCTAATTTTCCACCTTCGGCTAAATAATGTTTACGGAAAAAGAATTGAGAAACACAAATTGACATCCAAACAATGATTGTTATGACTCCAGAAATGGAAATTAACCATAAGTAAACTGTTTCAGCAGCTACAACGCTTGTCAAAAGAGAAAAAGCAGAAATAGCAATTGTCATAATTAAAGCGTTTAGAGGTATTCCTCGTGATGATAATTTCTTTAAAAAGGCTGGGGCCATTTCATTTTTTGATAATGACCAAAGCATGCGAGTTGCCGCGTATAGTCCAGAGTTTGCGACAGAAAGAACAGCAGTAAGAATAACAAAGTTCATAATATCAGCTGCATATGGAATACCGATATTATCAAAAACAGCAACGAATGGGCTCTTTGTTAATCCTGCTTCTTCCCAAGGAATTAAAGCAACGAGAACAAAAATTGCTAAGACGAAGAAAAACATTGTTCGCCATATAATATTTCTAATAGAACGAGGTAAAGTTTTTGCTGGATCTTCACTTTCACCTGCAGCGATTCCGACAAGTTCTGTACCTTGGAAGGAATAATTGACTGTAACCATTGTTAATAGGATAGCTGCAAGTCCATTTGGGAATAAACCACCATGATTTACGAAATTTGATAATAGCGGAGCTGGTTCGTCGCCTTTTAAATCAATAAAACCGAACATAGCGGCGCCGCCAAGAATTATAAAAGCAATAATGGCAGATACTTTTATACTTGAAAACCAAAATTCTGTTTCTGCATAACTACGAGCAGATAGTGCGTTAATAGTGAATATTGTAACGCCAAATATTAAACACCAAACCCATACAGGAATATCAGGAAACCAGCGCTGCATTGTAATACCGGCAGTTGTAAATTCAAGACCGGTCGTATTCGCCCAGCTTAACCAATATAACCATCCGATTGTAAACCCAGTTGCAGGATTGATAAACTTAGTGGCATATTCCTGGAAAGAACCAGAAACAGGCATTGCTACAGCAAGCTCACCAAGACATAGCATAACGAGATACATTAATAATCCACCGGCCATAAAGGCAAGTACGGATCCACCAGGCCCAGCTTTACTTATAATAAAGCCAGATCCGTTAAATAACCCCGTTCCAATCACACCACCGAGTGCAATCATGAATAAGTGTCTACTTTTCATCGTACGTTTTAATTCATTGTTTGTATTGTTTACGTGCGCCATTGTTTTCCTCACTTTCGTAGTTGATAGAATAAAGTTTGTTGTTTTTCCGTATTATGGAATGTATTCCGTGATGTGAAATCTTGTTTTAATTTTCAGATAATTAAAAAGAAAAGTCAATATTTTTTTGATTGCGCTTTCAAATTATTATCGGTGGCATATTTTTATTTTTAGAAAATTAAATAAATAGATTGATTTCATTTTGAATTTTTGTTAAATTGATAGGTAATTGAGCGCACTAACATATTACAAGTCAAGTTGAGGTGAGTTATGGTACAGTCCATTGATCGAGCGATAAGTATTATAAAGTTATTAAATTCTACTAATGAAAAAGAGTATTGGGCCATTTCTGATATAGCGGACAGAACACATCTCCCAGTTAGTACAGTGCATAGATTACTTAACTCTCTAATTGAGCATGGGCTAGTTACGCAAATTTCAGAGACGAAACAGTACAAAATTGGACCAATGTGGATGGAAATAGGATTACGACAATTGGAGAAGGTAGACTACAGATCAGTCGCAAGAGAAGTTATGAAGCGATTGGCCTATGAAGTGGAAGAAAGTGTTTATTTGAACATTCCAAATGGAACACATTCTATTATCATTGAAAGAATTGATAGCCCTTTAAAAATTCGAGTTATTGATAACTTAGGGGAACAAATTCCTCTTTCTATTGGCGCAGCAAACAAAACGATGCTTGCCAATATGAAACAGAATGAAATGGAATATATTGTAGAACAGCTACTTTCTTCTGTACCAGAACAAAAGCAATGTCTTTTTAATCAAATCGAGCAGATAAGAAATGAAGGATATGCGGTCAGTTATGGTGAAAAAACAGAAGGGACAGCTTCAGTAGCTGCACCTATTATCGGATTTAATCATAAAGTAGTAGGAGCATTAAGTGTTGGATTAATTAGTCATCGCATTAATGATGATCGACTATCTTTTCTTATTAGTAAGGTAAAACAAGCAGCTCATGAAATATCAATAAAAATCGGCAGTACATCAGAACTATAATTTTGATAACTGCCGTCATTTTTTATTCATATACTGGAATTCATTTTCATAATGCGGAAAAATAGGGGGATTTATATGTCAAAGTGGCAATCAAAAGAACAATTGATTCAATTATTAAGCGGTCTTGTTGAAATTCCTAGTATTACAGGTACAGAGGCTGAAGTGATATTGCCAGACTTTGTTGTGGAACAATTATCTGATTTACAGTATTTTAAAGAAAACCCGCATCATTTGCAAAAAAATCCGACGGGGGACGGACGATATTTTGTTACAGCACTAGTAAAGAAAAGCGATAGTACGAAAAATACCGTAGTTCTAGTAAGTCACTTTGATGTTGTAGATGTACAAGATTACGGGGTGTGGAAAGAAGATGCATTTAATCCTAAAAAGTTAACATCTATGTTTTATGCTCATAAAGATGAACTTCCAGAACATGTACGTGAAGATATAGAACATGGAGATTGGCTGTTTGGTAGAGGAACAATGGACATGAAATGTGGTCTAGCTTTACAAATGGCGATGATTGAGCAAGCTTGTGAAGGAAGATTTGATGGGAATGTTCTTTTACTAGCTGTTCCAGATGAAGAAGTGAACTCGGTAGGGATGAGAGCTGCTGTTCCGAGATTGTTAGATTTAGCAAGAGAATATGACTTGGATTATAAAACGGTACTAAATTCAGAGCCTATGTTTTCAAGGCATCCTGGTGACCAAAAGAAATATATTTATACTGGTTCTATTGGTAAGGTGTTACCTGGTTTTCTTTGCTACGGAAAAGAGACACATGTAGGTGAACCTTTTGCAGGCTTAAATGGGAGTTATATGGCTTCATTAATAACAGCAGAATTAGAGTTGAATACAGACCTTTGTGATATTGTAGAAGGGGAAGCGAGTCCTCCGCCAACTAACTTACTTCAGAGGGATTTAAAGGAAGATTATTCTGTACAAATTCCGCATCGTGCAGTCACATTATTTAATTTGTTTTTATTAGAAAAATCAATGATAGATGTCGTTTCATTGCTGCGTCAAAAAGTAACGAAAGTAGCTGAGAAAATAGAAGAATCGTATGAAAAACATGCATATCGTTTTTCTAAATATAATCCGTTTATACCACCTAACCTCAAAGTAAATGTATTAACGTATGAAGAGCTTATCGCTTATGCAATTGAACAACATGGACAAAAGAAAATAGATGAAATTCAATCTAGCATTATTAAAAATAGAGAAGATAAAGATGATCGTGCGGTAACGATTGATTTAGTAGATAAACTAGCTATTTTATGTAAAGAAAAGGCGCCGATGATTGTACTTTTCTTTGCTCCGCCATATTATCCAGCTGTAAGTTCACGCAATAACCAGTTAATTAAAGAAGTAGTTGGAGAAATGGAAAAGTATGCACACTTCAATCATAATATTACATTTGAAAACCAAAACTATTTTGGAGGAATTTCAGATTTGAGCTATGTGGGCTTACAGAACCCATTAGATTCAATGAGTTCACTTGTAGACAATATGCCATTATGGGATAAAGGTTACTCGATTCCACTTCAGGAACTAGAAGAGTTTGACGTTCCAGTATTAAATATGGGACCGGTAGGAAAAGATGCACATCAATGGACAGAACGTCTAGATGTAAATTACGCATTTGAAACGCTATTAGACATGTTACCATTATGCATTGAAAAACTACTTATCTCTAATAAAATTGCACAATCATAGTAGGGAATAGGGAAGGGATAAAACTAGAAAATCAAAAGAAAATTTGAATGAAATTATTTTAAAATAATTAAAAGTAAAACGGACAAACCCAAGTATCTTTGAGTTTGTCCGTTTATCATTTAGTGAAAATGGGGTAGTATGTAGTCCACTATTTTCTAATTAAATTCATGTGAATTTATAGCTAACGTGATCTCTTTTATAATATTATTTTTTAGTTTGACCAGATAGTTCAACAGATTTTTGTGTACAACGTTGCATAGCTGAAATGATGGCTGTTCGTAAGCCTTTTTCCTCTAAAGTTGCTACAGCTTCTATCGTTGTTCCGCCAGGAGAACAAACCATGTCTTTTAATTCACCTGGATGTATTCCTGTTTCTAGTACCATTTTTGCAGAGCCTAACACAGCTTGAGCAGCGAATTTATATGCTTGATTTCTTGGCATACCATCTAGTACAGCTGCATCTGCCATCGCTTCTATAATCATATATACGTATGCTGGTGAAGAACCACTTACAGATGTTACAACATCCATTAATTTTTCACTTACAATCTCTGATTGACCAAAACTATTGAAAATGTTTAGCACATCTTCTAAATCTTTTTCTGTCACCATTTCATTAGGACATAATGCAGACATTCCTTCTCCAACAAGAGCAGGGGTATTAGGCATTACTCGTACAACTTTTAACTTCTTATCAAAAGAATCCTCTGTACTTTTGATGCTTTTTCCAGCAGCGATCGTTACGATAATAACATCGTTTTTGATCTCTTCTTTAATTTCATTAATTACTGATGGGTATAAGTCTGGTTTAATTGATAAAATTAAAATATCAGCATTTTTAGCGACTTCATTATTGTCAGTAGTTATAGTTAGTCCGTACTTTTCACTAGCATTTTCTAAATTCGTCGTGTTTAAATCTGAACAAATGATATTATTTGAAGACACTATATTTTTATTTAGCATCCCGCCAACTATGGCCATACCCATATTTCCGCATCCGATGAATCCAATTTGTTTATCCATAATAACTCAATCTTGCTCCTTTTATAATAAATTATATCAATTTGAAATTGTTATCTTAAAATAACAATAACATCTCCATGCAATATAAAGAAACATTCTAAGAGAATATATTCCTTTTTGCAATACCAAAAGATAAAAATCAATTATATTCGACATTCTGTAAATATATACACTATAATTTAAGGTTTTATGTTTATGAATATGAGTTGCAGTTATATCAATTTGTATTTTTATTAATTTGGACAATAATTTCATACAAGTAACTCGTCGCTCTATTTATTTTATAAAATACCACTTGACACCAAATCGAACTATATCGCATAATATAAAAAAATTAGATTGAAAATCGTTGAAGGGAAATAGTACATATGTCTTCTTGCGAAAGAGAGTGGAATTCACCGGCTGAAAGATTCCTCGTATAGAATGTATCGAACCTATCCCTGAGTCTTAAATGAAAGTTTAGGCGTCCGCCTGCGTTATAGGCACCAAGTGGATATCTATGTATATCAATTAAGGTGGTACCGCGGAACAATGACCGTTTCGTCCTTTTTATTTTATTAAGGGCGAAGCGGTCATTTTTATTTTGCTCTTAAAATAGGCTAGGTGCAGCACTGATGAGTATAGAAATCGTTGCAAGCTGAATGAATAGAAGTGTAATGTATAAAAAACTTTGATTTTAGACTTGGGGGATATAAAAGTGAAAAAACAACGAATTGTTGTAAAGATTGGGAGCAGTTCTTTGGCAGATAGTCACGGAGGCATTTCTAAAGAACAACTTTCAGATCATGTTTCTGCATTGGCGCGATTGAAAGAGGAAGGGCATGAAGTTTTGTTAATTACATCTGGGGCCGTTGCTGCAGGTTTTTCTTCCCTAGGGTATCCTAGCAGACCTGTAACAATTAAAGGAAAACAGGCAGCTGCTGCTGTCGGACAAAGTTTGTTAATGCAGGCGTACACAGAGGAATTCCGTAAATATGGTATCGTTACTGCGCAACTATTGCTGACGAGAAGTGATTTTTCTAGAAAAGAACAATATAGTAACGCTTACGCTACTTTAGGAGAGTTACTAAACCGTTCTGCTCTTCCAATCATTAATGAAAATGATTCTATCTCTTTAGAGGAGCTAACGTTTGGTGATAATGATATGCTGTCAGCTTTAGTAAGCGGACTTGTTTCGGCTGATATGCTTATGATTTTTACAGATGTGAACGGTTTATATGACAAAAATCCTCAGAAAAATACGGATGCAAAAAAATATTATTTCCTTCCTGAAGTTACAAAAGAAATCGCTTCTCTTGCTGGGGATGCTGGCTCAAAACTTGGGACTGGCGGTATGAAATCAAAAATCGATGCTGCAAAGACAGCGCTCTCTCTTGGTGTGAGTGTATTTATCGGAACAGGACGTGGACAAGAGAAATTTATAGATGTTTTGAAGGGTAAAGGTGATGGAACGTATGTCGGAAATGCCCCTCAAAAAGAAATGAAGATGAATAAGCAATGGATCGCTTTGCATTCGCTTGTTAGTGGACAAATTGAAGTAGACGCCGGAGCAGCTACAGCTATCATTCAGCATGGTAAGAGTCTTCTGCCGGCAGGTGTTACGAATGTGTCAGGCTTTTTCCGAGTAGGTGAAGTCGTGGAAGTAATTACGCAACAAGGGCGCGTGATTGGAAAAGGACAATGCACATATAGCGCAGAGGAACTAAGCGATGTAAAAGGTATGCAAAGCCAAGATATTCAAGCAAAAGGCGAAAGGCATAGTTATGAAGTCATCCATAGGGATTATTGGGTTTCATTTTAAGAATAGGGATCAAAAAAGGAGGAAATAAAAATGAATGAAGTGTTGGCAAAGGGAATGAAGGCGAAAGAAGTCGCTAGAGAACTTGTGCTTAAATCTACAGAGCAAAAAAACGAAGCACTTGCTGCAATTGCAAATCAATTAATAAGTGAAACAGCTTATATTTTAGAGGAAAACAAACGGGATATAGAAGAAGGTAAGGCAAAAGGATTTTCTGATTCACTCCTTGATCGTCTTATGCTAACTGAAAATCGTATTATTGATATGACAGAGGGGATTAAGCAGCTCATTGAATTACGTGATCCTGTTGGAGAATGTATAAGTGCATGGGAAAGGCCAAATGGATTATCTATTCAGGAGATGCGCGTACCACTTGGTGTTGTCGGGATGATTTACGAGGCAAGGCCAAATGTGACGGTGGATGCTGCTACAATTTGTTTGAAAACTGGAAACGCAGTCATATTACGTGGTAGTTCTTCTGCTATTCATTCTAATAAAGCGATCGTTGCCGTTATTCACAGGGCGCTCAAACAAACAAGCTTACCTCAAGAAAGCGTACAGCTTATAGAAGATACAACGCGAGATAGCGCAAAGCAGTTGTTTACAATGAATGATTATCTAGACGTTCTTATTCCAAGAGGTGGCAAACAATTAATCGATACTGTTGTGAGAGAAGCGTCTGTTCCAGTACTTGAAACAGGTGCGGGAAATTGTCATATTTTCATTGATGAAACAGCGAATATGCAAATGGCAATTGATATTATTATAAATGCAAAAACGCAGCGACCATCTGTATGTAATGCGATTGAAACGATTGTACTTCATGAGAAGTGGGCACAGCAATATGGTAGCGAGTTGTTTTCTTCTTTGAAGGAAAGAGGCGTGGAGCTACGTGGTGATCAAAAAGCATTGGAAATGGATTCTTCAATTGTACTTGCTTCAGAAGAAGACTGGGGGACAGAATTTTTATCTCTCACGCTGGCAGTGAAAGTAGTTTCTTCTATAGAAGAAGCGATTCATCACATAAATACGTATGGATCTATGCATTCTGAAGCGATTATTTCAGAAAACGAGGAAAACGTCAGCAAATTTTTCACAGCTGTTGATGCTGCAGCGCTGTATCATAATGCATCAACTCGTTTTACTGATGGATCTGAATTCGGATTTGGAGCAGAAATTGGCATCAGTACACAAAAGCTACACGTAAGAGGACCAATGGGGCTTCCAGCATTAACTTCCGCAAAATATGTGATTCGTGGAAATGGACAAATTCGAAAATAAAAATAAAAGACACTCAATTAGGTTGGGTGTCTTTTATTTTAAAATTATTTACCATACAAATAGCCCAACAAGCATAGCGCTTAATAAGGAAACAGCCATTCCGCTCACAAGAAGCTTCCAAACATTTTTCCCGATGACTGATGATTTTTCGCCGCCAAATAATGAATTGTAAGTTCCATAAATCATACCTACTGTACTAAAGTTAGCAAAAGAAGCTAAAAATGTTGTTGCAACCGCAACCGTATGCGGTTGTAAAGACTTTAAGTTTGATTTTAAATCCATCATTGCAACAAATTCATTCGTCGTTATTTTGATTCCCATTAGTTCAGCTACATACATAGCATCACTGCCAGATAAACCGAGTAAAAAAGCGAAAGGACTAAAGATAATGGAGAAGATTTTTTGAATTGTTAAACCTGTTACAAAAAATCCTAAAATCCCATTTAAGCATGCTGTTAAAGCTACATATCCAATTACCATAGCTAAAATAACGATAACCATATTCATCCCGACTAACATACTGCTTGAAATAGTAGAAAAGAAATCCTTTTTTTCATGTTTTGAAGGTGTATATACAACATCATCTTCTTTCGTCACTTCGACAGGATTTAAAACATTGGCTAAAATTAATGCATTAATACAGTTTAAAGGAATGGCACTGAAAATATATGTTGCCGGCACCATAGATAAATAAGCACCGAGAATGGATCCGCTGACGCTACTCATACTCATAATTCCAAAAGTCAACAAACGATTTTCTTTTAACACAGATAATTGATCACGAACAACCGCAAGTGCTTCCGTATTTCCTAAAAACATCATTTGAATGGAAAAGAAGCTCTCTAGCTTTGGTAAACGAGAAATCTTTGAAATAATTGCACCTACTTTATCAATAATCCAAGTTAAGATTCCGAAATAAGATAGAATATCGAAAAAAGTAATAACAAAGATGATAGGAAGTAATGCACTAAAGAAGAAATCAATGTGTGGACTGTCCATAGCTGAAGGAAATGCAAATCGAATACCTTCATTCGCACATGATAGTAGCCAACTGAAAAATGACGCAATTTTATTAATGATAATACTGCCGAGCTTCGTGCCTAACATAAACCACGTAATAAAAAGCTCCAATATGATGAGAATAACGATTGGTCTCCATTTTATTTGTTTTTTATTAGGCGAACATAGAAAAACGATTAATATGACAACGAAAATCCCTAACATATTTAATATAAAATGCATGTCAACAACTCCTTGAGGCTTATTATTTGTATATAAAAAAGCCTCTATTCTTCCAAATTTGGATTATGATCAGAAGTTATGAAGAATGTAAATTATGTTTGGAATCCATGTATTTTAATTTGCTTTATTTTGAGCAATCGCAGTAATTACAAAACAATTAGCTATTTTCAATTGTTTTGTTGCATGTTAAGCGTAAGCAAATTTAAACATCGCTTATAAATAAGAACGATGAGTTGGCCATGAACCTTGAAGTTTCCGAAGCTGTATAATTTGTCCTGTATGATAAGCATCGTGTAAAAGAATATTCATATATTGTTGCCAAATTGGTAGAGAAGGCTTTGGTTGATCTAGTTCTGCTTCTTGAAAGGATGTTAATGAAGATTGTAAGGCATCATGTACTTGAAGCGTTCGTTTCACTGTTTGCTGCCAAGCGTCATCATCATTAGATCCACCTTGGATAAACGTCTCATCATTATTTTGTGGAGCAACAAATGTGTCATCTTCATGTAAGCGGAAAAGTAGGCGCTCTTTAAAGATTAATAAATGGTTCACATTTTCCCAAATCGTATTACTGGCAGCACCTTCTGGTTGCCAACATGCTTGTTCAGCGGTAAGATTCTTTAAAGCTTTTGATATTGGTGGGTACCATTCTTCTTCGTAAAAAACTTGTTGGACTCCATTTTGCAACATTTCTTTTCTTCCCATTCGTATAGCCTCCTGTTCATTTTTCTTAATAAAATCAATTCTCTTTTCTCTTCAATAAACCTTCTCTATAGCTGAACAAGAGAAGGAAATGCAACGTATAACAGAGCCATTAAAAAATTTTATTTTTAATAATCAAGGTTTTAATTGAGTCAGAATAAAAAAGAGTATAAACCTTTTTCTATTTGCTCATTGATTAAAGTATTTTTAAAAGTTGCAGTATAATTCTAAAAATATAGAAGGATAAATTTGATAAAAATAGAATTTAATATATAACAAACAAGGAGGGGATGGAATGGAAGTCTTTCACGTAACGAGTAGAAAGAGGGAGACATACAACGTTCAAATGAGATATTCGATACTTTTCGAATGCGCGCTTGGCATTGCAGCGATTACTCATAAAAGGTTAATTGATACACTTGAAAAGTCTCAAAGTGAATGGGAAGAGATTAAACAATCATTAACAAAAGAGATGAGAGAGCAATTACAGTTTGTAGAAGAACATAATACGTGGAAAGCGTTGCTTCAGTTGTTGTATGAAGAGGATTTTCGGGATTTATCGCAATTTCATGCTAAAATCGATTCGCTTTCAGAAGAAGATTTCAAGTATATATGTTTACCGTTTTTAGGAGAGAAGTACCAAGAAAAAAGAACTTTAGCGGCAAGTGGAAACGTAACGGCAATACATGAACTAATGAAACTGACACAAGAACATCAGTTTTTCTCTACATATATTCGTTTTATATGTGATGTTGATGTACGACTGCTGAAAGCCCATTTAATCGCTGTTATGACAGGTTGGTATGAGAGCGTTATTAAGAAAGAGGAAGAAGAAATACTTACTATATTCAAACGCGACTATGAAGCAAAGAATGAAATGAATAAAAAAATGAAACCGGAAGAGTTTGTCGAGTGGGCCACTGGTGGAGTGAACTATATGCCAGAGCCAAGTGTTCATCACGTACTTCTTATTCCGCAAGTGACGTATAGACCGTGGAATATTGAAGCAGATATTGAAGATACGAAAGTGCTTCATTATCCAGTTGCGAATGAAAGCATTCATCCTGAAGATCCGTTTGAACCAAATTATTTTTTAGTTCAAAAGCATAAAGCACTTGGGGATGAAGCAAGATTACGCATTGTAAAAATGTTGTTTGAAAAAGAACGTACATTGCAGGAAATTACAGAAAGATTGCAACTTGGTAAATCGACAGTACATCATCATTTGAAACTTTTACGTGCAGCGAAGTTAGTGGATATACATGACGGGAAATATGTATTAAGAAAGAAAGCAGTACAGTCGTTAGCGAAAGAATTAGATGCGTTTTTAAATAGATAATATGCAACAAGAATGTACATAAAGGGAGGAATTTAAGAGAAAAGTTGGTGTATGAAATTGAAAAATGTATTGAGAAATCGTTCGTTCTTTTTTATGTGGATTGGTAGTGCAATCTCAGAATTAGGAGGGGGTTTCGGAACGTTATGTAATTCAATTCTAGTATATGAGTTAACAGAATCGGAAATGGCTTTAAGTAGTATGTGGCTATTATATTTCATCCCATCACTCATACTGCAATTATTAAGTGGCCCATTTATTGATAAATGGAGTCGGAAGTGGATTATGATTTTTTCACAATGGATACGAGCGTCCGTATTCTTATTACCTTTGGTGATGCTAGTTTCAGGTAGTATAGAAATTTGGCACATTTATGTTGTTCAAATTGTAGTGGGACTTATTACACCGCTTTATACACCTGCAAGTCAAGCAATTACACCGAGCATTGTAAGGAAAGAACAACTTCAAGATGCAAATGCGTACATTGATGGAATGACTCGCCTTATGATGTTTCTTGCGCCGGTATTAGGCGGAGTAGTCATTCATTTGATTGGAACAGAACTTACATTATCTTTCGTATGCATTTGTTTATTTGGTAGTGGCACTTTCTTACTTTATATAAAAGAAAATAGAACGTCGCAACCCATTCGGAAAACGTGGCTAGAACAATTTCTTCACGGTTTTACATATTTTTTCACAAAACCAATTATCGTTTGGCTCTGTATATTTTTGACTTTCGTGCAATTTGGAGTAGGGGTAACGATGGTTACAAATCTTCCCTATATAAAAGTCGAGTTGTCCGCTGGATACGCGGAGTTTGGTTATTTTATGGCCGGATTCCCACTTGGCTATGTAGTTGGATCCATACTAGTTGGTAAAGTAATATATAAAAGCCGGCGTGTACTTATGCTTGGAGGATTGTTTATAGGGGGACTCACATACATTTCTTTAGGGTTTAATCATAGTATTGTTATAGCGATAATAATTGAAGTAATAGCAGGTGTTTGTATTGCATTTTTCAATGTTCATAACACAACGATATGCCAACAAACAGTCCCGAACAATATGATAGGACAAGTATTTTCAGTGCGATTATTTTTCATACGATCCGCTATGCCGTTAGGTGTGTTATTAGGAGGAATATTGAGTGAGGTGTGGGGAGTTAGAGCACTATACTTTATTATCGGTTCAATAATATGTGTTACTTCTTTAATAGGAATATTACTTCCGTATTTCAAATTTTTAGATGAGGCAATTGAAGAGAAAGCAGCATGATTCAAAAAATTTAAACTTTATAATTGAAAATAATTATCATAATCAACTATAATAGAAGAATACTAGTATTCGTATTACAAAGAGGGAGTGGATTATATGTTTATTGAAACGAAGACATTTACAGTAAAAGAAGGTACATCAAATATAGTTGTAGAACGTTTCACTGGAGAAGGAATTATTGAAAAATTTGAAGGCTTCATCGATTTAAGTGTTCTCGTGAAAAAAGTAAGACGCGGAGACGAAGAAGTAGTCGTTATGATTCGCTGGGAATCTGAAGAAGCTTGGAAAAACTGGGAAACTAGTGAAGAACACTTAGCTGGACATAGAGCAAGCCGTGGTAAACCAAAACCAGATCATATTATTAATGTGGATCATGCGGTTTATTATGTGAAATCATCGAAAGCGGCTTATCAGCAGTCGTAATATATATGTAAAGGTAGAGGATATTTGTTTATTAATAAACAAATATCCTCTTTTTTGATTTATAGTAAAATATGGATGTGACATATGTTTATTTGTTTAGTTATAAATGGAGGTAAATGAAGTGAAAAGAATATTAATAATGGCAGCTTTAGTAACGACATTATTATCAGCGTGTAGTAATAATAATGTGAAAGAAGAAGTATCTAAGAATGAGGAAGAAAAACGTGAAAGCAGTGCAAAAATAGTAGAGCAGAAGTAGTATATCGTTATTGATAAGAATTATTATGAAATATTTCTAAAAGATGCTAGCTCAAATAAAGAAGATAGTGTGAAAGTAAGTTTAAGTGATTTAAATCCAACAAAATGGAAGGCACCTGTAAGAAACGGTATCCCAGATATAGGTGATTATATCTCTTTGGAAAAAGAGGAGGGCAAATACACACCTACATTAGTAAAAGATCTTGTTGGTGAAATAAAGTATGATGGTACAATTAAATATAAAATTTTAGAAGCAACTAATAAATCAGTAAAGTGGTTACCGCTAAATAAAGAGAACGATGGAGGGGTTGTTCCACCAGAGATGGTAAAAATAGTGAACTCTTCGAAAATAAAAGTTGGAGACATTGTAACCATTCAAGATAAAACAAAAAGCAGTAAAGACGCAATTGTATATGAACTGACAATTGTTGAATAAGTATGTAGAAGATTAAAGGGATAAGAGAAGTAATATATATAGGTAACGGATAACTCTATAATAATGTGTGTGGAGGTTACAAATGTTAGAAGCACAAATATTTATTAAACATAAACAACATAAAAAATTAGTGCAAACAATAGTAGCGGAAACCTTATGTAAGGAAAAGGTAAATGGATTCATGCTTATCGGATCTGTCGCAAGAGGTGACGCATATCCTGATTCGGATTTAGATTTTTATATTCTTTTAGAAGAAGGACAAAAGAAGAAATTTCATTCTGAAACGAGAGAAGATATTTTAGTTGAATATAAGGGTGCAGATTTTAATCAAATTCAAGTAAATTTTAAAAACAATCCGATGGAACTATACTCATTTCTAGAAGGGAAAATTTTGTTTGATAAAAGCGGTGAGTTGAAAAAGTTAAAGGAAATAGCTACATATGAATTTGAAAACTATCGTGTTTCTAGCGAAAAAGTGAAAGGCATTTCTCATTGGTTGCATAGTTCGTTAATTAAAATTCAATCTGCTTTGAAAGTAAATGATGAGTTAAAAGCTTCATACATAGTTCAAACTTCAACTTGGACATTGTTAGAAGGGATATGGGCTGTTAATAGTAAGCCAGTACCGCCAGCCGGGTCTGTTTTAAGGTATATTCAAACGTTACCGAATAAGCCAATTCATTTAGATGAGTTACTTAATAAACTATTTTTAGGAAATACAACAGAGCGCATCCCTTCAGCGAATTTCCTGATTGAGTGGGTTTTACACAATATGACAACTAAATAATAAGGCTATTTTATATAGGTAAATTAATATTTCACGTCGAACGGTTGATGTAATTACAGTCATAAAAAACGTTCTAGGCTATGAAGAAAAGTATTAGACTATAAAGCATAGTCTTAGACGGAACGCTTGAATATCTTACCTTACATATTTAAGTGTTATGAAAATGAGTCTACATACCCTCTGATTAAAAGGAGATGAGTGAATGAAGTTAAATCATTTAAATTTATGTGTAGATGATTTATTAGAAGCGAGACATTTCTTTGAAACATTTTTTGATTTTCAATTTTTGGAGCAAAAGGGAAAGGCACTAGTAGTGATGAGTGACGAAAGTGGATTTATACTTGTGCTGAGCGATCCAAAAGCATTTAAGGGGAATAAGGAAGTTACGTATCCAGAAGCTTTTCATATTGGTTTTTTAGTGGATACTTCAAATGAAGTTGATCAAGCATATAATCGTTTAGTAGCTGGTGGCATTGAAATAGACAAGGAACCGTATGGGATGAGAGGTAGTAGTTATGGTTTTTATTTTTCAATGTTTAATGGGTTATTAATTGAAGTGTCTTGTCTTGACTATAAAGATGGTAAGAAAGCTCGATAGCAATCAATAAGAGAAATTGAATAGTGCAGTACAGTGATATAAATAGGAGGTTACCGCTATGACATCTGTATTTAAAGATATGGCGTTCCAGCTGAGAACGGAACGACTCGACCTGAATATGTGGGAGGAATCCGATGCAGTCTGGCTTAGAGAACTAATTGGTGAACGTGGAGTGGAAATGCCAACCGTTGAATCTGTTCGTAACGATCTTATTGAGAAGCGCAAGAAAGCAGCTGAAAATGGTATTTCTCTTCTCACTATTCGTAGACGAGACGAAGGCGATTTCATCGGTTACTGTGGCTTAATTATCGGTCGTTCTACGCTTGAAGAGCCGGAGATTGCATACGAGTTGTTCCGCAGTGCTCATCGCATGGGATATGCGACAGAGGCAGCATCAGCGGTGCTAGAGGCTGCGATTGCTACGGGACGCCAAAGACTTTGGTCAACTGTAGGTGCTTGGAATACTGCATCTTTCCGGGTATTAGAGAAGATAGGATTTAAGCGGCATCACAGTACGTTTGGTGAACGCGGTGAGATTGTTTGGAATGTACGCGATCTGTAGAGACCTGACCAAATTTGAAATAATAAGAAATGTAAAAGAAAGCCCATATGTTACATATGGGCTTTTCCTTATTATAGTAAATATTGATTTTGTATTTATTTAAGTGTAATAGTCTATCTATTACCTTAGTTTTTTACATCATCATATAATTCCTGCGCCTCTTTCACATTCAATCCATTCTTCACAATACCATGAATCGCTTGAATCATCGCAGCAGGATGTTCAGATTGCCATATGTTTCGGCCCATATCTACCCCGATTGCGCCTTCTTGCAATGCATTGTACGTAATGTTTAATGCGTCTTCAATGGAATCTAGTTTTGGTCCACCAGCGATTACGACTGGGGCAGGGCAAGTGCTTGTGATTTTTTCGAATCCTTCGCAGTAGTACGTTTTAATAATGTCAGCGCCCATTTCAACGCATACACGGGAAGCGAGTGCAAGAAAGCGCGCTTCTCGTTTTTGTAGTTCTTTTGCAACTGCGGTAATGCCGAGTACTGGCAGACCATAATCGTGAGCTTCTGAAACTACATTTGCGAGATTTGTAACTGTTTGTGTTTCATAGTCTGATCCCACGAAAACAGAAACGCCGACGCCAATTGCATTTTGTTTCACTGCTTCTTTTACAGGGGTAACGATTGTTTCATTCGCTAAGTCTTTACCGACGACAGTAGATCCGCCTGATACACGCATTACCATCGGTGTGCTGCAGTTTTCAGGAATACAGGAGCTAAGTACACCTCGCGTTAAAAAGAGGGAATCTGTATAAGGAAGTAAGTTTTTGACGGTCTCAAGTGGCTGTTCAAGCCCGTGAATTGGTCCTAAAAAGTAGCCGTGATCTATCGCTAACATAACCGCTCTGCCATCAGGTAAAATAGTATTTAATCGATTTTTAAATCCCCAAGTCATTTGAAATCACTCCTTCGTTAATGTTGGATTTTCCGTTTGAACCGTATCTTTATTTGGTAAATGTGGTGACTTAATAAAAACAGCTTTAAAAGGTTTGTCAGAATGGTTAATCAGATAGTGAGATTCATGAGGGCGAACTTGCAGGACATCACCTTGTTTAATCGGAACTCTTTCATTATTCACATAGAAATCTATTTCACCTTCTAATGCATAAAAGACCTCTTCGCAAGTAGTATGATAATGGTTTTGAAACTCCTGTCCAGGTTGAATGACAACAAGACCAAGATCGATATTCGGACCTTGTATTAAATATTTCGGCCCGTTATCACCGAAGCGATAGGAGAAGTCGTTTTCATTCGCTTTTAACATACAGTTCACTCCTTTATGTAATGTGTTACAGTGCACCAGGCGCAATCCACATATGTGAGGTGAGCCTTTTATCAGCTAAAGCGAGCTGACTGTCATATACAGTTTTCCATGTTTCATAGAATTCTTTATATAGTTCGTGATTTTCAGTAACTGGTTCGAATGTGTGCTCCCACTGTACAAACTGTTCAGCGGTTTCTTCCATTGAATTATATATTCCAGCACCAACTCCAGCAGCAATCGCAGTTCCTAAAGCAGCTGCTTCTTTCACAACTGGTACTTTTACAGGGATACCGAGTACGTCTGATAGAATTTGTGGCCATAGTTTCCCTTTAGCGGCACCCCCAGCAAAAACGACTTTAGAAGGGAATGTCCCTGTGAGATTTTCTATTAATTTTAAGTTGCCAAGTGTAACAAAGGCGGCATTTTCTTCAATAGCACGGAACAGTTCTTTTTTTCCACATTTGTCAGCGTCTAAACTTAAATTTAAAAAGGAAGGTGCGGCATGACGCCAAGAAATGTAGTTCATTACGTTTGAAAAAGTAGGGATAATGCCATATGAGCCGACAGGTACATCATTCGCTTGTTCTTCTAATAATTCATAAGCATCTACACCAAGTTTGTCAGCAAGTTTCTTTTCCTCTTGGCAAAAAGCGTCTCTAAACCAGCGCATAACAAGTCCTGGGAAAAAGGCAATCGTTTCATATTGCCATAGGTTAGGTACGACGTGACAATTTATACGAATTGCAGCACATGGATCCGTTATTGGCTCAGTAACATTCACTTCTTGTTGCCAAAAACTACCTCCGCATATTAACGTTTGATGCGGTTTCACGACTCCAGTTCCGAGCGATGCCATTTGAGCATCTCCGCCCCCGGCTACGACAGGAATTCCTTCACGTAATCCAGTTAATGCTGCACACTCTTTTGTAACGTTGCCAATTACTGTACCAGCTTCATTTACTGTTGGTGAAAATGGTAAAGATAGACCGCACTCCTTAGCGACATCGTTATCCCACACTCTATTTTGTAAGTCAAAAATACCAGACGTACATCCGTTTGAGGGATCAATTTGCAGTACGCCGCTTAATTTATATAAAATCCAATCGTTTAACATTGTAAAAGAATGAATATTATTATAGACGTCGGGTTCATGTTTTTTAATCCAAAGTAGGCGGGGTAAAGCACCTAATGAAAAAGTTTGACCAGACTTTGTATATAAATCTTTTTCAAGATGTGACCGAATTTCTTTTAGTTCACTAACCTCGGCAGATGCGCGTCCATCAACATTTGCACAAGCCCATATTTCTTGCCCATCTTGATCGTATAGAACAAAACCTTCTCGCATACTTGTCGCGCTAATAGCAAGAATAGAAGAGGCAGGAGTGTTACTTTTTTGAAGAACCTCTTTTGTGCATACTTGTACAAGCTTCCAATTTTCTATTACATCAAAGTTCATAGAGCCTGGGTAACGAGGGTCAGATTTGTGAATCCATTCTTTTTGACTTACTGCAATTTGATTACCATGTAAATCAAAAAGAACTGCTCGAATGCTTCCTGTACCAGCATCGAAAGCTAATAAATTGAACATTAACAATCACCATCCTTTCGTAATAAGGAGAGGGCAGTTTCCTCATCGGTAATTAAGGTATGAATGAACTTTCCTTTTAAGGCACCATAAATTGCATCTATCTTTTCTGTACCTCCAGCAACACCGATGACATGATTCATATTGCGCAGAATAGAGAGAGGCGTGCCAATTAGGCGATTGTGATGTGGGAGCTCTAATAAATCGCCATTCGTATTATAAAACTGACCTAAAATATCTCCAGCACCATTTTGGTTACGAATATATGTCATTTCACGTAGTGTAAGTTTTTCTTCTTTCACAATAGTGGCATCTTGAGATAAACCGCCAATACCAACAACTGCTGTTTGAGCAAGTGAAGCGACATGAAGCATATCTTTTACACCCGGTTCTGATAGAATACTTTGTGCCATTTCGGTTGTAGACGCTAGAAACGGCGTAGGAATAATGTGAAGATCGCCTTGCATGTAGTGTAAATAGTTTTGTTTTCTAGGGAGATAGTGATTTACTCCACCTGTTAGCGTTACGATTGAAAGGTTAATAGAGCTTTCAAAATGAATGTTTTCTAGCATTTTGCTAATTGTTTCGCCCCAGCCTATGCCGAGTAGATCGCCTTGTTGGAGCTGAGTTTCTAAATACTGTGCAGCAGCTTTGCCGAGGGAAGTAGCATAATTGTCTATTGGAGTAGGGATAATGAATGCATCTTTTAAGTGGAATTTTTTTATTAAGTCACGTTCAATGCTCAAACAGTGTAAACCAGTCCCTTTTACATGAAATGTAACGATGCCTTCACTTCGCGCCTTATCTAATAACCGGACGACTTTATTTCTTGAAATATGAAGAAGTGAAGCGATCTCCTGTTGTGTTAATTGGTCTTTATAATAGTACCAAGCTACTTTTGTTAATAAATTCTCTTCAAAGTTCAGCTGTGTCATACTCTTCATCCCTTTCAACAATTGACCACTGCTTAAACATATGTGCTGTATATTTTGTTTATTCCAGTTGAAACGATTAATAATGCCTAGAAAAAAGTGTTCTAGATATAAAAAAAGGAATATACAATGCTACAAAACAAGTAGAACAAATAATCATTTTCTCAAAAAATGTTCTGGATAAAGTGAAACTTTAATCAGTGGGGATTTTGTTCATCCCCCACTGATTATTAGTTGAACCAATCGGGCATTTACTGGCAGTTTATCTCCCACCAAACTTCTTTGCTCCAGCTGAATTTTTAGGTGGGAGCTTTACTGCCAGTTAATGCGGGATAAAGGCAGGTGACATCATGTGGAGAACGCACCTTTATTACAAGTAAAAAAAATGAATAAGGCGTTTTTAAATCAACTTGTATTAAAAGAAGTGAACATTCAAGTAGAGCGCGGAGATATATACGCTTTAGTTGGAGGGAATGGTGCCGGGAAATCAACATTAATGAAAATATTAACGGGGTTATATTCGTATGATGATGGAGAAATGTATGTACAAGGAACGAAGCAACAGTTTTCAAATCCGTCAGAAGCACACCGAAAAGGTATTTATTTAATACCGCAAGAACCGCTCATTTTTCCGCATATGACTATTGAAGAAAATATATGTATCGGGTTAAAAGAAAAGAAAAAGAAATTAAGAGTACAGATTCAGCAATTGATTAGCAGCCTAGGATGGGGTATTGACCTTAATGAACTAGGAGGATCATTATCGATTGCGCAACAACAGTTAGTAGAAATTGTTAGAGGATTAATACGAGAAGCCGAGATTCTTATTCTAGATGAGCCAACATCGACATTAACAACTCACGAAATTAAGAGTCTTTTTGTGTTGATGAAAAGTTTACAAGAAAAAGGAATTGGGATGATTTATATTACGCATCGCTTTCCAGAAATCTTTGAAATTGCTAACAAAGTAGCAATATTACGAGATGGAATGATTGTAAGTCAAGGAGATGTATGTGACTATACATATGACATGCTGATGGAGGGACTATTACCAAAAGGGTATAAACAGAAAGAGAAAATAGAAGTAGTTCAAGAGACCACAAGGATGAAAAAAATATTAGAAGTGATTGATATAAATGGTCACGCATTCGAAAATATATCATTCACTGTACATGCTGGTGAGATTGTAGGTGTTGCTGGAATTATTGGATCGGGCAGAACGGAATTAGCAGAAGCGATTTTTGGGTTGAAAACTATAAAATCAGGGTCTATTTTATTAGATGGAAAATCAATTGATACATGCTCTTTGCATAAAAGACTAGACGAAGGACTAGTTTATGTGCCAGAGGATAGGGCGAGGAATGGAATTTTCTCAATTGCTTCTGTTAAAGAAAATATCGCAGCAGCAAGTTTACAGCAAAATAATCGCTTTTTTATAAATCAAGAAAAAGAAAGCGCTTTAGTTAATTCGTTTATAGAACAGTTCCGAATTGTTGTACAGAATATGAATAAAGAACTGGCATCTTTATCAGGAGGTAATCAGCAGAAGGTCGTGCTTGCAAAGTATCTCGCATGTAATCCTAAAGTTATTATTCTTGATGAGCCGACCCGTGGAATTGATGCGAAAGCAAGGCTTGAAGTGTATGAGACGATAGAAAAAATGAAGAGGGAAGGACTCGCAATAATATTAATCTCTTCAGATGTTGAGGAAATTGTTCAATTGGCAAATCGTGTATATGTAATGCGAAACGGAAAATTTATTTCTCATTTGGAAAAAGGACAAATGAGTGTAGATGAAGTTACACGCCTTGCATACGGAGGTGTAGCGGAATGAAACGCATGTTAAAAATGCACGAAACGTCTATCATAACGTTACTACTAATTTATATAGCTATTGTAGGAATGATAAATCCTAGTTTTATTCAATTTAACTCGTTATCTTTAATGATGAAATCTAGCGTTATTTTAGTCGTGTTAGCAATCGGCCAATCGTTCGTCCTATTTACAAAAAATATAGATGTATCAGTTGGTTCAAGCATGGGGTTAAGTGCAGCAGTTTGCGGAATGTTGCTAACGAATGAATATAGTGCATCCTTGTCGATATTTGCTGCTATTACACTTGGCGCCATTATCGGTTTCGTAAATGGTATTGGAGTTGCGAAGTTTCGAGTACCAGCTATTCTTATGACATTAGGCATGTTAGGAATTATTAGAGGTGCGATGTTAATTTTCACAGGCGGGAAGTGGATTGAAGATATTCCAAACGATTTTAAGCAGCTGTCATCTATCGTCATTCTTGGCTTGCCGATAACTGTATGGTTTGTTCTTATTATTTTACTACTACTATATTTCTTTTTAATGAAAGTACCATACGGAAGATATTTCTATGCAGTAGGTGATAATGAAGATGGTGCGAGACTTATTGGGATACCAGTAAATAAGGTGAAGATATATGCGTTTATTATATCGGGCATAAGTGCTGCACTCGCTGGTTGTATATTTGTTATGAATATTGGGTTCGTTCCGAATCAAACAGGCACCGGAATAGAACTACAGGTTATCGCAGCTGCTGTACTAGGGGGAATTCATTTAAAAGGAGGAACGGGTTCTATATTTGGAGCTGCATTAGGAGCGTTATTTTTAGAGGCGATAAGTAGTTCACTCGTCTTTTTAAAAATACCAGCATTTTGGAATAATGCTATTTCAGGTTTGTTACTACTACTTATTATCATATTGGATAGTGTAATGAAAAAGTGGAAAGCAGAAAGGAGAATGAATCTATGAAGTATTTTTACAGATGGGAAGGTGTTCTAATCGTATTACTTCTAATAGAATTCATTTTCTTTAGTTTTATAAATAGTGATTTCTTAAACGTTAGTAATCTCCTTTTTAGTACAAATGATTTTCTGTTTATAGCAATCGCAGCAATTTCAATGACTTTCGTTATTGTAACAGGAGGAATTGACGTATCGGTTGGCTCAATAATGGGGCTAACTTCGATTTTGATCGGTGTACTTTGGAGGAACGGGATACCTATTTTGTTTGCTGTTATACTTGCTCTTATATTCAGTTGTTTAGCAGGCGGTTTAAACGGACTCATTATAAAAATGACGGATGTAGAACCACTCGTCATTACACTCGGAACAATGTTTTTATACGGCGGGATTGCACTCGTCATTTCAGGAGGGGCAGGCGCTTCCGGATACGAAGGGATAAGTGGTTTACCTGGGGATTTTGTACAACTGGCAAATGGTAGTTTTATAGGAATACCTAATTTATTATGGCTACTTATCGTATTAACAATGCTATTTACTACATTGTTTCACCGAACAATATATGGGCGCCACGTAAAATTAACGGGGGCGAATGAAAATGCAGCGAAATATACCGGGATTAAAACGAAGAAAGTAGTGATTATCGCTTATATACTTTCTGGGTTTGGAGGTGGATTAGGGGGAACTTTCTTAACTGCCTATTTCGGTTCCGCACGTGCTGATATGGGAAGTGAAACAATTTTACCAATCATTACAGCAGTCGTATTAGGCGGGACACTTATTACAGGGGGAAAAGGAAGCATTATCGGTACTGTACTGGCGAGTATTTTTATTGGGCTCATGCAGTATGGCTTGCAAATGACGGGTTTAACAAATGAACAATCCAACGTAGTAATTGGTATTATTCTTATTCTTTCAGTTATTATGAGACATTTCAAATTACATCAATTCACACTGGGGAAAAGAAAGAACTTGCATAAGGGGGAAATGTCATGAAGAGAAAACTAGGGATTGTATTCATTGTATGCATTTGTTTAATCGGTTTAATCGTTTGTTCTAGTCAAACGGCAGATAAGAAAAAAGCGGATGATGTGAAATTTGCATTCATTCCGAAACTAACTGGAGTTGGCTTCTTTACATCGGGTGGTGAAGGGGCAAAAGAGATGGGAGATAAACTAGGCGTACAAGTGAAATATGATGGACCGTCTGAAGCAAGCGTATCAGGGCAGGTAAAATATATAAACAATTTTATTAACCAAAACTATGATGCACTTATGGTCTCTTCTACTTCAGTAGATGGTTTATCCCAATCACTGCAACGTGCTAAGAAAAAAGGGATGACTGTTTTAACATGGGATTCTGATGTGAATCCGAAAGACCGTTCCTTTTATATAAGCCAAGGAACACCAGACCAACTTGCTAACTTATTAATTGAAATGACTTCCAAACAAATTGGAGATAAAGGAAAAGTAGCCTTCTTTTATTCAAGTCCAACAGTAACGGATCAAAACCAATGGGTAACGAAAGCGAAAGAAATTATTAAAAAGAAATATCCGAACTGGGAAATTGTAACGACGCAGTATGGTGAAAATAATGCGCAAAAGTCTTTGTCAGTAGGGGAGAACATTTTAAAAACGTATCCAGATATTAATGCAGTCATTTGCCCAGATGCAACGGCACTTCCGGCAATGGCACAAGCAGCTGAAAACTTGAAAATGGATAAAAAAGTCGTTGTAACTGGTTTCTCTACACCAAACGTTATGCGTGATTATGTCAAACGAGGAACAGTACAACAATTCGGATTATGGGATGTAAAACAACAAGGGGCACTCGCAACGTATGTATCAAATGAAATTGTAGTAAAAGGGAAGAAGTTAAAAGTAGGAGATAGCTTTGAAGTAAAAGGAATCGGAAAAGTGAAAGTAGAGCCGAACTCCATTCAAGGATATGATTATGAGGCAGAAGGGAATGGAATTATCGTGTTACCAGAAAGAGTTGTATTTACGAAAGATAATATTGATAAGTATAATTTTTAATAGACAAATAAAAACGTCCGAATATATCGGACGTTTTTTATTTCTGCATTAATTATGAACAGTTTCTTTTTCGTTTAATCCAAGCGTACGACCAGTCGAAGTGTGAAGGTCTTGGAACAATCTTGGATTTTCTGTTAGTGAAATGCCGTAAGAAGGAATCATTTCTTTAATCTTTTCTTCCCATTCTACCATACGGCTTGGGAAACATTTTTCTAATACTTCAAGCATGACGTGTACGGCAGTAGATGCACCTGGTGAAGCACCTAGTAATGCAGCGATTGAGCCGTCAGCTGCACTTACAACTTCTGTACCGAATTGAAGTGTACCTTTACCACCGGCATCAGTATCTTTAATTACTTGCACACGTTGCCCAGCAACTACAATGTCCCAATCTTCACTTTTTGCGTTCGGAATGAATTCGCGTAATTCTTCCATACGTTTTTCATGTGATAACATAACTTGTTGAATTAAGTATTTTGTTAGTCCCATTTCTTTTACACCAGCAGCTAACATCGTTAAGACGTTATTCGGTTTTACAGAACCAATTAAGTCAAGGTTTGAGCCAGTTTTTAAGAATTTAGGTGAGAACCCTGCGAACGGTCCAAATAGTAAAGCTTTTTTATTGTCTATATATCTCGTATCAAGGTGAGGTACAGACATTGGTGGAGCACCAACTTTAGCTTTACCATATACTTTCGCATGATGTTGTTCTACAACTTTTTGGTTTTTACATACCATAAATAGTCCACTTACTGGGAATCCACCGATATGTTTTGATTCAGGAATGCCAGTCTTTTGTAGTAGAGGTAGGCTACCGCCACCGCCGCCGATAAAGACAAATTTTGCAGTATGATGTTCGATTTTACCACTATTCATATCGTGTACTTTTACTTCCCACAAACCATTCTTCGTGCGTTTAATATTTTCGACACTATGTTTGTAGTTTAGCTCGACATTTTTCGTTTGTAAGTACTCAAACAACATACGTGTTAATGCACCGAAGTTAACATCTGTTCCAGAGTCAATCTTCGTTGCAGCCATCAATTCATTAGATGTACGTCCTTCCATAATGAGTGGAAGCCATTTTTTTAATGTTTCAGGAGCATCGGAAAATTCCATACCTTGAAACAGTGGGTTTTTTGAAAGCGCTTCAAAACGGTTTTTTAGAAACTCAACATTTTTTTCACCTTGTACTAAACTCATATGAGGTAGAGGCATAATAAAATCTTGTGGATTACGAATTAATTTACTTTTTACAAGATATGCCCAAAATTGTCTTGAAAGCTGGAATTGCTCATTCACTTTTACAGCCTTACTAATATCTATAGATCCGTCAGATTTTTCGGAAGTATAGTTCAGTTCGCATAGCGCAGAATGCCCTGTACCTGCATTATTCCATTCATTAGAGCTTTCTTCCCCGGCACTTGCGAGTTTTTCAAAAACTTTAATTTCCCATTCAGGTGCTAATTCTTTTAGTAATGAGCCTAACGTTGCACTCATAATTCCTGCACCAATTAAGATAACGTCTGTTTTTTGCTGCATGTTGCTCATGATAATCTCTCCATCCCCTATATTGGCAAAAAAGAGTAGGTGTTTACTGTATCTAAGCCGTAAAAAGAAAACACCGCCTAGGCCCCACCTAGGTATTTACCTTTTTTGTCTCAATTGTATAACCATCTCATACTCTATTATAATAATTAATAGACTAAAATATCTAGTGTTATCTGATAATTTTAAACTATTTAACGTTTTATTCGCCAAAAATCTGATTTAACAAGCTCTTTTAAGGTGGTAAATAGAAAAAAATTACAGTTTGAAATTATCTCGAAAAAGCTTACATATCCAAAAATGGGTAGAAAGGATACCTTTTTATGGGATTTTTGCCCCTTTAATTGTATGATTATTCTGTAAAATTAAAAGGAGGGATACAGATGCGTACACAAGAACAAATCGCAAACTTATTTCGAAATTTTTCAATAAAGGAATGTAAAGGATCAAGTGACTTATATGAATACTTAGCGATAAAAATAGCTGAAGATGAGGAAGTACTTACACTATCTTCCTACGCTCAAGCAGGTCAACCAGTCCCAAACTTATTATTAGGTGCAGTACACCATTTATTACTAGCAGGAAAAGAACATCATTTAAAAACGTATTATAGTAGCTTAGTTGAACATGCTAATACGGATTTAGACCAAGCTTTTCATCATTTTAAAGATTTCTGTAAAATGTACAGAGAAGAAATTATTACGTTATTACAAACGAAACTTGTTCAAACGAATGAAGTAAGAAGATGTGCATATTTATATCCAAGTTTCAGTTACATATTTAATAAAGTGAACAAACCGTTAGCGTTAATTGAAATTGGGACAAGTTCTGGATTACAACTATTCTGGGATCAATATAGCTATTCGTACGGAACAGATGAAACATACGGAAATATAAATTCGAATGTACATGTAACTTCTGAAATAAGAGGGAAGAATGTGCCTCATTTATTAAAAGAAAGTCCACCTGTTGTAGAAAGAATCGGACTAGATTTACATGTAAATGATTTACATAGTAACGAAGATTATTTATGGCTACGTGCACTTATTTGGCCAGAACATAAAGAAAGGCTTGAACTGTTTGACCAAGCTGCATCTTTAGTAAAAAATAAATCTGTTCAATTAATAGAAGGAGACGGTGTAGAGCTATTACCATCTATTATTGAACGAATAAGTAGCGATGCTATTATCTGTATTTTCCATACACACGTCGCAAATCAAATACCTGAACAAGTAAAACATAAGTTAGAAAAACATAAGTTAGAAAAACAAATCCAAGAAATCGGTGCAAAACGTGATGTATTCCACCTATATAACAACATGTGGGACCGGGACCTGCATATTAATTATTATATTAACGGAAACGAATATCGTGAAACGGTTGGAGAAACAGAAGGGCATGGGAGATGGTTTAGCTGGAAGATTGGAAATGAGAGGCTTTGCTAGTGTTTCTTCAAAATAAAAATAGCTAATGGGAATACGCCATTAGCTATTTTTTTAAATCCATCGGGAATCCAAGTGGAAATTTCATTACGAGGTGTAGCAACAACAAGCCAATCCTCACATTGAACACTAGCTTGCCAACATTCATAATCTTCATGTAAACCATTTACGTAAATAATTTGCCCGTTCCCCAATGTTCTGGCAAAATCATATATTCAATTTCAGCTTCTTTTTCATTCTCCTCACTTAATGTAATGTGGCCGAGTCCAATATATATATTTGTAATAGAATCATACACTTTATAAGAACCGAATAGTTGATGCTTTTCACTACGGTTTATCAATTTTTTAAAGTCAGTTTGCGCTTCTTCTAACGAAATAGCCCGTTCAGTAATTTGTGCCATCACTTTTTTATTTGAAACAAGCTGAAAATATAAATTGAAATATGTCATATGTGCATTGCTGATTTTATTAAGGTTACATTCGTTTTAGGAATTATAAGACAACTATTAATTGTGAAGAGGGGGATAGAACGTTTATAGGAGATATGGAAAGTTATAATATATAGAATTAAAAATAAGAATTTGATAGTATTGGAGTAAGGAGTTTTAATAACAGTATATTAAGTCGTATTAATATATCTGTTGCAAATGTTTTGGTATGATATTAAATTTTATTATTTTTACGAAAGCATTTGATAGAATTCAAAAAAATATAATGGAGGCTAATATGAAAAAAGTAATTGGCGCAGCAACAGCAACTGTTTTCGGATTGGGAGCATTTACTACAACTACTACTGCAGAAACAATCGTAACAGCAGATGTACTCAACGTACGTGAAAAACCGACTACGGAATCAAAAGTTGTCGAAAAAGTAAAAAACGGGGAAGAATTAAAAGTCATAAATACTGAAGATGGCTGGTCAAAAATTGAGTTGAATGGTAAAGAAGTATTTGTAAGCTCGGAGTTTACAAAAGATATTTACCATGTAACAGCAGATTTGTTAAATGTACGTTCTGAATCAAACACAGAATCAAAAATTCTTGGCAGACTGAAAAAAGATGATGTAATTGAATCAACGAACCAAGTAAAAGATGGATGGCTACAATTTGAGTATAAGGGAAAAACAGCTTATGTAAATGTTTCGTTCTTATCAAGTAAAGCACCAATTGAAAAAAAGGCTGACGAGAAAACGAAGCAAGTAACGAAAGTACAAAAAACGGTTAAAGCTAAGGAAGAAGCTAAAACACAGAAGATAACAAAGGCAAAAGAAACAATAAAACCTAAGGAAGAAGTGAAAGTACAAGAAGTAGCAAAGCCTAAGGAAGAAGTGAAAGTACAAGAAGTAACAAAGCCTAAGGAAGAAGTGAAAGTACAAGAAGTAGCAAAGCCTAAGGAAGAAGTGAAAGTACAAGAAGTAGCAAAGCCTAAGGAAGAAGTGAAAGCGCAAGAAATAGCAAAGCCTAAGGAAGAAGTGAAAGTACAAGAAGTAGCAAAGCCTAAGGAAGAAGTAAAAGTACAAGAAGTAGCAAAGCCTAAGGAAGAAGTAAAAGTACAAGAAGTAGCAAAGCCTAAGGAAGAAGTGAAAGCGCAAGAAATAGCCAAGGCTAAGGAAGAAGCAAAGGCACGAGAAATAGCCAAGGCTAAGGAAGAAGCAAAAGCACAAGAGATAGCCAAAGCAAAGGAAGAAGAGAAAGAACGAGAAGCGATAAAGGAAAAAGAACAGTCTAAAAATAACACGCAGTCTGGTAAACGTGAATTAACGGTAGTAGCGACAGCTTATACTGCTGATCCAAGTGAAAATGGTACATATGGTGGACGCGTTTTAACTGCGATGGGGCATGATTTAACGGATAATCCGAATATGAGAATTATCGCAGTTGACCCGAAAGTAATTCCATTAGGATCTAAAGTATGGGTAGAAGGTTATGGAGAAGCAATCGCTGGAGATACCGGAAGTGCAATTAAAGGTAATCGTATTGATGTTTTAATGGGGTCAAAAAGTAAAGCTATGAATTGGGGAAGACAAACTGTTAAAGTGAAAATTCTATAATAAATATAGTATATAACATAATGAAAATAAGACTGACATATTCTGTCGGTCTTATTTTCGTACCATAACATCATTAAGAATCGCATCAAATATATCTTTTTGCGTGAAGTTATCTGTAAAAATAGTTTCTCTAGCAACTTCAATTATATCGTGCGGATTATACCATTTTAGTAATGAATCCTCACTGAATTCATGCCGTTTTTCTCTTGTATTATGTCGTCGAATAGTTTCCTCTAATGATAAATCGAAGTAGTATGTATAAGCGTTTCCTTCAAAATAATGTATTAATTCTTTCAACATTTCTCCGTATCTACGACTGTTTAAAATACCTTCTAAAATAACAAACTCACATTTTCCTTTTCCGTACTTCGTAATTTCAAATAGTAAATCATGTGATAAATTACCCATCGTGTCGTGTACTCTAAGCATATCTCTACGGACAACATCCTGAGATACTAAAAGTGTGCCTTGTCCGAAATGTTCTTGTAGTTGCTTTGCGATTGTTGTTTTACCACTTGCCGAGTTTCCTCTAAGAATGATTAAAGTTGATTTAAGTATAGGATTAGACATAATGTATTCCCCAAACAATATTGATTATATAGAAAATTTTAACAAATAAAACGAAGAAAGTGTATAATCAATATGATGGATATTTAAAGTAGCATGCTAGATGGCTGATACATAAAAAATGCACAATCTATATGGAAACGGACATGGTTTGCGCTATCTAGGGGCAATTAAAGATTTCACAACAAGAAAAAATATAAATAATTAAAAAGAGGTACTATATGCTATTTCAAAAAGATAATGTATCGGTTAGGTACGTAATAGAAGAGGATGCACCAATCATTTCAAAATGGTTAACAGACCCAGAAGTACTGCAGTATTACGAAGGGCGAGATAACCTGCAATCTGTAGAAAAAGTGCTTGATCATTTTATACATAGTCCAAACAGTAATGAAAAAAGATGTTTACTAGAATTTGATACCGTTCCGATTGGTTACATACAAATGTACCCAGTTGATTCAGAGTGGAAAGCGTTATATGGCTATAAAGAATCACAAAATGTATGGGGAAGGGACCAATTTATCGGAGAACCGGCCTGTTGGGGGAAAGGAATTGGAACTAAACTCGTTCAGGCAGCAATTACATATATTATGGAGAATGAGGGAGCAGAAGTAATCGCAATGGACCCGAAAGTTAATAATGAACGTGCGATAAAGTGTTATGAAAAATGCGGATTTAAAAAAGTAAAGATTTTAAAGGAACATGAACTGTATGAGGGGATATTAGAAGATTGTTGGATGGTGGAATTTAAACACTTATAATGATTATGCAATGGCTTATACAAACAAAGGGAGTTGTGTAAAATGAAAAAAGCATTAATCGTAATCGATGTGCAAGCAGGTATGTATACAGCAGGAATGCCAGTACATAATGGGGAGAAGTTTTTAGAAATATTGCAAGGACTTATTGGGGAATGTCGTTCAAAGGATATTCCAGTTATTTATGTCCAACATAACGGACCAAAAGATCACCCGTTAGAAAAAGGTACAGATGGCTGGAAGGTTCATGCGGCAATTGCACCGCAAGAAGGGGATCTCGTTGTTGAAAAGACAACACCAGATTCATTCCATAATACAAACTTAAACGAGGTGTTACAAGAAAAAGGAATTGAACAGGTTATTATTTCAGGAATGCAAACAGAGTACTGTGTGGATACGACAACGCGAAGAGCGTTTAGTGAAGGGTATAAAGTAACGTTAGTGAGTGATGCACATAGTACGTTTAATACAGAAGTGCTACGAGCTGAAGACATTGTGAAACATCATAACGTAGTGTTTGGAGCGTTTGCTGATGTTGTTGCGTTAAAAGATTTGAATGTGACTGTCTCTAAATAAGAGGCAGTTTTTTATTAGAAGCAATAATGTGAAATAATGTCGGCAAGTCGATATTATTTCACATATCATAATGATAACGTAAAACAGGAGCACCACATAATTAAAAAGGGTGCTCCTGCATCAAAATTTTACTTCTTCTTATCTTTATCCAATATATTCTGTTCTTCCGCAAACTCCGTACCATATGCAAATCGTCGATTAATATGAATATTATCGTTGTGGTGCCTTGTGTGGGAGCCAGAGAAGCGATGAACGATTACTTCTGATAATGTGAAGACAATCGCGGAAAGGATGCTTCCCCATGCAATTTGCATATAGTTGTCTAATAAAATATTACCGAAAATCCATACGCTTAAATATGTTAGTAAAAAATCCGACATAATGGCACCAGTATTGCCAATTCGATTTAAAATAATTTTATCAACGAACATATAAGATACGATTGTAACGAAGAGACTGAACGAAATAATTTGGACGAAAGTTGCTGGGAAAAATAAAGCGAGTCCAATACTAAATGCGATAATGCACGATATAAACTTGATTAGTACTACAGTAAAACCATTCAATATTTACACCTCCGATTTATACATAGTTTTACAATAAAATCAGGAGTTCATACATTGTAACGAATATAATTATATAAAATTTTTTCACGTTTGATTTTTTGTCTAAATATTAAAAAAACAAAGAAAAAATGTTATAGTAAAATGAGAGTATATGACATTTTTAGGTAAGGGGGAATCCTGGGTGTGGATTACTTCAGAAGTAGAAATTCCAGATGAGTTAATTGATCATCTTGAACAAGGAAAGTTAGTATTATTTGTTGGAGCGGGAGTTTCTATGAAAGGGAAATCAAACTTACCGAATTTTGATGATCTTGTTGATGAAATTGCGAAAACGTTATATGTAGAAACGCGTGAAATAACAGAACCGCATGATTATTATCTTGGTAAAATAGCGAAAACAAAAGATGTACATCAAGTTGCAAGAGACCTAGTTCATATAGAAAAGTCAAAACCGAATCCGCTTCATTATGCAATTCCGAGGTTGTTTCCTGTAGATACAGAAGTCCGCATTGTAACGACAAATTTTGATCGACATTTTACAACTGCGATGAAAGAAATGAATAGAGAATTAAACGTATATTACGCACCTGCGTTACCTACAGGTAGAGCGTTTAAAGGACTCGCTTACATACATGGCAATATAGAACAAGAGAAAGAAGCGTTAATTTTAACAGATGGTGATTTTGGAAGGGCTTACTTAACGGAAGGGTGGGCAAGAAGATTTTTAGTTGATTTATTCTCGAATTATACCGTTTTATTCGTTGGGTATAGTCATAATGATCCAGTAATGAAATATTTAGCGACTGGTTTACCACCAAGTACAAGGCGTTATGCATTTGTCGCACAAGGGGAAAATACGTACCACTGGGAGCATTTGGGAATACGGCCGATTGTATATCCGAATAAAGGTAATAATCATCAATCTCTTGTTAAAGCAGTGAAGCGATGGGCGGAATTAATGGGGGATAACTATATTACAAAACGAATGCGAATTCGTGACATTGTAACAGTTCCACCTTCAGTAGAGCAGGAACAATTATCATACATAAAACAGTCAATTAAAAAAATTGAAACGGTCCGCTACTTTGTTGAATTTGCTCACGATTATGAATGGGTGGAATGGCTTGAAGCAGAAGGGAAATTACAAAATTTATTCTTAGTTACATCAAACTATAATGAGGTAGATGAATTACTTGCAGAATGGTTAGTGGAACAATTTCTTTTTAGTCATCAAAAAGAATTATTTCAATTAATTTTTAAAAATCATTCTAAAATATCTCCTTTATTATGGAGGACAATTTGTAGCTACTTAAACGAAACGAAAATGAAAATGGATCCGTTATTGTTTGCAAGATGGACACTCCTTTTATTAGAAACAGCTGAAAAAGATAGTAAATCAATTGAAAAAATATCTAACTTACTGCAAAAATGTTCTTTCCCTGAGCATAAAGAGATTGCTTTATTGTTACTAACGTTTATTTTGGACGGAAAACTTAAATTGAAGCGAGAAAGAAGATGGGGAAATGATACGCAAGAATCAATAGAACTTGAGGAATCGAGTCGTTTACCAGTGTCTACATTTTCTTATGTGGAGCAAATTTGGAATGAGAAGATGAAACCGCATATTTCCTATTACGCCGTTCCAATTATGATGATGGGAATAGAGAAGATGCGAATGTTATCACTAAGGCAAATGGCACTGAAGAAAAGGGATAAGGAAAATGTGGAAAAAGAATTCCAGCAAAATGATCTTGCATTTTTAATTCAAATTGTAAAAGAATGTTTAGCCTATTTATGTGAAAACAATGAGCAAAAAGCAAATTATTATATTACAGAAATGATAGAAGCAAGCAGCATACTTCAAAAACGAATTGCAATTGATGCGATGAATAAAAATATATTTGTTGGCGCCGATGAGAAAATGAAATGGTTGTTACAGGAAGGTATTCTTTTAGATGTCACGTATAAACACGAAGTTTTTCAACTAATAAAAAATCATTTCGCACTCTCTTTAGAAAAAACAAAGGAAGAAGTCGTTCAAATTATACTGAAGGACCTTGCAGAGGAGAGGACATTTGATGTTTGTTTAGTCTTAGATTTATTATTCACTTGCGATTCGAATAGTCCATCTACGGCGAAAGGTTATGAGTTAATGAAGCAAAAACATCCTCACTTTCATTCTGAGCGATACAGTGTACAAAAGAAAGAGACTACAGAACAAAGTATTACTTGTAATGTAACTGCTGATGGATTATTGCAGCTGAAAGACGAAGAAATTATGAAACAAGTTCGTCAATTTTCTCATGATGGTGTTTTTGAACAACGTCATTTTTTAGAGATGTTATCGAAAGCATGTAAATTGAATACAGAATGGAGTATTTCATTTGCTTATCAATTAGTTGGAATGCACGAAATAAGTAATGAAGTATGGTTTGTTTGTATTAGAGAGTGGCGAAATAACCGAGGACTGACAAATGAACAAATCCAAAAAATTATTCCGCTATTGCAGAAATTTGTTAGGAATACTTCTTTTCATTGGTTAATTAGTAGTTTTTTATATGAAATTAGTAATCGATTAGAAGAGTTAGAGGAAAATAGTATACGCAATGTGAAACGGTTTGCGTTTTCGGTATTCCCTCAAGTAATGAAAGGTGATACAGATTTGAAGCTGGGAAAACAAGATTTTTACAATGAATCAATCCAGCATCCTGTTGGGAAAATGACAGCTGTATTATTAAAATTGTTATCATATGATCATTTATACGATCGTAATGTGTATGAATATTTATTTTTATTTGAAGAACAAGTAAGAGTTAGTTCAGAACGGACAAATTTTATGTTAGCTCGTTTAGTAGCAGATATTACATTTCTTTATCATATTGAGAAGCAATGGTGCCGAAAATATTTGTTACCGTATTTAGATTTAAAGAAGGAAAATGAAATTACGAAATATGCATGGGCAGGCTTATGTTACACGCAAATAAATTTACCTTTATTTACAGAAATGAAGCGATTTATTAAGTATGCGGTAGAACATTTGGAAGTATTACATCCGCATACGAGGGAAGCTTTCTTGAAATGGCTTAGTTTTGTATTTATTAAATGTGTACTGTATTGGGAGCAAAAAACAGATTGGTTATACCCTTTACTGATACGAGAAAATGAAGAAAATAAAATTAAATTTATGCAGTTTTTATGCTATTACGTCAAAACGTTAAGTGCAAAAGAACAACAAAAATTTTGGGCAGCTTGGCTTAGTATATTTTTGCGAGAACGACCGAAAATGGGTGAAATCACAGCTAGAGAATATGTAATGCTTTTACGTATTATTTTATTTATGGATGAAATAGTAGAAAGAGGATTATCTATCATATGTAAAACGTTTTCAGACGTGGATGGAAAAGGAAATCAAATAGAGTTAAAACAGTTATTTAATGAAATACTTCAAAAGACAAAGAGTATAAAAATGAATAAAGAATTGTATGCAAATGTCTTTTTCACTTTACTGCAAACGCTTCAGGAAGCCGATTTACTTGAAGCTGAAATCATTCAAATAAAAGAAGTATTAATCCGGTATGGAGTAGAAAAATGTGTATTAAATGCAATAGATAATGAGATAATTCGCATCGGAATTGTTATGGAGAATTTACAAGAAGAAATGTAGGACAAAAGTGGAATTTTAAAAAATATATAAAAAGTTGTTGACAGTGTTTTGAAAAGCGTTCTATAATACGAATCATACTTATTCAATTTCAAAAACATTTGAATAAACAAAGTGCAATGAAGAGATCACAGTAGTGGTTAGTCTTACTGTAACAGAGAGCTGGTGGTTGGTGTGAACCAGTACAGGGATAATCATGAATTACAGTCTTGGAGCATCTTTTTCGTAGTAAAGATAGTTTCGTCTTTATGAAGAAAAAGCGGTCAATTGATCGTTAACAGTGAAGAGAGGTAGACGGAAAGTTAGTCTACAACTAGGGTGGTACCGCGATAAATATCGTCCCTACTGATTTATTCAGTAGGGACTTTTTGTATTTTAGTGGTCCAACTTGAAAATTAAATATTCATGCGTTGAAAGGAAAAGCAGTAGTTGTTGTTTCCCTGTAACAGAGAGCTGGTGGTTGGTGCGAACCAGTACAAAAACAAGAGCGAATTACAGTCCTAGAGCATCTTTTTCGTAGTAAAGATACTATTTGTCTTTATGAAGGGAAAGACGGTCAGATGATCGTTAACAATGAAGAGAGGTAGACGAAAGAAGTCTACAACTAGGGTGGTACCGCGATAAATATCGTCCCTACTGATTTATTCAGTAGGGCTTTTTTGTACAAAAAAAGTGGTTTTTTAGCTAGTAGATAGTGTCTTTGTACTAATTATTAGTTTAAAATAAGAAGAGGTATCGATTCCACTTTAAATTTGTATAATTAACCAGTTCAGAAAATAGAGAATTTTTCATTCTCTTACTATACTTTTAAAACATTAGAGGAGGATTTCCAAATGGCAAATCATGAATTAGATCAATTACGTAAACAGGTAGATGAAATTAACTTACAACTATTACACCTTTTAAACAAACGTGGTGAAATCGTTCAAAAAATTGGGGAACAAAAGCAAGTACAAGGTACGAAACGTTTTGATCCAGTACGTGAGCGTGAAGTACTTGATATGATCGCAGAGAATAACGAAGGACCATTCGAAACGTCAACAGTTCAACATATTTTCAAAACAATCTTCAAAGCTAGCTTAGAATTACAAGAAGATGATAACCGTAAAGCATTACTAGTTTCACGTAAAAAGAAACAAGAAAATACAATCGTTGATGTAAAAGGTGAATTGATTGGTAACGGAACACAAACGTTCATCATGGGACCTTGTGCAGTTGAAAGTTTAGAGCAAGTTCGCCAAGTAGGGCAAGCGATGAAAGACCAAGGATTAAAATTAATGCGCGGTGGTGCTTTCAAACCGAGAACATCTCCATACGATTTCCAAGGTTTAGGAGTAGAAGGATTACAAATTTTACGCCAAGTAGCAGATGAGTTCGACTTAGCGATCATTAGTGAAATTTTAAATCCGAACGATGTTGAAATGGCATTAGACTACGTTGATGTAATTCAAGTTGGTGCACGTAATATGCAAAACTTCGATTTACTACGAGCTGTAGGTAAAGTTAACAAGCCAGTATTACTAAAACGTGGTTTAGCAGCAACAATTGATGAATTCATTAACGCAGCGGAATACATCATTGCACAAGGTAACGACCAAATTATTCTATGTGAGCGCGGTATTCGCACATACGAAAGAGCAACACGTAACACATTAGATATTTCAGCAGTACCGATTTTAAAGAAAGAAACACATTTACCAGTTATAGTTGACGTTACGCATTCAACTGGACGTAGAGATTTATTATTACCAACAGCGAAAGCAGCACTTGCAATTGGTGCAGATGCAGTAATGGCTGAAGTACATCCAGATCCAGCAGTTGCATTATCAGATTCTGCACAGCAAATGGATATTCCCGAATTCCATAGATTCATGGATGAGTTAAAAGGATTCAAAAATAAATTATCTTAATTCCATATTATTATATGCGCTGAAGAGGAAACAGTAGTGCTTATCTCCCTGTTAAAGAGAGCTGATGGTCGGTGTGAATCAGTACAAAGGTAAGTATGAATTACAGCCTTGGAGCATCTTTTCCGCCAACTTTTGGAGGGAAAGACGGTCAAACGATCGTTAAAGAAGAAGAGAGGTAGACGAAAGAAGTCTACAACTAGGGTGGTACCGCGATAAACATCGTCCCTACTGAGCGCTCAGTAGGGACTTTTTTGTACAAAAAAATAGTAAAGGGGCAAGAGAAATGAGATACATTACAGCTGGAGAATCACATGGGCCGCAGTTAACAGTTATTTTAGAAGGTGTACCAGCAGGTTTAACATTAACAGCGGAACATATTAATAAAGAATTATTAAGAAGACAAAAAGGGCATGGACGCGGAAGACGCATGCAAATTGAAACCGATACTGTTGAAATTGTAAGTGGTGTTCGTCATGGGGTGACACTTGGCTCGCCGATAACGTTAATCGTAAAAAATGATGATTTCAAACATTGGACGAAAGTAATGGGTGCAGAGCCAATTTCGGAAAAAGAAAGTAAAGAAATGAAACGCACAATTACAAAACCACGTCCAGGACATGCGGATTTAAACGGAGCAATTAAATACGGACATCGTGATATAAGAAACGTACTAGAGCGCTCATCGGCAAGAGAAACGACAGTTCGTGTAGCTGCTGGTGCGGTTGCGAAACAAATTTTAAAAGAATTAGGCGTAGAAATTGCAGGGCATGTACTTGAAATTGGTGGAGTACAAGCAAAACATATTTCAAACTTAGCAATTGAAGAAATTCAAACAATTACTGAAAACTCACCAGTTCGATGTTTAGATAAAGAAGTAGAACAAGAGATGATGGATGCGATTGATAACGCAAAAAGTAGTGGAGATTCAATCGGTGGTATAGTTGAAGTCATTGCAGAAGGTATGCCAATTGGCGTTGGTAGCTACGTTCATTACGACCGTAAACTAGATGCAAAACTTGCTGGTGCGATTATGAGTATTAATGCATTTAAAGGTGCTGAAATTGGCGTTGGCTTTGAAGCGGCAAGACAGCCAGGCAGTAAAGTGCATGATGAAATTTTATGGGATGAGGAACAAGGATATACGAGAAAAACGAATAATGCCGGCGGTTTAGAAGGCGGTATGACAACAGGTATGCCAATTGTTGTAAGAGGTGTAATGAAGCCAATACCTACATTATATAAACCGTTAGCAAGCGTTGACATTGATACGAAAGAAGCATTCCAAGCGAGTATTGAAAGATCTGATAGTTGCGCAGTACCAGCAGCAGGTGTAGTAGCTGAATCTGTTGTAGCATGGGAACTTGCACATGCCCTTGTCGAACAATTCGGAAAAGATCGTATGGATTTAATTCAGCAGAACATTACGCAACATAACAAATACGCAAAAGAATTTTAATAAAAAGGTGGTTTTAACATGCAAGTAAAAGATCAACTATCATCATTACAACCATATAAACCAGGTAAATCACCTGAACAAATGAAAGAAGTGTACGGAGATCATTCGTTTGTTAAATTAGCATCGAATGAAAATCCATTCGGCTGCTCACCACGTGTTTTAGATGAGTTGCAAAAATCGTGGTTGGAACATGCATTATACCCTGACGGAGGTGCTACAACGCTCCGTCAAACAATTGCAAATAAGTTACATGTGAAAATGGAACAAGTACTTTGTGGTAGTGGTTTAGATGAAGTCATTCAAATGATAAGCAGAGCAGTACTCAAAGCAGGAGATAACATCATAACGGCTGGTGCAACATTCCCGCAGTACCGCCATCATGCAATTATAGAAGGTTGCGAAGTGAAGGAAGTTGCGTTAAATAACGGTGTATACGACTTAGACGAAATTTCTTCAGTAGTAGATAACAATACAAAAATCGTATGGATTTGTAACCCGAACAATCCAACAGGCACATATGTGAATGACCGAAAATTGACTCAATTCATTGAAGGGATTAGTGAAAATACGTTAATTGTCATTGATGAAGCGTACTGTGAATACGTAACAGCAAAAGATTTCCCAGAGACATTACCGCTTTTAGAAAAACATAAAAACATTCTTGTACTTAGAACATTTTCTAAAGCGTACGGATTAGCTTCTTTCCGCGTTGGATATGCGATTGGACAGGAAGAGCTAATCGAGAAATTAAATGTCGTACGTTTGCCATTTAACGTATCTTCATTAGCGCAAAAAGCAGCGACGATTGCTTTTGGTGATGACGAGTTTATTGAAGAAATAGTTCGTGTGAATACAGAAGGTTTACGACAATACGAGAGTTTCTGTAAGGAAAATGAAATTCCATTTTATCAGTCACAAACAAATTTCATTTTCTTGCCAGTAGAAAATGGTGGAGAGATTTATGAAGCTTGCGCACACGCAGGGTTTATTATTCGTCCGTTCCCAAATGGTGTCCGTATTACAGTCGGAACAAGGGAGCAAAATGAAGGAGTGATTTCAGTGTTAAAACAACACTTTGAAAATAAAAAAAGAAAGTCTCGAGATGAGGCAAATGCGTAAAAATGTAGTATTAATTGGAACAGGTTTAATAGGAGGCTCTCTTGCATTAGCAATTAAAAAAGAGCACGATGTAACGATAACAGGTTATGATATATTTCAAGAACAAGTAGAGCGTGCAAAAGAATTACATGTAGTAGATGAAATAGCAGTAGATTTACAGCATGCATGTGAAGAGGCACATTTAATTGTTTTTGCTTCTCCTGTTGAAGAAACGAAGAAGTTATTACACAAATTAGCGTTATTTAGTTTACGAGAAGATGTTATTGTAACCGATGTTGGTAGTACAAAAGGCACGATTATGAATGAAGCGGAAGCATTGTTTTCAAAGGAAGTTTCTTTCATTGGTGGACATCCAATGGCAGGTTCTCATAAAACGGGAGTTGAAAGTGCAAAAGCGCATTTATTTGAAAATGCATTTTACATTTTAACACCGATGAATCATGTGCCAAGTGAACAAGTGGAAGAACTAAAGTGTTGGTTAAAAGGAACAGGATCGCATTTTCTTGTTTTAAATACAGAAGAACATGATTATGTAACAGGGATTGTTAGCCATTTTCCGCACCTTATCGCGGCAGGATTAGTAAAGCAAGTAGAGAAACATGCAGGAGATAATCCGCTCATTCATCAACTTGCTGCGGGAGGTTTTAAAGACATTACACGCATTGCATCTAGTAGTCCGAAAATGTGGAGTGATATTGTAAAGCAAAATCGTGAGCATTTAATGGTATTATTAAAAGAGTGGATCTCTGAGATGGAAGGTTTATATCATACAGTCTCTACCGGAGATGCGGGCGAGATTCAAAACTATTTTGCAGATGCGAAAGAATACCGTGATTCTTTACCAGTACGAAAGAGAGGGGCAATTCCTGCCTATCACGACTTATACGTCGATGTTTTAGATAAAGTAGGGGCATTAGCTCATATTACGAGTATTTTAGCCCGCGAGGAAATTAGTATTACGAACTTGCAAATATTAGAAGCACGTGAAGGATTACTTGGGGTATTACGTATTAGCTTCCAAAGAGAAGAAGATCGTATGAAAGCAAAGCTAGCGCTTGGAGAAGAAAAATACCAAACTTATGAAACAATTTAAATGAGAAGGTGAAAATGTGAAGGAAAGAATAATACAACCTGTAAATAGCGGATTGAATGGCAATATTACAATCCCGGGTGATAAGTCTATTTCACACCGCGCTGTTATGTTCGGCGCGATTGCAGAAGGAAAAACGACAATTAAAGGTTTCTTGCCCGGTGCAGACTGTTTAAGTACAATTTCTTGTTTTAAAGAAATGGGAGTAGACATTAAGCAAAACGGTGATGAAGTCACTGTAGTTGGTAAAGGATTAGAAGGTTTACAAGAACCGAAAGCTGTATTAGATGTTGGTAATTCTGGCACAACGATACGTTTAATGTCAGGGATTTTGGCAAATACACCATTTTTCTCTTGCGTACAAGGTGATGCATCTATCGCAAAAAGACCGATGAAACGTGTAACAAATCCGTTAAAACAAATGGGTGCAAACATTGATGGCCGCGAAGAAGGAACATTTACTCCATTAACAATACGTGGCGGAGATTTAAAAGCAATTGAATATACTTCTCCTGTCGCAAGCGCACAAGTTAAGTCAGCTATTTTACTTGCAGGAATTCGTGCAGAAGGTGTAACAACTGTTACAGAACCACATATTTCCCGCGACCATACGGAAAGAATGCTTGAAGCATTTGGCGTTAAAGTAACTCGCGAAGGAAAAACAGTGAAACTAGCAGGTGGCCAGAAGTTAACAGCGACAGATGTTCAAGTACCAGGTGACGTATCATCAGCTGCATTTTTCTTAGTGGCAGGTGCGATCATTCCAAATAGTAAACTAGTATTAGAAAATGTAGGGATGAATCCAACACGTACAGGCATCATTGATGTATTAGAAAAAATGGGTGCCACATTTACTGTAGAAGCAATTAACGAAGGTGCATCAGAACCAGCTGCAAATATTACAATTGAAACATCTTCATTAAAGGGAATCGAAATTGGTGGAGATATTATTCCAAGATTAATCGATGAAATTCCTGTTATCGCTTTAGCGGCAACGCAAGCAGAAGGAATTACAGTAATTAAAGATGCGCACGAATTAAAAGTTAAAGAAACAAACCGTATTGATACAGTTGTTGCAGAATTAACGAAACTAGGTGCTCGCATAGAAGCAACTGACGACGGGATGATTATTTACGGGAAATCAGCTCTAAAAGGGAATACAGTTAATAGTTATGGTGATCACCGCATCGGAATGATGCTTGCGATTGCTGGATGTATCGCAGAAGGAAAAACAACAATTGAAGACGCAGAAGCAGTAGGTGTATCATACCCTACATTCTTCGAAGAACTTCAAAAGTTAGCTAAATAAAGTAATGAGTAGCAGATACGGAATGTATCTGCTTTTTTATATTGGATTCGTGTCGTTAAGTCGATATAATTTCATTCATCGAACTTTAATTTTTAGAATTATGATACAATTTAAATGAGGAATGGAGGAGAAATATATGAACGTTATACGATTAAAAGAAGATAAATTTAGAGAAGCATTAAGCTTATCAGAATACGCTTTTCAATATAAAGTAGATGAGGAACGTTTACAGCAACAACTTACAAGAATGAAGGAAAGTCATGAAATATACGGTATTATGGAAGGGGAAAAGTTAGCAGCAAAACTACACCTAATTCCGTTTCATATATACATAGGCAAAGAAAAATTTAAAATGGGAGGCGTTGCTGGGGTAGCGACGTATCCAGAATATAGAAGAAGTGGTTATGTGAAAGAATTGCTTCAACATTCACTTCAAACGATGAAAAAAGACGGATATACAGTATCGATGTTACATCCATTTGCTGTTTCATTTTACCGTAAATATGGCTGGGAACTTTGTGCGAACCTTCTCGTATGTCATATGACAAAGAATGATTTAGTTATGAAAAAACCAGTGAATGGAACTGTGAAACGTTTCAATAAAAAAAATCATCCAGAAGAGGTGGAGAAGATTTATGAAACATTCGCAGAACGTTTTTCCGGGATGTTAGTTCGAGAGAAGAACTGGTGGTTACAAGCGGTCTATGATGACTTAACATTAGCGACTTATTACGATGAAAATAAAACGGCAGCTGGTTACATGTTATATAAAATAGAAGACTCTAAAATGACAGTAGAAGAATTTGTACCACTGTATAATGAAGCACGAAATGGTCTGTGGAACTTTATTTGCCAGCATGATTCTATGATTAAAGAACTTGAAATGACAGTAAGTGAAAACGAACCGTTGTTATATACATTGCAAGAGCCACGTGTGAAGACGGAAATAAAACCATATTTTATGGGAAGAATTGTAGATGTAGAGCAGTTCTTAAAACAATATGAGTTGAACTGGAACAAAGTACAGCAAGAAGTGATCTTACATCTTACAGATTCATTTGCTCCGTGGAATAATGTAACAGTGAGGCTTGCAAATCATGAAATAACAATTGTAGAAGAAGTAATGAATAATGGAATCAAACTAGATATAAATGCATTATCTACAATAATGTTTGGCTACAAACGTCCGTTAGAACTTAAAGAACTAGAATTAATTAGTGGAAGCGAAGAGGAAATACGAGTGTTAGAGAATGTAGTACCAGTGCGTAAGCCGTTTATTTATGATTTCTTTTAATTTGCATGTATGAAGGTGGGCTATCCCAAGTGAAATTTCGGGATAGCTTCCTCTTATATTGTGAAATTTTGTCGGTAAGTCGATATATCATGAAAAACGTCGATATAACTTCATTTAAAAACAGCAACTATACTTTGTCACACACTTGACTTTTAGTGCATCTAATTTATAATTAAAAACGGAATGAATTTTCATTCCTGAAATTGAGGTGAAAAAATGGCTAAAAATAAACAAGAAGATATTTTTGATGCGGCAATACAACTTTTTGCAGAACGAGGTTATGATGGTACAACAATTCCGATGATTGCTGAAAAAGCAAAAGTAGGTGCAGGTACCATTTATCGCTATTTTGAAAATAAAGAAGCACTTGTTAATTCTTTATTTACGAAAAGTGTTTTACAACTATCAGAGTTAATAAAAACCGATTTTCCAGTCAACGCAAATATTCGTGAACAGTTTAGCCATACGTACAACCGTTTATTTGAATTTGCGAGACAAAATGCAGATGCTTTTCTTTTTACAAATTCTCACTGTGATAGTTATTTTCTCGATGAACATAGTAATGAAATATTCGAGGACTTTATGGGCTTCTTTATGGACTTGATAGAAGATGGAATCGAAAAAGGTTTTCTTCGTCCATTACCACCAATTGCTTTAATTATCATTGTATATCAACCGATTGAAAAATTAATTAAAGTAATGGAAACAGGGCAATTAGAATATACAGAAGAGTTGGTAAAAGAACTGGAAGAAAGTTGTTGGAATGCTATTAGAATCATTTGATTCTATAGCGTTATAAGGACAGGAATGAACATTCATTCCGATAAGGGTATGAAAAAGAAAAGCAGGTGATGATAAATCTTTACAACAGAAGGAATGAATATTCATTCCGTATTATCAAGAGTAATGGAGCTAAAAATAATTTAATAGAATTATAGGAATGAACGTTCATTCCGAAAAAGTGTTTTTAAAAGAGTAGGAATGAATATTCATTCCCTTACAATTTTCATAACGGGAGATGATTAAAATGAGCAAGCTAAAAAATTGGAGAAGTTTATCTTTTCTATTATGGATAGTTATTACTATTACAATGATCGTAACGATGCCTAATATGGATAAATTAGTGAAAGAAAAAGGGCACATTACGATTCCTAATACAGAACAAAGTAGTATTGCTGACAAAATGATAAAAGAAATGGATAAAGACGGGACTGAAAAGTATGACATTATAGCTGTTTTTAATAGTGGAAGTAAAACAGCTTTAACAACTAAGCAAAAAGAGGAAATAACAAAAATAATCGAAGCCCTGCAAAATGAAAAAGAGCAATTAGGAATAAAGGAAGTTGTTTCACATTTAGATAATAAAGACTTGGAGAAACAATTAGTTTCTAAAGATAATACGACTATTTTAACGCAAATATCGATAGATAAAAAACATGGTGAAATATCGAAAATTTCAAATAATCTTCATGAAAAAGTGCAAACGAAAGAGGTAAGAGCGTACTTAACAGGAAGTGACTTAATAGCGGGTGATTTTCTTAAATCTTCTCAAGAAGGGGTGAAAAAGACTGAAGTTATTTCAATCATTTTCATTCTTGTAGTATTAATCATTGTATTCCGTTCACCTGTTGTTCCGATTGTTTCTCTTCTTACAGTTGGGGTATCGTACTTAGTTTCAATGGGGATTATTGCTCATCTTGTAGATCAATTTAATTTTCCGTTTTCAAACTTTACGCAAGTCTTCGTAGTAGTCGTTCTGTTTGGAGTGGGAACAGACTATAACATTTTATTATTTACGAGATTTAAAGAAGAATTAAGTAAACAAGAAAACGCATTTTTAGCTACGAAAGAAACATTTAAATCGGCAGGTAAAACTGTATTGTATAGCGGGATAGCGGTACTTATTGGTTTTGCATCACTTGCTTTAGCGAGTTTTAAATTATATCAATCTACCTCAGCGGTAGCAATTGGTGTTTTAGTATTACTACTCGTTTTAACCACTTTAAATCCATTTTTCATGGTGCTTTTAGGAAAAGGAATGTTTTATCCAGTTAAAACATTTAAAGGTCATGAAGACAGTCGCCTATGGGGATTCTTTGCGAAAAACTCAGTAGCAAGACCATTTGTAGTTTTAATTATTGTATTCGTGATATCGATTCCTTTCGTATTAAAATATTCTAATACACTTAATTACAATGACTTATTTGAAGTAGACAATAAGTACGAATCAAAGATGGGGATTAACGTAATAGAAGATCATTTTCCGCCTGGCTTTTCTTCACCAAGTACGTTAGTGATTCAATCAAACCAAAAATTAGATGAAGGAACGTCTCTACAAATTTTAGATGAGTTAACTGATAAAATTTCGAAAGTTAAAGGTGTTTCAGAAGTATATGCACCGACACGTCCAACTGGAGATAAGATAAAAGAACTATATATAAATAAACAAGCAGGAGAACTAAATACAGGATTAGGAGATGCCAATGGTGGCATAAAAGAAATCAATGATGGATTAACGGATGCTAAAAATAAAATGGGTGGTAATGACTCAGACGGTCTCTCAAATGTTCAAAAGTTAATTGATGGAACGAACGAGGCGAAAAATGGGGTATCGGCATTAGGAACAGCTTTAACTCAATTATCAAATGGTATAAACGACGGTGCACAAGGAGCACAGCAAATTGAGAGCGGGTTAACTTCAGTGAATGAAAATATAAGTGTATTATCTAATGCAACGTCGCAGCTGCATGCTGGTTATGCACAGTTAGAAAAAGGTTTAAGTTCTTACGATCAATACTTCGGAAGTATTTCTCAAGCGATTGACGGTGCGAAAAAAGGATACGAACAAATTGAAATGTTAATGACCAATTTCGTTCAAACGAAACCGGAATTAGTAAATGATCCGAACATACTGCAAACGATAGGAATTGCTAAAGAGGCTCAAAAGCAATTAAGTGTACTATCAAAAGAATTAAATGAATTAGCGACGCAGCATAAAGCAGCTATGGGTTCATTTAAAGAAGCGAATCAATCGTTATTGAAAGTTGATAACGGCTTAAAAGAAATGAGTAATGGAGTTAATCAGTTACAAAAAGGAGCAACTGAGCTTAAAAATGGATTAAATGAAGGTGCTTCAGGTTCAAAACAAATTGCGAACAAGTCATTTGAGTTACAAACCGGATTAACAAAAATAAATGATGGGCAAGACCAGCTATTAACCGGACTGAAAGACTTGCAAGAAAAAATGGGGCAATTACAATCAGGCTTATCTAAAAGTACAGAAGGACTTGGAAAAGTAAGTAACGGCCTGAATGATGCACAGAAATATTTAGGCGAGCTAAATGAATCAAAAAGCTCTGAGAAGTTTTATATTCCAAAAGAAGTTTTAGAGGGAGAAGATTTCCAAAAAGCTTTGAATACGTACATGTCACATGATAGAAAGACTGCTAAAATGACAATCATTTTAGACGTAAATCCATATTCAAAAGAAGCGATGCCGATTATTCAAGAAATCAATAAAACGATAGATGGTACTTTGAAGGGGACGGAATTAAATAATACGAAAACAGCAATCGGAGGAACAACAGCTAGAAACGTTGATTTAAAAGAAGTAAATGGGCAAGATTTCTTACGTACAGCTACAATTATGTTAATTGGAATTGCGATCGTATTAATCGTGATTACACGTTCATTATTAAACACAATCTTTATTATTGGATCGCTAATATTAGCGTACTTTGCATCGCTAGGTATAAGTGAACAAATTAGTACGCATATTTTAAATGTAGATTCATTAAGCTGGAATGTTCCATTCTTTAGTTTCATAATGATTGTCGCTTTAGGAGTGGATTATAGTATTTTTGTAATGATGAGATACAATGAGTTAGAAGGGGACCCAGCGACGAAAATTGTAAATGCATCTCGTCACATAGGGGGAGTTGTATTATCAGCGGCACTTATTTTAGGTGGTACATTTGCTGCATTAATCCCTTCAGGTGTATTGACGCTTATACAAGTAGCATCCGTAGTTGGCGTTGCGTTGTTACTATTAGCTATAATTGTTATGCCAATATTGTTACCTGCTTTAATAGGGTTAACGAGTAAAATGAAAAGTTATACAAAGAAATTAAGCAAAAGAAAATAAAAGAATTCCCTTTTAAAAGGGGATTCTTTTATTTAATAAATTTGTCCATCACGTCTTTATATTTTGCAAACTCTTCATCTTTCATATCGCCATTCATTTGTAAAAGAAAATTGCCTTTTCCGTGTGTATGAGAGAATAACATAGGAGCAGAGTTTCCTAATTCATCGTAATATTTCTTAACTTTTTCTAGGTCTTCTTTCTTTGTAATTTCGAATAATCGACCGCCTTTATCTTCACCAAGAGCTGGTACGACAATACGTTTTCCTTCTTTTTGAAGGTTACCAAATTCTTTTTGCGGAAGATCAGTTGGATTTTCTACTTGGAGACCAGCATTTTTAAACTCAGTGATAATCGAATCGACAGTTACTTTTGTTTCTTTTTTCTCTTGTTTTGATTCAGTGGGTGTTTTTGTATTGTTACTACTACATGCAGTTAAGGAAGTAATTGACAAACATAATGCTCCAATTATAAATATTTTCTTCAAAATAAAACTACCTTAAAGTGTGTATGTAACTTTAATATAATTAAAAATAAAGGTTTTATTCAAGTTTGAAAAGAAAGGAATAGCAATCAACCGTTGCTATTCATCCAGCTTCTACTATATAATAGCTATAGTCTACAATAATTGAGTCGTTATATGCGATTTTTAAGACAATCGGTGAGAAAACGCTGAAATAAGCGGTATTAGTAGGAGGACACAAATGATTACAGTAAGTAACGTTAGTTTGCGTTTCGCGGATCGCAAATTATTTGAAGATGTTAACATAAAATTCACGCCAGGTAACTGCTACGGTTTAATCGGAGCGAACGGTGCTGGTAAATCGACATTTCTAAAGATTTTATCTGGAGAAATTGAACCATCAACAGGTGATATACATATTACGCCGGGTGAGCGTCTAGCAGTATTAAAACAGAACCACTTCGAATATGAAGAGTTTCCAGTATTAGAAACAGTAATTATGGGTCACACGCAACTTTACAAAGTAATGCAAGAGAAAAATGCCATTTACATGAAAGAAGACTTTAGTGATGAAGATGGTATGCGGGCTGCTGAACTTGAAGGTGAGTTCGCTGAGCTTAACGGTTGGGAAGCTGAGTCAGAAGCTGCAATCTTACTAAAAGGACTTGGTATTGGTGAAGATCTTCATGATAAGAAATTGTCAGAATTAACTGGGTCAGAGAAAGTAAAAGTATTACTTGCTCAAGCATTATTCGGTAAACCGGACATTCTATTACTAGATGAGCCTACCAACCACTTGGACTTAAAAGCAATTCAATGGTTAGAAAACTTCTTAATGAACTTTGAAAATACAGTAATCGTTGTATCCCATGACCGTCACTTCTTAAATAAAGTTTGTACGCACATGGCTGATCTTGATTTCGGTAAAATTCAACTTTATGTTGGTAACTATGACTTCTGGTATGAGTCAAGCCAATTAGCTTTAAAATTAACACAAGATGCTAATAAGAAAAAAGAAGAGAAAGTAAAAGAGTTACAAAACTTCATTGCACGCTTTAGCTCAAACGCATCTAAAGCGAAACAAGCAACTTCTCGTAAAAAACTTTTAGATAAAATTACATTAGATGATATTAGACCATCATCACGTCGTTACCCATTCGTTGGCTTCACACCAGAACGCGAAGTAGGAAATGACTTATTAACAGTTGAAGGTCTTTCTAAAACAATTGATGGCGAAAAAGTGTTAGATAATGTGTACTTCACTTTAAATAAAGGTGATAAAGTTGCATTTATCGGTCGTAACGATATTGCGATGACAACATTATTTAAAATCCTTATGGGTGAGATGGAGCCAGATAGTGGTTCATTCAAATGGGGCGTTACAACATCTCAATCTTACTTCCCAAGAGATAACTCTAAATACTTTGAGAACAGTGACTCCAACTTAGTTGATTGGTTACGCCAATTCTCTCCACAAGATGAGTCAGAAAGCTTCTTACGTGGTTTCTTAGGCCGTATGTTATTCTCAGGTGAAGAAGTTAAGAAGAACGTTTCTGTACTATCTGGAGGAGAAAAAGTTCGTTGTATGCTATCTAAAATGATGTTAAGTGGTGCAAACGTAATCACTCTTGACGATCCAACGAACCACTTAGACCTTGAGTCTATCACTGCATTAAACAACGGCTTAATCGCATTCAAAGGTACAATGTTATTCACATCTCATGACCATCAGTTCGTACAAACAATTGCAAACCGCATTATCGAAGTAACGCCAAACGGTGTAATCGATAAAGAGGCTACTTACGATGAGTTCTTAGAAAATGAAGAACTTCAAAAACAAGTAGATGCAATGTACAAAGGTCAATAATAAATATAAAAAACCCTCGCTCTCGTTATGAGAGCGAGGGTTTTTTATAATCATTATTTTTATGGATTATGAATAATTATTCAACAATAGCTTTAGTGAAGGGGGGAGAGATTTTGATATTGCATATAGAGGAATGGCTGAGGTATGAATATACTTGAAATACGTGAAGAGGTTTAATATACATAGAAAAAAACACATGCTTTCAAATATGAATTTAATTATATTACATTAATGTTCCAGAACTGGAGACATATTTATTTGCGAAGCAGTGAATAAAGGTATATAGTATGTGATGTCATAATTAGTGGATGAATTTTGGGAGAAAACAGGGAATGTTACAAATTTATTTTGTTAAATAGAAACCAAGGTCAAAATGTCTGGAAAGAAATAGTTGAATAAATACTAGCTTCAAATTATAATTACTAGTATTCTTCATATAGTTAAATAGATAAAATCTATTTGAAGATAAAAAATTGAATAGAGAGACAGACTTATAAAAAAATAAGCCTTGGATGATCAAAAGAGGTGGAGAAATGAAACAATTCTTATTAAAAAGCAAAAGTGTGCTAAGCAATCATTTTGGATTCTTTCTGTTTGCCGTTATTTTATTTTGGCTCAAAACATATGCAGCTTATGTAACGGAATTTAATTTAGGAATTTCAAACACAATCCAAAAATTCTTGCTGTTTTTCAATCCGCTTAGTTCAGCAGTTCTATTTTTAGGACTTGCATTATTTGCAAAAGGGAAACGATCTTATATTTGGTTAATTATCATTAATTTGTTATTGTCGATTCTTTTATACGCAAACGTAGTATATTATCGTTTTTTCAGCGATTTTATTACGTTCCCAACATTAACACAAACGAATAACTTTGGAGATTTAGGTGGTAGTATTATTGCGTTGCTACATCTTTATGATCCGCTATATTTCTTAGATACAATTATTTTAATTGTGTTAGTAGCAACGAAATTTGCAAATCCAAAACCAATTCGTGTTGCGAAACATAAAGTATCTCTAGTATTTGTAGCAGGTATTTTATTATTCAGTGTTAACTTAGGACTTGCAGAATCTGACCGTCCTGAATTATTAACAAGAACATTTGACCGTAATTATATTGTGAAATATTTAGGGGCATATAACTATACAATTTATGATGGTATTCAAAGTGCGAAAGCATCAACCGAACGAGCGTTAGCTGATGGAGATAATATGACAGAAGTAAGAAATTATTTAACATCAACTTACGCAAGTCCAAATCCTGAGTATTTCGGTAAAGGAAAGGGAATGAACGTAATTTATATTCATTTAGAGTCATTCCAAAACTTCTTAATCGATTATAAATTAAATGGTCAAGAAGTTACGCCATTCTTAAACTCATTCACAAAAGATGCGAATACGCTTTACTTTGATAACTTCTTCCATCAAACAGGACAAGGAAAAACATCTGATGCGGAGTTTATGTTAGAGAATTCAATGTTTGGTTTACCACAAGGATCTGTCTTTACAACGAAATCTCATAATACGTATCAATCAGCACCAGCAATTTTAGGACAACAAGGATACACATCAGCAGTATTCCACGGTAACTATAAAACATTCTGGAACCGTGACGATGTTTATAAATCATTTGGTTTTAATAAATTCTTTGATGCTTCATACTATGATATGAATGAAAAAGATGTAGTAAACTATGGATTAAAAGATAAACCATTCTTTAATGAATCCATTCCGTTATTAGAAACATTGAAACAACCGTTCTATACGAAGTTTATTACGTTATCGAATCACTTCCCGTATCCAATTGATAAAGAGGAAGCGACAATTGAACCAGCGAACACAGGTGACTCATCTGTAGATACGTATTTCCAAACAGCACGTTATTTAGACGAATCTGTAAAAGGTTTCATCGATTACTTAAAACAATCTGGCTTATACGATAATTCTATTATCGTTATGTACGGAGACCATTACGGTATTTCAGATAATCATAACGCAGCAATGTCAAAAGTAATGGGTAAAGAAATTAACTCGTTTGAAAATGCACAGTTACAGCGTGTACCTTTAATCGTTCGTGTACCAGGTGTGAAAGGTGGCGTACAACATCAATACGGTGGTGAAATTGATGTCCTTCCAACTCTTTTACACTTACTAGGAACAGATACAAAAAATTATGTTCAATTTGGTTCAGATTTATTATCACCAGATCATAAACAAGTTGTTGCGTTCCGTAACGGCAACTTCGTAAGCCCAACTGTTACTGCATTAAACGGCAAATACTACGATACAACGACTGGAAATCCAGTAGAATTTACAGATGAAATAAAACAAAATGAACAAATGGTTCAAAACTCGTTAAAATACTCTGACCAAGTCGTAAATGGTGACTTATTACGATTCTACACACCAGAAGGTTTCACTCCAGTAGATCGTTCGAAGTATAACTATAACAATCGTGATAAAAACAAAACGAAGGTAAAAACGGCTCCGGAAGGGGAAGCTAAATAAATATTAAAAAGCGCTACTCATATGAGTAGCGCTTTTGTTTGTAACTAAAATTACATTGGCATTATATAGTATTATCTTTAGTTTTTTGCTTCATCTTTCCAAGGAACACTACACCGAAAATGATAACAATGATGAATGCCCATTTAATTAAAGGATTACTCTCAAAAAATGCAGCAAACCATTTCTCGTCTACAATCATTTTCGCAGCGGTATAAGCTAAAACTGCTGCTCCAATCGTAATGATGACAGGAAAACGATCTACCCATTTTAAAATTAATGTACTGCCCCATACTACTACAGGAATAGAAACTAATAACCCGATGATTACTAAAGAGAAATTGCCATGCGCAGCTCCTGCAACAGCAAGAACATTGTCTATACCCATTAATGCATCAGCAATAATAATAGTTTTAATAGCAGACCAAAATCCTTCTTCTGCCTTAATATCATGATCTTTGCCTTCAGCAATTAATTTGTAAGCAATCCATATAAGGAGTACACCACCAATTAGAAGTAACCCTGGTATTTTTAACAACCAAACGACAATTAAGGTAGCGAGGGCTCTAATCGCAATTGCCCCGATGGTGCCCCATATAATCACTTTCTTTTGTTGATCTTTCGGTAATCGCCTTGCTGCTAATCCAATTACAATAGCATTATCCCCCGCTAAAACTAAATCAATTACAATAATGGCAAGCAAGGCTGACAAATATTCAGTTGAAAGAAAATCCATACACATATCACTCCTTAAGAGTAATATGTGCTAAAGTGTTGATAATATAAAAAATAGGATTGAATTTGTATATTCAATCCATAATTTCTTACTGTATTTTGATATATATGTTTTAATTTCGTATAAGTCGCTTGTGCAATCTTTTTTGCTTTTTGTTTCTTTTTCTTAATTTTCGATTCATCTTTTTGATCCGGTTTTCTATATGAGAGAATTTCCAAAACGATAAAAAAGACTCAATAACCTACTAGAGGAAATCAAGTCTTTTTCATTACATACGATTATCATGCCAGAAGTTTAATGGGAAGTGTTCATTCTCATTATAGGCTTCTAATTCATATCCTTTTTCTTTCAGCCCTTTAATAATACCAGGTACTGCTTTTACGGATTGTGGATGAATGTCGTGCATAAGGATAACTTCTGTTGGCTTGTTTGCACCATTAATAACGTTTTGTACAATTTTAGCTGATGCAGCGTCAACAGGTATTGTGTTATATCTCCAGTCTAATGAATCAATTGTCCAATCCCAAACTTTTAGCCCATTCTCAACAACTTTGTTACGAAGCGCTTCGTTTAATCCTGGCATTGAGCCGTAAGATGGACGAGTTAATACTGGCGATTTACCTAGAACGCCAGCGATTAAGCCTTGGTCTTCCTTCATCTCATCTACATAATGACCTTCTGTGTAAAGTTTTTTGTAGTTATGAGTCATACTGTGCATCCCAACGTAGTGGCCTTCAGCATCTTCGCGTTTTACAAGGTCAGGGAAAGCTTTTACATTTGAACCAATAAGGAAGAATGTTGCTTTTGCATTTTCTTTCTTTAACATATCTAAAAGCTCAGCTGTGTATTTTCCAGGACCATCATCAAATGTTAAATAAGCTACTTTTCTAACTTGCCCATTATATTGTTTTGGAGCTTCTTTCGGTGCAAGAGATGATTGAATTTCACTTACAAGTTGAACAGATTTTGCTTCATCCTCTGTACTTGCTAGAGCAGTATGTGCTGAACCTAAAGCCGCTTCGTATGTAAATAATACCCCCGCGCAAATCAACATAGCCCTTTTCACTAAAGTTGTCATTCGAATTCCATTGTGCATAATTTTCCTTCTCTCTATAAAAGTTCTACTCTACTATATTAGCAATTATAGGTATGGAAATGCAAAAAAAATTTTTTACAAGTGCAAGAAAGTTTGTCAAAAAGTATGCAAGATTTTAAAGGAATGTCATTTTTAAAGAAACGTCATAAAAAATTGGATAAATTGAATTATGTATTGGAAACAATACAAGGGATATTAATTTTAGGAGGTGCTTTAATTGAATTATAAAAAAATGCTTTCTATATTTATGACGAGCATATTCACAGTAGGATTGTTAATCGGGTGTAATCCAGCTCCAACGGATGAAAAGGAGCCAGATCCAACGGAGGAACCTTCTGAGCAAAGACAAGAGGAAAAGAATGAAAAACAAGATCCTGCTAAAGAAAAAAATAATGAGTTAAACAAAAAGGATGAACAAGAACCAGATCCAACAGAAGAGCCATCTGAGGAGCAAAAGAAGAAAAAAGAAAATGAGTAGTTGCAGTTTAATGAAATATGTAGCGTGATTTTGTAACAAAAATTTTCTGGAAATATACAAACCACTTTTCTATATAAGAAAAGTGGTTTGTATAAAATTATGTATGAATTTAAGTATTTCAAGTATATAATTTTTGTTTTAAAGCAACTTTCCAATTAATGTCTTTTAACATAGCTATTGCTCTTAAAATGAAGATTGGCCACGTATTAATCCTTCTTTACAAACTCTTCAAGTATTAAATTTAATTAAATTAAATTCTTCTATTAATAATACAGGCTCTTTATTGGTTGAACCTATATTAAAGCGAGTCTGTAAGTCGTATTCTAGCATGAGATGAACTGCTTTGTTTTTTCATCTCTGAATTCCCAAACTACAAACGAAAGAGTCATATCAATACCGACAGAGCCAACAGCTACTGTTATGATTTTGACATGACAAATAACTCTCTTTAAGGAAGGGATAGTTATTTTATCTCTATATTTTTATAATTAATTCTATATGAATTTAATACTAAAGTCCTACTATTTATAAACTAATAGGTCTTTCAACTTAGGCAGTTCTCACACTAATGAGGGATGTTAAAGGAAATATATGTAACCTATAATGATTACTATAAAGCTTTGGAAAATGAAAAGGAGGAGATTTGCATGAAGAATTGGGTTCAATTTAGAATTGCAAGACCAACAGATAAGTTTGAAGAAGTTATAAGCTTTTATGAGACGGGGTTAGGGTTAAAGCGTATAGGAGAATTTCACAATCATGAAGGATATGATGGAGTTATGTTTGGATTACCGGATGCCGAGTATCATTTGGAGTTTACAACGCATGTTAATGGAAGTCCATGTCCGGCACCAACAAAAGATAATTTACTAGTTTTTTATATGCCTAATAAAGATGAAATTGAAAAAATAGTGAATCGATTAAGTAATATGGGCTACCATGAGGTGGAACCAGAAAATCCGTATTGGCTAGAGAAAGGTACCACAATAGAGGATCCAGATGGTTGGAGAATTGTGCTTATGAATGCATTTGAATAAAGAAGCTCTTTTCGTATGTAAGGAGTGTAACAAAATGATTTAGACATAAATCCCTACAGCATTGTAGGGATTTTTATATAAGAAGATTTAGTTAAGAGAGTATTGAAAATGTAAAAAGTATTTTGGCTAAAAAAATATAATAAATATGATTTATGAAGGAGATATAGAAGTATGACATTAAAGCATTTTGATGAGTTTGCTAAAAATGTTGGGAATACACCTCTCATGAAATTAGAATGCGAAGAAACGAAGGATTTTTCTATCTATGCTAAATGTGAATGGCACAACCCTACAGGATCGATTAAGGATAGAGCAGCACTTGGAATGATTCAAAAATATTTACAAGAAGCGGACAAAAAACAATCTATTTTAGAATATAGTGGTGGAAGCTTAGCGAGATCAATCGGGCGTATTTGTTATTATTTAGGAATTCAATGTACGTTAGTTTTAAGTTCCGGAACTGGTAAATCACTATTAAATGAACTTGAGCATTATAGAGCTAACGTGATTTTAGTTGATAAATGTATGGGTTTTTACGCAGTAATTGAAAAGGCAATTGAGATTAGCAAACAAAAACCCGAGTTATACTTTTTATTCCAACATTATAATAATGCAAATCTATCAAGTCATATAGAAGGTACAGGCCAAGAAATTATTGCGCAAATGAACGGAAAACCAATACACGCATGGGTAGCATCTGCTGGTACTGGTGGAACTCTAATGGGGGTCTATAAAGCAGTAAAGAATTATACAAAAAATGTTGAGCTACATTTAGTAATGCCTGCTGAATTGCCTTATGGTTCCGAACAACCACCAAATGATTTAAAGAAATATGCTGGTTCAGGTGGGTTCGGCTTAGGGAGGAAACAACATTTCATAGAACAGGAAGATAATTTGATAGAAAAACAATGGACTTATTCATATGAAGAAACCTTGTATGAAATGGCACGTTTTTATAATGAAACTGGTATGAAAATAGGAACGTCTGCGGCAGCGAATTTATTAGCCGCTAAAAAAATTGGAAAAGAAAAAGGTACGAATTTTAATGTAGTTACAGTTTTTCCGGACGCAGGCTCTATAGAAGAGTGGTCAGATGTAAAGAGCTTACAAAAAATAAAGAGAGAATTAAACAAATAAAAGTGCTTTCATAGTCTATTTCTTACACCATGGGAAATGGATAAAATGAAAACCTGTATATGTAAAATGTACAGGTTTTTCGTGGGTGTTTTAGTTATTTGTAGAACTATAAAATTTCACATACCGCATTTAAAAAATAAATATAGGAAAACTAAAAAGTAATGTAGAATGTATCGTATATACATATATGAAGTCAACATAAAAGTTAAAGAGGTGGATATATGTTACTTGAGGAAGTAATGCAGCAACTAGAGGAATATGGAACAGAACAAAATTGTAAAACGTATAAAAATCACGGAGCGAAAGAGCCACTATTCGGAGTTAGTTTTGCCAATTTAAAATTGTTAAAAAAGAAGATAAAAAAAGATCATGATTTAGCAATTTTATTATGGGAAACAAAAAATATGGATGCAATGACTTTAGCAACAATGGTATTAGATCCAAAGGAAGTTACGACAGAACTGCTAAATAAATGGGTACAGGAAGTTGATTATTATTGTTTAATGGACGTTTTGATGACGGCTATTTGTACGTCGCCAATTGCGATAGAAAGAATGGAAGAATGGGCAAAATCTGATGATGAATGGATTGGAAGAGCAGGTTGGTCTTTATTAGCAAATATAGCGATTAAAAATAAAACGTTATATGATGATTTCTTTTCACCGTATTTAGAAGAAATTAAAGCAAATATACATAATGAAAAAAATAGAAAAAAAGAAGCGATGAATAGTGCTTTAATTGCGATAGGTATTCGTAATGAACACTTAGAGCGAAAAGCGATTGAAATTGCACGTGAAATTGGAAAAGTACAGGTTAATCACGGGGCAACATCATGCAAAACACCAGACGCAGAACCGTATATAAAAAAAGCGAGAGAAAGAGCTGAAAAAAAGAAAGTGAAATAAGAAAAGGGGAACGGTTATGAAAGCAATGGAAGCGGCAAAAAGCATAATTACATCACAATTTCCGAATTGTGATGTAGCTTTACTTGGAGGAAGCGTTGCAAGAGGAGAAGCGACAAAAACATCTGATCTGGACATTGTAATAGTTGATCATAGTTTAACGTCTTGTTATCGAGAATCTTTCTATAGTAATGGATGGCCTGTTGAAGTGTTTGTACATAATTTTGAAACGTATAAAACCTTTTTTAAAATGGATTGTGATCGCGGGAGACCTTCATTGCCACAATTAGTTTCAGAGGGGATTGTATTAAAAGGTGACAATGAAATGATTGAGAAATTAAAAAGAGAAGCAAATGATTTACTAAATAAAGGACCAGCTAAATGGACTGAAGAAATGATGAAACAAAAGCGGTATTTTATTACGGATAATTTGGATGATTTTATTGGTGCATCAAAAAGAGAAGAAGAATTGTTTATCGCGAATTTATTAGCTGATTTATTACATGAATATGTATTAAGAGTAAATGGTAAATGGCTTGGAAACTCAAAATGGTTTATAAGGGTACTTAGAAGATATGATGAACAATACGCAGACCAATTTGTAGCGGCGTTCGATCATTTTTATACAACGGGAGAAAAAAGAAAATTAATTACTTTTGTAGAAAAAACGCTAGAACAGTATGGAGGAAGAATGTTCGAAGGGTTTTCTATAGGAAAATAAAAAAGGGGATAGCGCAATGAATGTTCCATTCGTTCAATTAAGAGAACTGACACTAGATGATGTAGAAGATCGATATCAATGGTCATTAGATACAAAAGTAACAAAGTATTTAGTTGTACCAGATCAATATCCACCGTTCACTCGTGAAGATACGAAAAAATGGATTGAAGCATGTATAAATCGAAAAAATGGTTATGAACAAAGAGCCATCACTGCAGAGAACGGCATACATATTGGATGGGTAGATCTTAAAAACTTTGATAAAACAAATAAAAATGCAGAACTGGGAATCGCGATTGGTAATAAAGAATACTGGGGTAAAGGGTATGGAATAGCAGCCCTATATAGTATGTTATATCAAGCATTCTTTGCATTTAAATTAGAAAAAGTTTGGCTACGTGTAGATGAAGATAATTTTCAAGCTAGAAAGAGTTATGAAAAGGCAGGTTTTGTTTGTGAAGGACTAATGAGAAATGATCGATTACGTCAAGGGAAGTTCATTCATCGTTATCGTTATAGTATGTTAAGAGAAGAATACAAATCTTTAAATGGTTTATTATAAAATTATTATGTTAACTTAAAGGGGCTGGAGTAATATGATTCGATTACTTGCGAAAGAAGATGCGAAAAAATATTGGGATTTACGTTTACAAGCATTACAAGTAAACCCAGAGGCATTTGTAACAACTTATGAAGAGGCGATTCGTCAGGAAAATCCTATTAAGCGAGTGGAAAGTAATTTAACAGCTACTACTAGTTATACATTCGGTGCTTTTAATGAGGGTCAGAAATTAGTTGGCGTTGTCACTTTAATAACAGAGGAAAAAGAGGCGTATAAACATAAAGGTTATATCGTTGCGATGTATGTAGATGCAAGCAATCGAAGAAGTGGCCTTGCACGTGAGTTAATACGCAAGGCAATTGAAAGAGCAAGAGAAATGGACTTGGAACAATTGACTTTAGGTGTTGTGTCCACAAACGTGCCAGCAAAGAAGTTGTATGAATCAATGGGCTTTAAAACGTATGGGATTGAAAAGAGGGCTATAAAGATGAATGGTGTGTATAGTGATGATGAACATATGGTGTTGTTCTTTTAAGAGAGGGAGTTTAGTATGAAAGATCTCCGTTTAGAAAAAAATATGAACCGGCAAGTAGCGATTCTATATGCGATGGTTACTGATACATTTAAACGATTGCAAAAGTTAGTAGAAGGTACTGATGAGAAAGAACTGTCCTTTAAAGGGTCAGAAAATAATGAAAATAGTATAGGACAGCTACTTCAGCATTTAGCGGTGGTTGATTTACACTGGGTGTATCGTTTAAAAGGAGTGGAAGTTCCACAGACACTGAATAATATATATGGACCTATGTTAAATGAAGTAGGAGAACTGCCAAGTTTAAGAAAACAGACGTTGCAACAAGTAATGCAAGATTATGAAGATGTGCAACATATGTTATATGAGGAATGTATGAAACTAACAGAAAAGGATTTAACACGAGAAGTTTTTTACGAAAAGGGAGAAAATGCGACTATAAGGTGGGGGATATGGCATATAGCTGATCATAATCGGTACCATCAGGCTCATATTAGTCAGTTAAGAAAACGATTTAGAGCTAGAATACATGCGAGATAAACATTTCGAATTTTAATTATATTTAATTTGTTGTATAGTATAAGAAGAAACTAAACAAGGGGTTTTATAATGAAAGCAATTGTCATAGGAATATTGGCATCATTTTTCTTTGCCTTTACCTTCGTTTTAAACCGGGCGATGGACTTAGAAGGTGGAAGCTGGATTTGGAGTGCATCATTACGGTATTACTTTATGGTTCCAATGCTTTTACTTATTGTCATGTATAGAGGGAACTTAAAGCAACTCTTTCAATATATGAAAAATAATCCGAAAGAATGGTTAGTGTGGAGTATCGTTGGATTTGGTCTCTTCTATGCACCACTTAGTTTTGCCGGAGCTTTTGGACCTGGTTGGCTTGTTGCCTCAACATGGCAAATTACGATCGTCGCAGGGATTTTGTTAACACCATTTTTTGCAGTAGATCCATTACATAAAAAACTTCCAATGAAGGAATTAGTTATGTCGGGTATTATTTTATGCGGTGTTGTACTTATGCAAGTAGAACATGCTTCTTCATTAGGTATTCGTGAAACCGTTTTATGTGTCGTTCCTGTACTTATTGCAGCGTTTGCGTATCCTCTTGGAAATCGAAAAATGATGCAAGTTTGTAAAGGGGAATTAGATGTATTTCAGCGAGTTCTCGGTATGACATTAGCAAGCTTACCATTTTGGTTTTTACTATCTGGTTATGAAGTATCAACAGGCGGACTACCGTCAAGTAGCCAAGTTTTTCAATGTTTTATTGTAGCTGTTAGTTCAGGTTTAATCGCGACCGTACTATTCTTCTTTGCGACAGATCTTGTAAAAGATGATCCACAAAAACTAGCAACAGTAGAAGCAACTCAGTCTGGTGAAGTTTTATTTGCGCTAGTAGGAGAACTTATCTTGCTATCTGCGCCAATTCCGTCATCTTTATCTTGGATCGGCATGAGCCTCGTTATTGTTGGAATGATACTACATAGTTATGTAGCGGTCGTTGTGAAGAAAGAAGAAAAAATAACTGCGTAATGAGATTAGCTCTTTATATAAAGAGCTAATCTTTTTTCATAGAAAGGAATGAAGATATGAATTTGCGACACGTTGAACAAATTGAGAAAGATCCCATTTTAAATGTACTACAGTATGCAGTTGGGCCAAGTGAAACTAGCTTAAAGAAAGCAGTTGTATTTTATGAAAGGAATACAGGCACATTGTATAAATATGAAGAAAAGGCTTGTATAGGTATTGAAATATTCGGCGCAAATAAAGCGGAAATTTGCCACATAGCAGTCGCTCCACAATATCGTAAAAAAGGAATTGCGTTGCAAATGATAAGGGAAGTAGTAAGAATACATCAATTGACTTATGTAGAAGCAGAGACAGATAAAGAGGCAGTAGAATTTTATAAGAAAATTGGTTTTAAGGTTAAAAGTTTAGGAGAAAAATACCCGGGGATAGAAAGATTTCATTTGTATTTTAAAAATAAAACATAATGAAATAATCTTAGAATATAATATCCGGAAGACGATTTGAAGAAATAGTTCGTTTTTTATTTATCTCGCTATTGGTGGGTAGTAAAGCTCCCACATTAAAATTCGGCTGGAGTAAGGAAGTTAGTTAGTTGGAAGCCTTGCAGCCCATAAATGCCCGATTGGTACGGGCTTATAATCAGTGGAGGATGCACAAAACCTCCACTGATTCAAGTTTCACTTTATCTGTTCTAATTTTAATAGTAGCTAGTTATTCGTTTTTGGCAAAAATGTAAGAAAGGTCGAAATGTTTAGTTGATGCTAAGGAAGGAAGCAAAATATGAGTAAATCTATAAGTAATGGAACAATTGAGAAGAAGCGTGCAGTCTCATTAGATTTAGCAAGGGGTACAATGTTACTATTAATCGTACTTGCTCATGCACCGCTTTACTTATATGCTGCAGATCCTGGAATTATGCATATGGTGGAAAGCGGTAATTTCTTTGATCAAATTGTAAACCTTTTTGGTATATTCATAATTGATAACCGTGCACGGGCAATGTTTGCCGTATTATTAGGCTACGGTTTGGTTCTAGCGCTTGAAGGGCAAATATCAAAAGGGATAGATGAAAATCAGGCTGTAAAAATAGTAAGAAGACGCTCTTTGTATTTAATACTGTTCGGGATTGTGTTAGCGGTCTTAATTGGTGGGCAAGATATTCTTATGGCCTATGGTGTAGCGGGGATTCTTGTTAGTCCACTATTAAAGTGTAAAATGAAAACATTAATTCGAACATTTACGATTATCACTATATTGTATATCATTTTTATTCCAATAATATGGGGATTTAATATGCAAGCAATAGGCGATTACGGTTTTTCACCAGATGTTTCAGCAAAAGACACGTATCTTAGTACTACCATGTTACGATTACTTTTCTTTCCTGTTATACCTGTTCTCATCCATGTTATGTTCCCGATAATTCCTTCTGTAATTCTTGGTTTGTGGATTGCTAAATATCGGTTACTAATAAAACCAGAGCAACATTTGAAAAAATTATATTTTATAACAATTATAGGATTATCAATTTCCTTAGTAGGTGCTTTGCCACTATCTTTTGTAGGGACTATATGGTATCCAAGTGTATTTGCAGCTGGAATGATAAATGGAATCCATATTGTAACTGGAATTGTTGGAGGATTAGCATATGCAACAGGTTTCGGAATAATAGGGAGTAAATTAAAAAATCTAGGGTACTTTAGCCTTGCATTGATCGCTTTAGGAAAGCGTTCATTAACATTTTTTGTTTTGAATGAGGCACTGCTTGTTATACTTTTATCACCTGTAGCATTTGATTTAGGAGGGTATGTAAGTATCACTCTCGCTGCATTGATAGCTATAAGTATTTGGATATCTTCTGTCATATTAGCTACAATAATGGAAAAAAATAATCTCAATGGACCATTAGAGATTTTATTGAGACGTTTATTATAGTATGTATAATATAATAATAGTTCGTTTTTATTTAGGGAATAAAAAGCAAAAGATGCAAATGTGCATAAAATGTTTAGTTTGAAAACATTAATATTTACATTATATAATAAAGTTATCTGGAAAAATATAGATAAAAGAAATTAGGTGTATAACACATGAGAATGGATAAAAGTAAATTTATAAAAATTGCTACTTCAATAGGGGTGTCATCTTTTTTATTAACTGGCTGTGGTGATTATGAAGAAGAAACTGCACAGAAAGAAAGTACTGCTGTTAAAACAGATGGTGCAAAGCAAGGGAATGAACAAGAAAATTTAAATTGTGATGATAAAACTCCTACTAATGAAAATGTAGAAAATGATGAGTTATGTAAGGAATTTAATCCGTCATTTTCATCGTATCATGAAAACTCACATTTACCGATACTTCCATTCGTAGCAGGATATTTATTAGCAAGCAGAACTTCAAATATGAATTTTACAGCAAAACCAAATGTAATGAAGAAACCGTATGCAAATAATGTTATTCCATATCGTGAAAAAGACGAACGTAGAACTGGTGGCAGCGGTGGTGGAGGGTATTACGGTGGAACTAACAGTAACAACAACTCTTCCAATAAAGTGGATTTAAATAAACAACAGTCAAATCCAACAAATAAAGTGACGCCAGATACAAATACGCCGAAATCATCTACGACACAAACACCAAAAGTGAATTCTGGTTCCAGTGGAATTGGGAACGCAAAAGCGCCAGCTGGATCATAATATGAAAGGATAATAGAACCATGTATACAGAACAAGAACAGAAAGAGTATATGAAAGTATGGTTTTCTCTTGCAGAAGAGGCTGGTCGGAATGGATTTACTTGGCCGAGTCTATTAGAGAATGATGAATGGAACCAATATATGGCAACAGGTATGTATCGTATGGCAGTAAACACATATACTGCTATTTCAAAAGCGACAGAAGAAATCATGTACGTGTTATATAGAACGTATCAATATATTGTAAATACGACAGAAGATTTTCAAAAACTAGGATTCCCAGCTGAAACGTGGGAAATTGCGAGAATGAAACATACTGGTTTGTTTTCATATTTTACAAGATTTGACTTTATCGTAAACGGTGAAGATATAAAGTTAATAGAAGTAAATTGTGATACACCAACAGGTTATTTAGAACCGTCTGTCGCTAATGAAGTGTTGTGTCGTTATCATGATGTAAGTCATCCAAACCATATAGAAGAGCATATAGTGCAGGCATGGCAACAAATTAAACATGACTATAGTATAAATCCTAGAGAAACAATATATTTTACTAGTTATGATTGGCACGAGGAAGACCATCAAACAGTACAGTTTTTAAGAAACTATTGTTTAGATCAATCAACAGATTATATAGGAATACAAGATATCGTCGTTGCAGATGATGGTATATATACGCCAAATGGTGAACGAATCCATTATTTATATAGACTATATCCAATTGAATATTTAGTTTCAGATACTGATAAAAACGGGAAAAGAATTGGACTCCAGTTTTTAGATCATATAGCGCAAGGAAGAGTGAAAATCATTAATCCACCGGCTGCTTTTCTTATGCAAAATAAAAGTATACTCGCATTAATTTGGCAACTTTACGAAGAAGAAGTTTTCTTTGAGGAAGAAGATCGAGGAATCATTCAGAAATACTTCCTACCAACATATTTTACAAATAAACCATTTATAGAAAAAAATGAATCATATGTTTCTAAACCTTTATACGGCCGTGAAGGCGGAGGGGTATCTATATACAAAAATGATGAACTATTAGCTGAAGATAAAACAGAGTATTACTTTGAACAACGGAAAATATATCAGCAATATATAGAAATGCCTGACTATACAATTGACACATGGGATGGTCCATATACCGGTAAACTATTAATTGGGTCACACTGCATAAGCGGAAGAGCCGCAGGGTTATTTTTACGTGTAGGTGAGAAAATAACAGGAAACTTATCGATGTTTACAGGGGTTACAATTGAAGGGTAAATGAAACAAAGAGCTTATCATTTTTGATGAGCTCTTTGTTTCTATATAGTGTTATTATTGTTTGGATGTAACGCCTTTATGTTTCTTCTTTTGTTATATAAAATCAATATATTACCATTTTTTACGTAGATAAAAATGATTAAGTTAAAAATTAAGAAAAATATGATAATATATGTATGTAGTAGTTTAAAATAAAATGGGGGAACAATCGTGAAAATGAATGACATAGTGGCAAGTACACAATTGCCAAATACAATCAAAACAATTACAAATGATTTAAGAAAATTAGGGTTAGAAAAAGGGATGACGGTTATTGTGCATTCTTCGCTAAGTTCTATCGGCTGGATATCTGGTGGAGCGGTTGCGGTAGTTGAAGCATTAATGAAAGTTGTTACAAAAGAAGGAACAATCATTATGCCAACGCAATCTTCAGATTTATCCGATCCGAAACATTGGTCAAGACCGCCTGTACCTGAAGACTGGTGGCAGATTATCCGTGATAATGTCCCAGCGTATGACCCACGAATAACACCAACAAGAGGCATGGGGGAAATAGTTGAATGTTTTCGTACATATCCGAATGTAGTTCGTAGCAATCATCCATTAGGGAGTTTTGCTGCATGGGGAAAACACGCAGAAGAAATAACGATAAATCAGTCACTATCGATGAGTTTAGGAGAGGAATCTCCACTAAGAAAAATATATGATTTAGACGGGTACATATTATTAATTGGTGTTGGCTATGATTCCAACACGTCTGTACATTTATCTGAAGTACGTTCTGGTGCATGTGAGTTAATTAAAGTGGGGGCACCTATTATAGAAAATAGTGAAAGAGTATGGAAAGAGTTTGTGGATATGGATTACGATTCTGATAAGTTTGTAGAAATCGGAGTGGCGTTTGAGCAAAAAGGTACTGTAACAATGGGGAAAATAGGAAACGCAAAGTGTCGTCTTATGAAACAACGAGATATCGTTGACTTTGGGACAGAATGGTTTCGTAAGAAAAATCAGTAAGGGATGGTTACAATGAAGGGGAAAAAGGTATTAATTACAAGTGGTGGTTGTTTAGAAAAATGGGACCAAGTGCGTGGTCATACGAATATGGCAAAAGGAACAATTGGAAGAATAATTGCTGAAGAGCTTATAAGTAAAGGAGCGCATGTTATATATTTACACGGTTATTTTGCCGAGAAACCAAACGATATAAATAATCAATTAGAATTACACCCATTTGAAGGAATTGTTGATTTACAAGATAAAATGAAAAGTATCATTACGCATGAAAAGGTTGATGCAGTCATTATGGCAGCGGCTGGATCAGATTGGATTGTGGACAAGATTTGTGATCAAGATGGGAATGTTCTTGATATGAATGGAAAAATTTCAAGTGATATAGCGCCAATTATTCATTTTCAAAAGGCGCCGAAAGTATTAAAACAAATAAAAAAGTGGGATCCAGAAACAGTGCTCGTAGGCTTTAAGCTTGAAAGTGATGTAAATGAAGAAGAACTGTTTGAAAGAGCAAAAAATAGAATGGAAGAAGCAAAGGCGAGTATAATAATTGCGAATTCACCACATTCTTTATATTCGCGCGGAGCAGTACACTACGTAATTGGACAAGACGGGAAAGGGAAGCTATGTAATGGGAAAGATGAAACAGCGAAAGAAATTGTCAAAAGGTTAGAAGTACTATGTAATCACATTACTGCTTTTTAATTTTAAGTATTTGGATAAGAGTAAATCCGCATAGTATATATAGGTAAGCGAAACTTTAATTTATGGGAATTTTACTTTTACACAAACGTTAAACATTCAAAATGGATACATAGAATAATTGGTGAGGAGTGAATTCTATGGAACATTTATTAAAGCAAGCTATTAAACTCCGGAAAGAAAAGAAATATGCGCAGTCTAAAGAGATACTCATTGGATTAACAAACTTTACGAGAGATGCAGAAGTACTTTATCAATGTGCCTGGATACATGATGTAATGGGTCTTGAAACAGAAGCTATGCCATACTATGAACAGGCAATTGCAAACGGTCTTGAAGGTGAGTCACTTTGCGGCGCATATATCGGCCTTGGTAGTACATATCGTTGTATAGGGGAGTATGACAAAGCAATTACTGTTTTAGAAACAGGTTTACAGCAGTTTCCAGATAACGATGTGATGAAAGTATTTTTGTCATTAGCAAAATATAATGTAAACGATCATGAATCCGCGATGAAATTACTACTTGAAACAGTCGTAAAAGTAGAAGAAGTTAAAGAATTTGAACGTGCTATTTCATTTTATAAAGACCATTTAAACGAGGTTTTTAAATAGAGGAGTGGACGTATGAATGTCACACTTTCGCTAAGGCGAAAAGGTATCTGGATTGGACTCGTATCTTTAATCTTGTTATCAAACTATTTATTATATGCTCTTCCGATTGTACCAACTACTCCGAAAGAAGTTGTTCTTGGATCATTATTAGATTGCATGTTTGTAATTCCGGTCATTACGTATTTCTTTATTATTCGAAAAAGATACTCGTTAACGTATATATTTCCTGTTGTAATAGCTGGTTATATATTTGCAAGATTTATTATTCCAAGGGATTATTTACAAGCTTTTTCATACGTTTCTTATATTATAGTAGCAGGAGAAATTGCTTTTGTATGTTTAGAGTTATTCCTTCTATATAAAATTGTTAGAAAGCTTCCTACCATAATAAAAAAATATAAAGAATATAAAAGTGAGTATTCTTCATTTTCTTATGCAATTGATGCTGCGTTTGACGCTACTATGAAAAGAAATAAATTAATAGATATTATTGTAACGGAGTGTAAGTTAATCTATTATGCATTTTTATCGTGGCGTGAAAAAGTATCAGAAGGTGAATCCGTATACTCATATCACAAAAAGACTGGTGCAATAGGTGTATATATCATGATCATCCATGCGACCTTAATAGAAAGTATCGGTTTTCATTATTTGTTTCATCAATGGAATCCAGTAGTAGCATGGGTGTTACTTATTTTAAACGTATATGCAATGTTTTATTTTTTAGCTGAAATACAAGCAATGCGTAAAAATCCAATTATTGTTGCGAAAGAAAAAATAATTATTCAAATTGGATTAGGAAAGAAAATTGTTTTACCATTTTCACAAATAGATAAAATTGCGTTTTATAAAGGCGAACCTTTAAAAAAAGAGAAAGAAGTTCTTGACGCAACGGTGATGGAATTTATAAAGGAACCTCCAACATTTGAAATAACGCTAAAAGAGCCAGTGAAAGCACAATTGTTATATGGATTTTCTAAAACAGTAAGTCGTGTTCACTTAAATGTTGATGAGGAACGGAACTTTTATGATGTGGTAACAGAGAAATTGAAACATGGACAGTGAAAAACTCCTTCTAAATAAGAGGGAGTTTTTATTGTGTAATTGGAGACCAAACACTTCTTTATCGCTATATAAATGGATATAATTAAGATTAGAAATAGCATAAGGGGAAAAAAAAGAATGAATAAATTACTAACACTTAAAAGTAAAATTGTAGAAAGAAAAATCAGGTATGACTCGACCGTAGTAGATCACACTTGCTTATTACTTGAAAAGCAGTTGCAAAGTATCGTGTTATTTCATGAGGTTCAGTATTCATTTACAATGACTACACATAGTACGAGTTTAACAATCCCAAAAGGAAGTTACACCATTGCATACTACTGGGAAGATCGTCCGTACAATTTATACATATGGAGAGATCAAAATGGAATGTATTTAGGCTCTTATTTTAATGTTGTAAAAAATACGCAAATAACAGACGAACTAGTTTCATTTGAAGACTTAATTATTGATATTTTGGTACTTCCAAGCGGAGAATATTTTATTTTAGATGAAGATGAGTTACCTGAGCCTTTAGAGGGTTTTGAGGGTGGCTATGTGAATGAAGCTCTTTATGTATTAGAGGAAATAATTCAAAAGACGCTTCCTCAAATGATTGTAGAGACAGAAATGGTGAGGTTAAACTAAAGTGAAATTGATTTGAAAAGAAAATATGTGTTTAATGAAATTGAGTAGTCTTAAGTTATATGATCTAACTTTTTTGATAAGTCTAAGGTTAGATGTATATTTCTTGGGATTACTCTTTTTTGTGGAAACGAATATTGACTGAATATAGTTCAGTCGTTTATGGTTGAATCAGATTCAGTCGCAGAGAAAACATACTAGGAGATGACGTATGAAAAGAATATCAAAAGAACCAGATATAAGAAGGCAAGAGTTAATGGATATTGGATTTGAACTATATATGAAAAATGGTATGAAAGGATTTGGCATAAAAGATGTTGTGAATCATGCTGGTGTAGCAACGGGCTTATTTTATTATTACTTCAAGTCTAAAGAGAATTTTGTTGATGAAGTATTAAATGATTTTATTGTGAAAAATATGAAGTTAATTGAAGAAATACTTATTTCTAATGAACGATCTGTCATGCAAAAGATGAAAGATTCTCTAAATATATTTTGGACATTTATCGAAAAATTAGCACCTTATAAAAATGTGAGTTCGTTTCAGACGGAACAACATTTTCAACTGGAACAGAAATTATTTACGCGAATGCAGCCATTAATTCGACAAGTGATTGAAGAAGGGGTAAAAACAGGGGTTTTTAATACTGTTAACTCATTATTAGCTTCAGGATTTATTTTATACGGTCTTAGTAGTATTGCCCATTCAGACGCGAATTTGAATTTAGATACGAAGCAAGAAATGGTTAATTTAGTATTAAATACACTACGATACGATCAAAGAGAAGGAGAATGTATATGAAGATTATAATTGATGGAAACAATATTTCGAATGAACAACTTACAAAGTGGAAAAGAGAACGTATTAAAAAAGTTTTAAATACATTAGGACATAAAGAACTGGAATTAAATGATACAGACGTTATGATAAAAAAACTAACGGAACTAAAGTTAAATTATTCATCCAATGAAATGTATGATAAGTTAAAATCTAAACTTAAATTAAGTGAAATGGGTATGCGTATTTGTACTGTTTTATCTGGCGATAGACGAAAATTTTCAAAAACAAGTATCTATTTAGATGGGATTACAGCAGAAGAAGCGATAAATGGAATTGATAGTTTTATGCTTGAACAATCGAGTGAAAATGATCAAGTGAATTTATCAGCTTGTCCTGATCACTATGTATTAAGACCCTTTGGGCAAAATGAATTAGAGGTTATCGAAACTACTGGTAATTCTCCGTTTCCAGTTCGATTTTTTATTGTTTTTGGTGACGAAACGGGATTGAAGACACCTAGAGATAAGTCTTATCAATACCAATCAACAGGTGTTGCACGTATGAAAGACGGTACTACTATTGGTGGAGTTCGACATCAATTCAAAGATACAGACACTGGTATAGAAGTAAGTCTAGTTGTAGAGTTCCCAGCACTTTGTCCTAATAGTCTTATTAAATCGCATCAAATGCATTTGGCATGTGAGTTTTCTTATTGGTTACAGTGGATTAAGGACCATAAAAAATAATTTTCAAATAAACAACAGTCAAGATGTTTAAACAAATCATACGTATGTTTTAATAAAACCGAGTTGACTTATCGGAAAAATTTGTATAATATGTACTTAATTCCATTACGTATTGCTGATTGGAGAAACCAAAGGCATTTTATCTATTGATAAAATGCCTTTGGTTTTTTTATTGCATAAATACTGAATCTGTTCATTTAGATGAATCATTTCAAGGAGGGGGAAAAGTGACTGTATTAATTGATGGAGTATCAAAATATTTTTCGAAACAAACTCGTACTGTTCAAGTATTAGAGAATATTAATTTTCAATTAGAGAAAGGGGATTTTGTTACAGTAATTGGTCCAAGTGGTTGCGGAAAAAGTACACTATTAAAAATTATTGCAGGTTTAGACAGCGATTTTGAAGGAGAAATCATTATTGACGGAGAGCGTATAACAAAACCGAGTAAGAAGCAAGGATTTATATTTCAAGAGCATCGATTGTTTCCATGGCTAACAGTGGAAGAAAATATTGCAGCTGATTTGTCATTAAAAGATAAGTATGTGAAGGATAAGGTAAAGGAATGGGTTGAAATTGTTCGGTTAGACGGTTTTGAAAAATCATATCCGAAAGAAATATCAGGCGGGATGTCACAACGTGTTGCGATTGCAAGAGCGTTGCTAAGAGATCCCAATGTATTATTGCTTGATGAACCATTTGGAGCATTGGATGCATTTACCCGAAGTCATTTGCAAGAAGTACTGCTCAACATTTGGGAACAAAAAAAGACGACAATGATATTCGTTACACATGATATAGACGAAGCAATATATCTTTCGAACAGAATTGTTATCATGAGTGCAAAGCCTGGAAAAATACATAAAGTGATTGAAAATAATTTACCTTATCCGCGTAGTAAAACTTCGGAGTCATTCCAAGAAATTCGAAGGAAAGTATTACAGCAGTTTGAACACGGAGGACTAATTCAAACAAGTATATAGGGAAAGAGTGAGTATATGTATAAAAAAATCAAAGTTCTTTCTTTTGCTTTAGCTATTTCTTTATTTTTATTTGGATGTGAAAAAAGCACAGCAAGTAGTAAGAAGGAAGATGTAACAGTACAAATTGGTATTCAGCAAGGATTAAGTCCACTATTACTCGCACAGAAAAAAGGCTGGTTTGAAGAAGAGTTTAAAAAAGAAGGCGTTAAAGTGAAGTGGACAGAGTTCCAAAGCGGGCCTCCTTATTTTGAAGCAATTGCATCAAATCGATTAGACTTTGGTGAAGTTGGGAACTCCCCAGTTATTTCAGCTCAAGCAGCTGGTATTGAATTTTCCGAAATCGCTAATACAAGTTATGCGAGAAAAGGAACAGGGATTCTTGTACAAAAGGATAGCAAGATTACGAGTTTCAAACAATTAAAAGGTAAAAAAATTGCTGTTGCAAAAGGAAGTAGCGCTTTTAATTTATTGTATCGAGCGCTAGATAAAGAAGGTATCAATGCGAAAGATGTAAATGTCATTCAGTTACAACCAGATGAAGCGCAGCCAGCATTTGAATCAGGATCAGTAGATGCATGGGCAATTTGGGATCCTTTCATATCGTTACATACGGTAAATAAAGGAGCGAAGGTGATTACAGATGGTGAACTATTAAATGTATCTTCTCCAGAGTTTTTAATTACGAGAACAAAATTTGCGAAAGAGCATCCAGAATTAGTTGAGAAATTCCTTAAAGTATATGAAAAAGCACGTGTATGGCAAGATGAAAACTTGGATGAAGCAATAAAAATATACACTTCTGCAAAGAAAATAGATGCAGAGATTGTAAAAGAAGTGTTTAATCACGACAAACCCATTTTAGTTCCAGTAACGAAAGAAATAATAGCAGAACAGCAAAAAACAGCGGATTTTCAATATAAGCTCGGTTCTATAAAGAAAGAAATCAAGACCGATAAAGTGGTAGATAATTCTTTCGTAGAAAAAGCGTTAAAGGCAAAATGAAGAGAGGTTTTGTAAATTGGATAATACGAAAGCTGTTATGAAACCAACGAGTATAACAATTGGTAATAACGATGTAAAGAAAGTGCGAAAGACAAAAGTAAAAGTGTTAGTAAGAGCGATTACTATACCAATTATCGTATTAATAATTTGGCAGTTAGCCGGCGTATTCGGTCTAGTTTCTAAAACAGTTTTACCAACGCCGCTAGATATATTTTTAGCTTGTCAAGAAATTATAAAAACAGGAGAGTTATTCGGTCATTTAAGTATTAGTGTATTCAGGGCTGCGGCTGGGTTCTTTATTGGCGGGAGTTTAGGAATTATTTTAGGGACAATTGTTGGGTTTTCAACGAGAAGTGAGCAATATTTAGATCCGTCAGTACAAATGTTAAGAACTGTGCCTCACTTAGCTGTTGCACCGCTTTTCGTATTATGGTTCGGTTTTGGGGAAACATCGAAAGTGTTATTAATTGCAGATGGTGCTTTTTTTCCTTTATACGTAAACGCGTTTCTAGGAATACGAGGTGTAGATTCAAAGTTATTTGATGTTGCGAGAGTATTAGAGTTTAGTAAAAGAAAATTAATTACAAAATTAATTTTACCTGCCGCATTACCGAACCTATTACTAGGAGCAAGATTATCATTAGGAGTTGCATGGGTGAGTTTAGTAGTAGCGGAACTTATGGGATCTACAGAAGGTATTGGCTATATGATAATGGATGCAAGGCAATTTTCCAATACAGATATCGTATTTGTCGGTATTATTATCTTTGCATTCGTTGGGAAGTTTTCTGATTCAATCGTACGTTTACTAGAAGTGAAGTTTTTAAGATGGCGAGATAATTTTAAAGGAGAGATAGGAAATTAACATATAAATTATTAGGGGTAATTTATATAGAGTGTTTTAGTATACGTTTTAATATAACTAAGGGGTGTGTAAAGACATGGAATTATTATGGTTTATTCCAGCGTATGGAGATGGTCGATATTTGGGGACGACAAAAAGAGGAAGGGCCGCTGAATACGGTTACTATAAGCAGGTTGCACAAGCAGCAGATTATTTAGGGTATACAGGTGTGTTACTTCCAACTGGTCAAGGTTGTGAAGATCCATGGGTATTAGCATCGGCACTTGCAGCTGAGACAGAGAAATTAAAGTTTTTAGTAGCAGTTAGACCAGGGCTAATGTCACCGACAGTTGCAGCGAGGATGGCATCGACATTTGATAGAATCTCAGACGGAAGACTACTTATTAATGTAGTCGCTGGAGGAGATCCAGTTGAATTACAAGGAGATGGATTGTATCTTGAACATGATGAAAGATATGAAGCAGCAGATGAGTTTTTAAAAGTTTGGAAATCGACGCTGCAAGGGGAAACGATCTCTTTAGAAGGAAAACATATTAAAGTTACGGATAGTAAAGTTGTATTTCCTACGGTTCAAACACCGTATCCACCAATTTATTTTGGCGGATCGTCTGCTGCGGGTAAAGAAGTGGCTGCTGAACATAGTGATGTATATTTAACGTGGGGAGAGCCGCCAGAGCAAGTGAAAGAGAAAATAGATGAAGTAAGAAAACTGGCAGAAGACAAGGGGCGTAAGGTGCGATTTGGCATCAGGTTACATGTAATTGTAAGAGAGACAGAAGAAGAAGCATGGGAAGAGGCAGAACGTTTAATTCAATATGTAGATAACGAAACAATTGAGCTTGCTCAAAAGACATTTGCAAGATATGATTCAGTTGGTCAAAAACGAATGACTCATTTAAATGAAGGTACACGGGAGTCGTTAGAGATAAGTCCTAACTTATGGGCTGGCATCGGGCTTGTAAGAGGTGGTGCAGGTACTGCGCTTGTTGGGGATCCGTATACAGTAGCAGAAAGGATAAAAGAATATGAAGCGTTAGGAATTGATACTTTTGTATTATCTGGATATCCTCATTTAGAAGAGGCCTATGAAGTGGCGGAACTGTTATTTCCTTTATTGAAAGAAGAAAAGGAACAAGAAAAGAAAATTGTTGGCGAAATGATAGCTGATGCATTTACACTAAAAAAATAATGAGAAATAAAGTGAAACTTTAATCCTTTGGGTGAATTGTCCCAAAGGATTATTAGTTGAACCAATCGGGCATTAACAGGCAGTTTCACCTATGCTTTACTTCGTATTGTTTACTGCCTGTTAATACGGGATAAAAAAACTCGCAAGTAATTCGCTTGCGGGTTTTCATCGTAAACTATTAGAAAATATGGTAAAATTAAATAGTAACTTAAGGTACGGTTGGTTGTTCAATTATCACTTCTCCAAGTAGGAGGGGGGTGATAATAAGTGAGTGAAATAGCGTTGTTATTGCAAGGTGGACTGTTTCTCGTTGCATTGTTAACGTTCGTCGTCGTTTTAATAGACAAGCTCAAAAAATAACAACCCACCTATGCCAATAGAATGTGGGTTGTTTTGTTTGTAAGAAACAAATAGGATAAATGAACAATCCAATCTGCTAAGTTACGTAGACTAGTGTGTAGCCGCACACTAGTCTTTTTTATTTATATACAATTAATAATTGGTTTATGTGATTGTATTGTTCTTTTCATACTTATTATAACACAGTGTCTTTTCATCAAGAAAGGAGACCGTATGTTCTGATTTCGATTAAATAGAAGAGGTTTTTTCTTTAAATAGCCCATCCATATACTGTTTTAAAGTTTGGATATAAAATTCCTGCCTATCTACATTATTTACGCCGACAATGGGTGATGAAAGTTCATATCTCTTTTCTGATAAATGAACGACAACGTCAAAGATATCAAATAGACGAATGAAACAGAACAGGCCATCTTTATCACTTAATAAAATAAAATAATGGTTTTCACTATTTGTATTTAATGTATTCCATAAAGAACTTTTACTTAAATCGCGAACGATGCTCTTTTCTTTTAATTCCATGAAGTCGGCATTTACTAGAATATTAGAAATATCAATTGCATCTGGATCTTCAAAATAGCCATCAACAGCTTGTACAGCGAAAGCATAAGCCATTTTTAAAATACTCATTTTATATTTACGGTTATCTAAAAGTAATTCACGTTGAATAGAGCTAGCTACTTTCGTTACACGTTCTTCTTTCCAAATTTCATTATGTAGTGAAATATCGTGCTTTTTACATAGTTTCATAATTAATGCATTGGAATAAAGTATTTCATCACTTACTTCAACAACATCTGTCTCAGCCGCTGCAAGTTCCTCACCATGCTCATTCGTATAGAGTGGGGAGTCAATCTGTTTTTTCATTTGTTCAATCTTAAATTGACTTAATTTATGCCGAATTAAGGGGCGATCAATATTTGTTGTCATTTGTTCATGACAAGTATCACAAATTGAGTTTGTGAAATAATATCCACATAATATTTCTGGGATGACATATTGTTCACTAAGTTCTTTCGTATCTTTTCTGCAAATGATGCATTGTGTCATTTTTATCACCTTTACCTGCAAATTTGTATGTAATCTCATTGTAGTGTATTTATTGGTATTTTGGAATATTGTAAAGGAAAATATTATGTGAAATTCTTGCTTATTTTGGTACAATGAAGAGAAGTGCTAGTTTAAAGGAGGACGTTTTTTTGAAATCGAAAGTGCACTTTTGGACATTAGAAGTGCTAATGGTTGTAGCGATCATATTTATTTGCACAAAAATATCGTTTCTATTTCAACCGATTGGTATCTTCATATCAACGTTGTTTTTCCCAATTTTAATCGCGCTTTTTTTATACTTCATATTTAATCCGGTATTAGTCTTTTTGGAGGATAAAAAAGTACCTAGAAATTTAGCGATTTTACTGTTATATCTTTTTATCATAACATTAACTGCGGTTGGAGTTGGAGTAGTTGTTCCAACGATCTCACAACAGCTAATGGATTTAGTAAAAAATATGCCAGGATATATAAAAGAGGGAAAAGTATACATACAGGATTTATCCCATCATAGATTGTTTGAATGGTTATCTACCCAAAACTATGTTTCCATTGAAACAATTGAAAAAAATGCAATTGAATACTTAAAGGATATACCAAACACAATAACGTCGAGTGCAACGGCTTTATTTGGTATAATCACGAACGTGGCATTAGTTATCTTTACAGTACCGTTCATTTTATTTTATATGTTTAAAGATGGACATGCGTTTCCAGGAAAAGCAGTTAGCTTGTTACCGGAATCATACCGTGAAGAGGGGCTTCGTATCATTAAGGAAACGAACGAAACATTATCTGCATATATTCAAGGTCAAGCGCTCGTTTGTATATTTGTAGGTGCTTTTACTTTTATCGGTTATTTAATTATCGATTTACCGTACGCTTTTGTTTTAGGAATTATAGCAGCATTTACAAATATAATTCCAAACTTAGGTCCATTTATTGGTGCAGCACCAGCTGTTATTGTAGGTCTGTTCGTATCTCCGATGCAAGCGTTGTACGTAATTATTATCGTAACAATTGTACAGCAGTTTGAAAGTAACATCATTTCACCGCGTATTATGAGCTCAAAATTAAATATCCATCCGTTAACAATTATTATTTTAATTTTAGGGGTAGGTAACTTCGCGGGAATTATCGGAATGATTTTAGCAGTGCCAGTTTATGCAGTAACGAAAACAGTTGTATCAAACTTGGTGAGATTGTTTAAGACGAAGCGAAGTAATAGAAAATAGTATATGTTAAGAAAGATACACCGCTTTTTAAGTGGTGTATCTTTTTGTTTATTAATCAATGTTAAAAGTGTATGAATAACATTTTATTGTATATTTATTATACATTAAATGTAACGGTAAACTTGTGTGATATAACGTCTATAAAACTATGTGGAATCCCTCTGAACTATCCAAATCATTTCCTTACAACGTACTATCAACATCATAATCGACTCCTTTCAATATTTATATTTTTAAAGAATTATAGGTGAGTGTAGTAGTTGCTTCTACGATCTCGAATTTCGTCCATAATCTTTTTGTATTGTTGCTCTTGTTTTAATTCAGCTTCAGAAAGGCTTTTTTTCTGGATTGTAATTGTTAAAAAGAAAAGGTGAAACTTCATGATACATTCCTCCTTTCGAAAGGAATTTATAGATGGCTACAGTAGTGACTTTGACGTTCTTTTACATCTTCCATAGCTTTATTAATTTGATGGTCATGCAATATCTCACTGTCTGAGAACTTAGTTTTTTGAATGGTAATCGTTAAAAAGAATACTTTAAATTTCATTTGATAATTCCCCTTTATAAGTTAATTAGAAAAGACGTGTGTAATAAGAAGCTTGACGCTCTTTTACGTGGTCCATAATAGATTGAATGTGTTGCTCACGCAAAATTTCCTTTTGTGAAAGCTTACGTTTTTGAATGGTGATGGTTAAAAAGAATGCTTTAAATTTCATGAAGGCATTGCTCCTTTATAAGTGATTTAGAAAAGACGTGTGTAATAAGAAGCTTGACGCTCTTTTACATCATCCATAATGTTTTGAACGTGTTGTTCATGTGAAATCTCATTCTGTGAAAGCTTACGTTTTTGGATGGTGATGGTTAAAAAGAATGCTTTAAATTTCATGAAGGTATTTCTCCTTAAAAATATATTTTTAATACATGTGCGTATAGTATGAACTTTTAATGTCAGTCATTTTATCAGTCAGTTGTTTTAATTGTTGTTTACGAATGATTTCAGCTTCAGATAAAGTGTTTTTCTGAAGTACAGTCGTAAAAAAGAAAATATGAAAAGTCATAAATGAATTCCTCCTTTCGAAAAGGAATTACAGGTGATCACAATAAAGTGCTTGGCGCTCCTTAACATCATTCATTGCTTTTTCAATTTGCTTATTATGAAAAATTTCATCCTTGGAAATTGTATTTCTTTGAATCGTAATACTTAAAAACAATACGCTAATAGTCATCGAATGTTGCTCCTTTCATTAAAAAATAATGTAAGAGACTAAAAAATCGCACAAAAAAGCCACAGGAAGATATAGTTCTCCTATGGCTTGGCGTGAAAAAGCCACAGGAAAGTATACGACCTCCTGTGGCGAATTTATGAATTAATAGAAATAAAGTACGATTTTCAATTCTCCATTAGGGTGGTCGAATTCATATTTAATTGTCCAGAAAACACAGGTGCAGTTAACGCTAAAGTTAAAGCATGTAATTGTAATTTCATCATTTCCTTCGACCTCCTTTTAGAATATTTTTCTTACGTTAGTAAGTATATACAATTAATGGATAATTGTAAACATGAAAATTGAAAATTTTTAATTTTGATTAAAATGCGTATGTTTTAAAGGGATTTGATAAGTACTATTGTAATTAAAGAAATAGTGATAAAAATGGGGGATGCTAAATGAAATATATGCATCGTAATGTCATTGTTATGCTAACAATTTTTTTATTTATTACGACTTGTTCAAGCGGAGAAAGAATAAAAGAAATATCAGATATGGAACCAAGTGATTTAAAAAAATATGCTGGGACATACGTTGGTAATAATTCAGATGTAGTTGCAATTGTTAATCATTTACCGGGTGGTGAAACAATTCAAAGTATAAGTTTAGAGAATGAAGGTATAAAGGTGAACTATGGTGCAAAAGGGAATGGAACCCTTACAGAAGACATGGTTGAGACGTATTGGTTTGATGGTAAGGATACGGTGAAGAAGAATTTTGTCTTTAATATCACTTATCTTGTCATTTTAGTACCAAATGCAAAAGGTTATGAGTTTCAAGTGGAAAATAAAAAGTTTACGGTGAAAAGAGAAGAAATACGACCAATCTTGTATGAAAATTTTAATGATTTTCCAAACGAAGATGATATATGGGATAAAAAGAAAGTAGTAAAGTTCCTTAATGATAATAACGAAAAAATTAATAGGCTTGTGAATGATAAAGATTTCCGAAAATCTTTATTTGTTAAATATCCAGTAAAGTAGTCGAAATAATTGGAGTGACAAAGATGGAGTTAGTATACAAAATTTCTTATCATAGAATGCAGGATCATTATTTACCTAAGTTCATACAGACAATTAGCCTCGTTAGTGAAGAAGATTTGTGGAAGGAAGGGAACTCTATTAATTCAATTGGTAGAATCGTATTGCATATTTGTGAACATATACAAAGAAATACTAATCGTTATAAAAATCAAAATATAGTTTTTGAAAAGGAAATTGAGGAGTATTTTCCAGTAAAACGACAACATACTGAAGTTTTGCTACAGTACGTTGAAGAAGTATTTGGTGAATGGAGAAAAGCATATATACAAGCATGGGAAGAAAAAAGACATATTGATCTTCATAGTTTATTACATTTAGTGGAGCACACAAGTTATCATTTAGGGCAAATAGTAGATCGTACAAAGTCAATAAAAGGACAACAATTTAACTTTTGTCAAAATGGTATAAATGAAAAGAATTTGAGAACAAGAGTTGAAACTTCGAAATTTTAGAAAGAGAGTCATTCGTTTAAGAATGGCTCTTTTTTTGTAAAAGAAATTTATGGAAATAAGTAATTTAATGTGATATGGTTAATTACATAAGTAATGAACCTATGAACCTAAGGTGGTGAAATTGTGAAACCTACTCTAGAGCAAAATAAATTAATATACTTACAAATTGCAGAAACGATTGAGTCTGATATTTTAAAAGACATATTACTAGAAGAAGAACAAGTTCCATCAACAAATCAATTTGCGAAGATGTTACAAATAAATCCAGCTACTGCAGCTAAAGGGGTAAATGTATTAGTGGATGAAGGGATTTTATATAAAAAGAGAGGGATCGGGATGTTTGTTACAAAGGGAGCGAAAGAAGTCGTACTTAAAAAAAGACAAAACACTTTTATGACCGAATATTTACCTAAAGTGTGGGAAGAAGCAAAAGTATTAGAAATATCCAATGATGAATTGATGGATATGATTCGAAAAATTACGAAGGAGGGGAAAGAGGGATGATTGCACTTGAAACGAAGGATATAACGAAAAAATATAAAAAGAAAGTAGCTGTAAATGAAGTTACGATTTCATTGGAAGAGCATAAAATATATGGTTTGCTTGGAAGAAATGGAGCAGGAAAAACGACACTATTAAATTTACTTGCAGGCCAAATTACTTCAAGCAGTGGAAGTATATCAATATTTGGTGAAAATGTTTTTGAAAATAGTAAAGCGATGCAGAATATTTGTTTCGTTAGAGTGAAAGAAGAAGCTCATTTAAGTTATAAAGTAAAAGAAATTTTTAAGTTATGTAACATGTTTTATAAAAATTGGAATCAGCAGTTTGCTGAAGAACTAGCGGGCAAATTTCAGCTTAATATGACAGAGAAATATCACAAACTATCACATGGCATGCAAACGGTCGTCGGAATTATTCAAGGACTGGCAAGTAGAGCGCCAATTACAATTTTTGATGAACCAACTACAGGTTTAGACGCAGCACATCGTGAGTTATTTTATAGTTTACTATTAGAAGATTACGGCAAGTATCCAAGAACAATTATATTATCAACACATTTAGTAGAAGAAGTAACTCATGTTATCGAAGAGGTAATTATCATAAAAGAAGGAAGGCTGGTTGTTCAATCATCAGTGGATGATTTATTACAACAAGGTCATATTATTTCAGGGAAAAAAGATAAAGTGGATGAGTTTTCAATCAATAAAAAAGTTATAAATCGAGAAGTTTATGGAAATAAGGGGATTGTTGTTTTATGGGAAGAGCTTTCTAATGAAGATTATTATTCTCTTGAAAAAGAAGGGCTACTGATTGATAGAATTACATTACAAAAACTATTTATTCACATAACTGGCGGTGAAATAAAATGACGATTTTAATGAAGCAGTTGAAGTTACATATAAATTTTCATTATAAAGCAATTTTAATATTTTGGATTACAGCATTACTTATAAAAGGAATTACAAGTGTAATGGATTTGAGAGAAATAAGAGAAGGATTTTTACAACATATATTAAATAATCCTTCGATTGCAATTACACTGTTTATAGTAGTAAGTACTTTTATCATACAGGATGATGTGTTTCGTTTAGTGGTTTCATTTGGAGTAACGAGATTACAGTTTTTCATTGGATCAGTTTTCTATATCTTATTACAAGCTGTGGTTTTCTCATTCCTTCAAGTGATTTTTTTTAAAAATACATTGTATAGTACAGTAAATATTAGTTTAGGAGAACAATCAGTTAAACAGTTTATTGTACAACTATTATTGTATGTTACAATAGCAACTTTCTTTCAAGTAGTAGTAGTGATTAAGAAACGTTTTAAGTGGATTGGTCTTATGATTGGTGGAACATTTTTTATATCATTGAATAGTGTGCTTTATGCAGAAGTAGGAATACAGGATTTAAATTCTACATCTAATCTATCTTTAATAGATATCCCATACTTTATTGTCATTTCAATTATATTAACTATCGTCTATGTCGTGACTAGCGGTATATTTATTCGAAAGGTATCATTTGAGCAAACAATTTAAAATATAATTAAGTATATATTTGAGGAGAGTAGGAAAGACAAATGGGAGACACTTCTTCACTAATTACAGTCTTTTTATACATTGCACTACTAATATTTTGGCGTCGTTATCGTTCTATGCATAAGCCAATAAAAGGAGCAGGAAAACGTATTTTATGGCCATTACTATTTTTAACGCCAGGTATTGTGTGGTTTTTTGGTCCCGTACATCCAGCTATATTACAAGTGGCTATAGCAGCATTTATTGGGATTCTTTTCTCTGTACCACTTATAGCACTAACAAATTATGAGCGAAGAGATGATGGGAATATTTATACGAAAAAAAGTGTAGCCTTTTTAATTACTTTTATTGCACTTGTTGTTTTAAGATATGGTTCAAGACAATTTATCGTTGATTTAGATCAACAAACGATTGGTTTATTATTTTACGTAGTTGCAGTATCGTATATTATTCCATGGAGAATTACTTGTTATATAAAGTTTAGAAAAGTTTGGCGAGAAAATAGTAATCATGTTATATGAAAACTTCTCATTTGAGAAGTTTTTTATTTTTACATGTAAGTAAAATAATTTGTTGAAGTGCAAGACAGTTATAGAATATGATACATATTAAAATAAGGGAAAGTAGAGAGGATAAAAATGCGTACAATTTTAGTTTTTCTAAATAATATGTCCATCGATAAAATAGAGAACATTAGACAAATACATGATCCTTTATTTGAATTAATTCCAACGCATATAACAGTTGTATTTCCGTTTAAGAGTAATATTTCAAATGATGAATTAAAATCTCATATTTTGAATTTAGCAAAAGGGATAGGCAAAATTGAAATTGAGTTTGCAAATTGTATCAATAATGTAGGAAACTATTTGTATTTGGAAGTGGAGAGAGGGAAAGAACAGATAGAAGAATTACACGCTAAATTATATACAGGTCCTTTGCTACAATTTTTGAGAGCAGATATTCTATACATACCGCATGTAACAGTGGGAAGAAAAAGTAGTGAGGAGTTAGCTGCTAAAGTAGCCAAGGATATTCGTAGTTTACCTGAAAAGTTACAATGTGTAATTGATAGAATTAGTGTAGAGCGAATTGGAGAGGGTGGAGAATCAATTATTGAATTTGAAGTACCGTTGCAAAAAAGCTGACAAAAGTCAGCTTTTTTTATTCGTAGCATGAAGTAAAGCACCAATCGCACCGCTATTACCACCATCTCGTAAAAAGATTGGTGTTTTATTTTGATATTTTGTGTAGCTACTAATAATATTTTGAAGGTGTACATTATTACATAGAGTCGAACCAATATAAATAATATGGTCAATGTTTTTTGTTTCGGCGAATTGAAGGCTTAATGCAGTAACGACTTCACCGACAAGTCCTTGTACAGTAGCAAGTATATCTGAGCTATTATAATTTGATTCTATAGTAGCCGCTTTACCAAAATTGCTTGCAGTTAAACTATTATCAATAGGGGAGAGAATACCACCATAAATATCTCCAACCGTAATATCTAGTTCTTTTCTAGAACCTATTTTTGTTAAAGGAATCACATCTTCAAAATCATCTATATTTGTTAATAATTTTGAAAGCCCCATAATAGTACCGCCACCAACACCAGTTCCACCAGCTCGAATATATTTGTCATTATAAACGTAATGAATAGAAGTACCTGTGCCGATATTCGTTAAAATGAAGTTGTTTATATCATATTTTTCTTTTTTTAATATGTATTGGACACCTACAAGAGTAGCTTCAAATTCGTTTAGTTCTACTATTTTATATGAGTCTGAAAGTAGTTGCTGTAATTGTTTTGCTTTACCACCTGTAATACATATTTGTTTTTTACCAGCGTTTTTCTTAAGCCAATCTATTATTTTATCTTGTTCATTTGAATAAAATTTTTCAAAAGCTAATTGCTTTTTTCTGTTCAAATAAGCAATTTTTGTTAATGTTCCACCAGCATCGATACCGATAGTACTTTCCATTTTCCTGCTCCTAACTAAGTAATTTGTTTACTCTGTTCATGTTGATGAGACGAATTTGTAGGAGATAGATACCCTGGTGAATGAAAACGTCTCTATTCTGCTTGATATATTAATAGCTTTTCTATCGTTACAATCGGCTGATTATTAACGGTTGCGGTACCTTTACCGAGAATAAAACCTCGGCGATTGCGAGTTAACTCATAATGCAAATCAAGTTCATCACCGGGATATGCTTTTTCATGGAACATAACCCCATCTAGCGAGGAGAGGAAGCCTAGTCCTTCAGATTCGCTTGTATGTACAAATGCACTAAGCTGAGCAAGTGCTTCTACAATTAACATATGAGGCATATGTTTTTGACTATCATTTATAAACCATTCGTTATTTGTAATGAGTTTATATCCTGTAACGGATTCACCTTGTTTTACATTTGTTACTTTATCAATCATTAAAAATGGATAGCGATGAGGAAGAGTGTCTTTAATATGCATATGAAAGTACCTCCAATGAATAATACCCCTGCTATAGTTAAGCAGGGGAGTTGCAATTAATTTTTAACCAATTCTTCTGCCTTTTCAAGAGAAAAAATACCACTATTTCTAATGTTTTCAACAACTTGTTGTAAAACTGCTTTATCTTGAACGAGTGCAATGCGTACAAAGCCTTCACCATGAGGTCCGAATGCATGACCTGGTGTGACAACGACATTTGCACGATCCATTAATGCATAAGCGAAGTCTATAGAAGTCCAGCCTTTTGGAATTTCAGCCCAGACGAACATACTACCAGCTGGTTTATCGACATTCCAGCCAAATGTTTGGAACCCATCGACTAAAGTATCTCTACGTTCTTGATAAATACCGCGGTTTTTCTCACAAAAAGCAGCGCCATTTCTTAGTGCAGCACATGCTGCTTTTTGAATTGGTAAAAACACTCCGTAATCTGTATTTGATTTAAACTGAGTAAGCGCACGAACAATTTCTTCATTTCCAATCATATATCCGATACGACTACCTGCTAAACTATAACTTTTTGATAAAGAGTTGATTTCTACGCCAACTTCTTTAGCGCCAGGTACAGAGAGGAAGCTAATTGGTTTATTACCATCAAAATAAAATTCAGCATAAGCAAAATCGTGGACAACAATAATGTTATGCTTTTTCGCGAATGCAATTACCTCTTTAAAGAAATCTTCATGAGCCATTGCTGGAACAGGATTCCCTGGGAAGTTTAAAATCATCATCTTCGCCTTATCGGCGATTTCTACAGGGATAGCTTCTAAGTTAGGTAAGAAATCATTTTCTTTCTTTAAAGGCATGTAGTAGGATGTTGCACCAGCCATTTGAATTCCTGTTTCATAAGCTGTATATCCTGGATCAGGAACTAATATAATATCTCCCGGATTCGCATAAACCATAGGTAAATGAACGAGTCCATCTTGTGACCCCATTAGTAATAAAACTTCTTTATCGGCATTTAATATAACATTATGAGTGTTGTTGTAATATTCAGTTACAGCTTCGTGAAATTCTTGAATACCACTTAATGTGTATCCATAGCTTTCTTTTTGATTTGCTGTATGTACCATTTCTTCTCTTACAAAATCGGCAGGCGGCATATCAGGATTCCCGATACTTAAATCAATCATTTTATGACCTGCTGCAATTTTTTCTTTTTTATAGGCCCCTAATTCACTAAATATAGAAGATTGGAATGCTTTCATTCTAGTTGCTAACGTGTAAGTCATCAAAACCCCTCCTAAAAACAGTGTTTTCTTTCTGCGTTTTTAATTATTCTGAAAACACATGGTTACATTTTATCATTTTTTTATGAAAATTAAAACGATTGACAAATTTAGAGGGAGGATTCGTCTTTTTTGAAAGGGGCGTAGTAAATAAGAATCGGTTAACTGAACTGTTTATTATATCTTTCTATATTGTTTAGGATATTTTATAGTTTTTGTTGAGTATATCCCGCATATTTTGGATAAAAAAGAACACGAAAACGAGGCCTATTATACCACTAAGCCAATAGTATGAATTTCCTGTCGTGAATTTTTCATAAAATGAAAGTGCATTCCATAGGATTAGGATAATGGAACAGATTGTTGATACAATTAATGAATTTAAACTTCTCAAAAAAAGCACCTCGCAGTAAGAATATTGTCATTATATAATATTACATTCAAATTAAGAGTTTTAAAAGAGGATAATATTTTTAAGAAATCGTTGTAAAGTAAAATAACGCAGAAAATATTTTCTGCGTTTTATATGAAGTGTAATCATTTCTTTGTATATATACATAATTTTTCTACTGCATAAAAGTATACATTTAATTTGCCATCGACAACTTTTAAAGTTTGATCCGATGTGAATGAGTTACCATAATCAATGTGATATACACTGGAATCTTTTACAAATGCTCCTTTATATAAATCTTCTTTTTTCTTTGTTGTTTGCATTTCCACTAAGTTTTGAATGATTTTTTCTTTTTTTTCTTCTTTTACAACTGTTTCAAATTTATAAGATGCGGGACAAAGACCATTTTTGTTGTCAACAACTTCCCAAGAACCGTATATATCATTATTGCTACATCCACTAAGTAGCATGATGAATATTGGAATAATTAATACAAACTTTTTCATTTTGTGCTCCTTTCTTTTTATTTTCAATCAACGTGCAAATCCAATAGGTATATTGTAATAAATAAAGTTTAAATTTTTATAAAGAATTATTTAATTTCATATAAAAATTTAGGGGGAATTGAAAAAGCATAAATCTAGTGTAAAGTTAGATTTATGCCGAGTACTGAGGCCTATGTTATGTCTCTTTTGAGGAAAAATAAAGAGGAAAGTAGGATCACAATTCCATTTAAAATGTATATAATTGCAACAATAAGGGCTAGCCCCCCTGCGCCAAATCCAGCTTTATCGAATATAGAAGCGAATGCTACGGTAGCAAAAAAAACAATAGGAGTTATCAGTAAAAATATGAAACCGGCGATAATTCTTCTTTTAAAGTTATGTCCAGATAAGGAAATAGCTAAAAAGTTTATGATGCTAAACAGAGCTAATACAAAAATAAAGATAATAAATAACTGCATACCATCAGACAATTGCGTACCTCCTATATATATCATGTTAATATACTGTATTCGAAAGCGAAAGAGGGTACTCCTTTAAATAATTACAATAAGCGTAATAAATACGTTTTTATATAACAAAGACGCATGGATTAATCTAATATGATCCATGCGTCTTTGTGTATGTTATAAATTCGCAGATTGTGACGGTTGTTTTTCATACTGTTTCTGTTTAGAAAGCGATATGAAAATAATTAATAATGAAATGACGCCGAAAATTAAGACCATGTACTGTAATCCAATCGTATCTAAGAAGAAACCTGTACCGAGTAATACGATTTGGAACATAACTCTCTCAAACATATTACGGAATGAGAAGAGACGGCCGTGATAGCTTTTTTCCACTTTTGTTTGGAAAATTGTCGACATGATAGGGAAGAAGCAACCGACACTAAAACCAAACAAACCAAATGATGTAAGAGACATCCATTTTATATCGCTAAAGAACAATGAAAGGTGTGCAAAAGCGGTACAAATAGCGAAGAAATATAATAATTTTTCAGGTTTGAAATGATCAGATAAACGTTTTATAACGAAGGCCCCTAACATAAATGCGACACCTTCAATTGTATATATAAATCCTTTAATCGTTGGATCATGTTGCATTTCGCTAATATTAATTACCATTAAATTAAATCCAGCTATAAATAATAGAGGGATAATACTTAATATAAGTGCTGTGAAAGCAATCGGAATTCCTTTTAAAATACGAAATACTTCCATAAAGCTATTATCTTTTGCAGCTTGCTTACTTGGTGTTGTTGATTTCTTATCTTCAAATTGTAGGAAGAAAGTCGAGAGGAATAATAAAGCGTATGCTGCCATTGAGAAGGCATACATATACTGTAAACTCATTACAACTAAAAGAATTCCACCTAGTGAAGTACCTGCAATACGAGCGATTGTACCTACATTCATATGTACACCGTTCATTTGTAATAACTCATGCTCACGTACGATGAGTGGAATTACAGATTGTAATGCAGGAAAATAAAATGCAGCTGAAATTTGAAGCGCAACCATAAATGCAATCATAAAGGCGATACTTTCAAATTGGATAGCGAAAAACATAAAAATAACACTAATAACACGACCAAACCCGGCATAAAGAAGAACTTTTTTCTTTTCATACTGATCAATAATGCGACCAGCCATAGGACCAACTAGAACACCTGCTAATAGTCCGATAAATAATATAACTGATTTCATGAAATCAGAAGGGACATATTTTTGCATAAATTCAAGGTTGCCAAGAATACCAAGCCATAACCCTAGACCAGCAATAAACTCCCCAATTAAAACGATCCAAACATTTTTATTACGCCACATAATGTAAAACCTCTCCGTCTTTTAAAATGAAAAACTCGTATATAAAACCTCCTTATTTTATGTATTATTTTTAACGAACTTTTTTAGAGTCAGAGTCTATATTACGTGTTTCATGAGTGGATTTCAATATTTTTGATTTGTCAAAAATTTGATTTGTTAGTTGATAAAATAAGTAAATCAAAATGCAAATATTAGAGGGGTGAAAACTAACTAAAAGTAGGAGTGAATATCGAAAAAATAAAAAAGCAAGAACGTATAGCTACGTCTCGCTTTTCTCAATAACATTCACTTTGCAGCATTTAAGCTCTTTTCCAATAGCTAAATCACTAAAAGATAATGGATCAACAACATCGGCACTTGCACCGTAACATATCACAATAACGTGATGTTCCTCTTGATGCTTTTTGTAATTAAGCAGAATATTCTTCTTTACGCACTTCGAAAAATTCATTACGACGTAAGTAATTATATACTTTCTCAGAAACCTCTTCTTCTTCAGACATTAAGAAACGATGATCAAAAGCATAGAATGATTGACCTTTAATTAATTTTACGTAGTATATTTTACACGCCTCCTCTAGCAGAATTGGAACTTACCTAATAATATGATGGCCTAGATGTACATGAACCATACTTGGAGTTTCAAAGGATGGAAGGAAAGAAGTTAAGCGCATTGAAAAAGCTTACAAAACTGTAATGTTGTTGTCACGTTTTCCGATAGTTAAAAATAACCAATCTCCTCTATACTACAAATAAGTTACATAAAATTAGGGGGTAAAAAGATGGATGAAGTAATTGGAGAAGTTGTAGCAGGTATTTGTGAATTTGTAGTTGAAGTAACGGCAGATGCTATTGGTAGCCTAGCTTCAGGAAATGAAAAAAGGGAAGATGAAACTATATAGAAGATTAAAAAACAGATTTTAGCATACTTAAAAAACTGTGAGATACATTCTTACAGTTTTTTATTTTTTCAAAGCACTATATGTAATCTGTCTAAAAGAGGAATTGAAAATATGAAATAGAACTTATTAGTTATCTGAATCGTGTAAATAACAATAGAAAGAAGATGATAAAATGAATAAAGAAGAGCTTGTAAAACAACAATTTGGTAATAATGCGGAAAAGTATGTGAAAAGTAAAATTCATGCAAAAGGACCGGATTTACAATATGTAGTTCAACAAGTTGAGTCTCGTCATAATAATCGTCTTCTTGATATTGCTACTGGCGGTGGACATGTTGCAAATGTTTTAGCTCCATTGTTTAAAGAAGTAATTGCTTTAGACTTAACAGAAAAAATGTTAGAGAATGCGAAAAATTTTATTATAAATAATGGACATGAAAATGTAACTTTTGTCGCTGGAAACGCTGAAAGTTTACCGTTTGCCGATAGTTCTTTTGATACGATTACGTGCCGAATCGCAGCACATCATTTTACGAATCCAGCTCAGTTTATTTATGAAGTAAATCGTACGTTAGAAGATAATGGATTGTTTATTTTAATAGATAATGTTTCACCGGAAAATAATGAATTTGATACATTTTATAATTTTATAGAAAAAAAGCGAGATCCGAGTCATGAACGAGCACTGAAAAAAACAGAGTGGATTACTTTATTAGAGAAAAATGCTTTGCAAATGCAGTCATGTCTTACTTTTGACAAGAAATTTGAATTTGACTGGTGGTGCGATATGATGAATGTACCTTTGCAGAAGCGGGTGAAGTTAACAGAATGTATGATGAAAACATCAGTTGAAATGCAAGAATTCTTTAACATTCAATATGAAAATAATAAAATCAAGTCGTTTTATACTGAAATGGCATTGTTTATATGTAAAAAAAGTGCGACATTAAAAAGATAAACTTCTTGCAGTCTTTTCAAAGTACGTTATACTTAGTACAGAGAAAATGAGAATTGAGGAAATGTAATAATGATTCGCGTACGTATTGAAGGAACTAAAGAAGAAATGCTTGAATTTATGGAGAAAATGCCGGATATTCCTGGATTTGAAAAAACGCATATGAGAGAACCGCGAAAAGGAAATAATCCAAAATACGATTCAAGTAAAAATGTACTAGCATATTTATCTTATAAAAAGATTGAAGTCGCCAATAAATAGGCGGCTTTTTTAGTTTGCACCGTTTCACAGCCTTGTCTTTTTTACATAATAATAGTAGTAGATAATGCTGAAGAGGGGTGAGTATAGTTAATAAGAAAATCATCTTTTTTGGAGACTTTGGTATTGATGATGCTGTGGCATTAATTTATGCAAATAAAACATGTAAATTAGATATTATAGGTATTGTTGCTGAATATGGGAATGTATCGCGAGAAATTGTAACAGAAAATGTGTATTTTTTAGAAAGATACTATGCTACAGAAGTAAAAATCATTGAGGGTGCAGCAAGACCGATGACGGCTGAAGAACCTTTGTTCTTTCCAGAAATTCATGGAGATCACGGTTTAGGTCCAATTATTTCACCTGATATGAGGATTTGTAAACGGGAAAATTTTTGTGAATTAATTAAGTTAATTGAACCTTGTCCAGAAGATATTATTATTGTAGCGACTGGGCGATTAACAACATTGGCAACTTTATTTTTATTATATCCAAATGTCATGGATAAAGTATGTTCGTATTATATTATGGGCGGTGCTTTTTTATTTCCTGGTAATGTTACTCCTGTATCAGAAGCAAATTTTTATGGAGATCCAATCGCCGCAAATATTGTGATGAAGTACGCAAAGAATGCGACTATTTATCCGTTAAATGTAACGCAAGAAGCCCTAATTACTCCTGAAATGGTGGATATTATCAATAAAGAAGGAACAGGGCAGGCGAAACTTATTAAGCCAATGATTGATTTTTATTATGAGAACTTTTATAAAAAAGAATACCCTGGTATTGCTGGAAGTCCAATTCATGATTTACTTCCGTTTATTTCGTTTATAAATGATGATATTTTTGAATATAAAAAATCAGCAGTTTGGATCAGTACGACAAATGACGTAACAAGAGGACAAAGTGTGGCAGACTTTAGAAAAATAGCTAAGCCGACACGATTCGATGATCGACCAATACAAAGAATTGCGGTTGGTTTTAACTATCCTGCATTTAAAGAAGAGTTTATGCGGACAATATTGAAGCCTGATTGTCCATAATCTGTGAATTATGAAGGATTTCCACCATAAATTGAAAAAATGCTTGTTCATTATTTTGAAATAATCTAATAGTTGGGCTGTGTGAATAACTTATGAAAAATGTAACATAACTAATGGTAAGCAATTGTTTCTAATTATATTTTGATTGGTGAAATATAAAGGAGGGTATCGTATGATTTGGTCATTAATCGTTGGTGGTATATTAGGATGGCTTGCTAGCTTAATTACTGGCAGGGATGTACCAGGTGGTGTAATTGGTAATATTATTGCTGGTATTATCGGGTCTTGGATTGGTACGAAATTACTTGGTAGTTTCGGCCCGGTAATTGGCGGATTTGCAATTATTCCAGCTTTAATCGGTGCGATTATTTTAATCTTCATTGTAAGTTTCTTATTACGAGCAATGCGAAAATGAATGAAAGGACTGTTTACATTTGTAAGCAGTCCTTTTTATATGTTATGCTAGTATTATACATTCAGGAGGTGTCAGCATTGAAAACATTTACAGTAAATTTCCATCAAGAAGATAATGCTAAAGCGACAACAGTACATAAATTAAGTGAAGAGGACTTCAATAAAGCAACAGAAAAAGGTACTCGTCATCTATTTGATTTAGATACAAACGTTGGATTCTTCGTATTCTTTGACGCAGAAGATGCAGAAGGAAATGATCAATACTTAATGTTACAATACGAAGGAGATCATGAAGAGCCAACTGCGTGCTACGGATTTGATTTAAAACTATACTATCAATTTTTAGCACTATACTTAAACGATCTTGAATTCCAAGGCGAAACGGATGAGGAAGAGGAAGAATATGGTCCAATTCATCATTTAGCTCACTTACTTTATCATATTGTTGAAGATGGTAAGTCAATCGAAGTGTAAAAATACATATGTAAAGCTGTCCTATTTGGACAGCTTTTTTCATTTTCTCAAGCAAAATATACAAAACCTTTGCTATAATTTTTATATATCTTGATAAATATATAATATGAATAGGAAGTGAAGTATTTGTTTACAATTGAGAACTATAAAAATTCTTTAATAAAAGGACTAGAAGCAAAATCCTCTGATTTGATTGAAAGGTTAAAAACAACAACACAGCTTAATTATTATAAAGAAATAGATTTATTAGATTTTACTGTTTTTGTTCAGTCATTTGAATTGTCTATCGTTATGTTTTCAATGGATGGAGATGCTAATGAAGTCTTTTATGAGGGCACTGACGAAGAGATTTTTTCTGGTAGCTATGATGTAATGGATGACGTTACATATTATACGTTTAGTGATGAAGAATCTGATGAATTTTGGGATTTTTACAAAAAAAATGATGAGAAGTTATCTGAAATTGGAACGAAAGCTATAATAGAATGGTTTGCGACATGCTGGAATAAAGCTGGTGGTATGAATGTGAAATTACCCTCTTACGTTATTTTTCATGACGATGATGAATGTTATGATTTGCAAAATGGTAAATGGATTTCTGATGGTGATAGATGGTTTGATTAAACAGAAAAAGCAACAAAGAAGGCTCATCTTTCTTTGTTGCTTTTTCTGTTTAAGGAAGGATTGCAGTGTAAATGGCGAGAAGGGATATATAAGGAGATGGAAAAAATGATAAACAATACAATTCCAAGTTTTTTAAAATTATGGGAAAGTAACGACGTAGAATTAGCTGTCCTCAATCAATACTTCACTTCGCATCCAGAGATATTTGAAGAATACTTTAAGTATCATTGTCCTAAAACGAAAGAACGTCTTTCTAATGCTATTAACCTATATCCCGCAAAAATAGAAGATATTCGTATCATTGCAGAATCATTACCAATCATTATTCAAGAGGTAACGAATGAATATCATAATAAATTTAAATGTGATGTAAAAATGAAATTCCACTTATTTGTTGGAGGATTTGGCTCTAATGCATTTGTAGAAAGAGAAATTATTGGAGACATGTTTTTTGCGGCAGAAAAATTATCTCCTGATTTAAATCACCTTCGTGTTATTGTCGCTCACGAAATAGGACATATATATCATAATGTTATGTTACAAAATGATGGAATGGACTGGAGGAAAGCAGAGTGGGCCGATGCGACAGTTAATTTGTATCGTGAAGGTGTTGCAACATATTTATCAAAGCAAATTATGAAAGGTTTAAATGAATCAGTATATTACTCATATGATAATGATGGTGAACGTTGGTTACAATGCTATATAGAAAATGAAAAACATATAAAGAAACGTTTTTTGGAAGATTATATAGAAGGATGGACGTTTGAAAAAGAGAAAGAGTGGTTTCGGTTATCTGGCGGACAGTATTTTGGATACAATCGACTCGGTTATTTTTTAGGAACTGCTTTTGTAGAATATGTTGTACAAGCATGGGGAGAGAGTGAAGTATTTACTTTTTGGAATAAACACAATTTAAAAAGTAGTGTATTGGATTGGTTATCGAAATGAATAGCATTTAATAGGGAGCTGAAATGTATGAAAGTGTATGTAAAGATAGCTTTATTATTTCTTACTTTTACATGCATATTTGCCTTAGCGGCATGTAAAGGAACAGATGAAAAAAAGGAAAAAAACCCAACTTCGGAAAATAGTAAAAACGAACAGAATAATTCTTCTGAACAAAAGAAAGAGCCTGAGGTTAAATCAAATAACGATTCAAATTCGAAAGATACAATAATAAATCAAAAATCAATTAACCACGTTAAAAATTTGTTTGAACTAGCGAAAGAAGGAAAAGTGCCTAATGTTCCGTTCGCAGCTCATACAGGAGATATCGAAGAAATAGAAAAAGCGTGGGGGAAAGCTGATAAAACGGAGCAAGCAGGAAACGGAATGTACGCAACCTTTACAAGTAAAAATGTTTCCTTCGGTTTTAATAAAGGATCACAAGTTTTTGATGTACGCTCCTATCATGCAGAGCTAAAGTTAATTACATTACAAGAAATTGAAAAGGCATTAGGAAAACCAAAATCAGTTAAAGTAAATGGTGAAGATAAAATATATGTATATAAAGTAAACAATCAGTTTGAGTTAAAATTTATCATTCCAAAATCGACTGGTAAGGTAAATCATATTTCGGTATTTTCGCCCGAGGATAGTATAAATAAGATGGCAGGGTAATAAAGAAGGCTATCACCAAAGGTCATCAAGACTTTTGTGATAGCCTTCTTTTTACTGTTAAAAGGATGAGGAAAGCAGCCTATAAAACATGAGGAGTATGCTCTGAAATGTCTTTTTTTATTTTATTACGCTCTAAATTGTGAACAAAAAGAGCTTGAATAATGCCCCCAATTATTAAGAAACAAGCACAAATATAAAATAGCATACTGCCGTTTAGTTTGCTTAATAAAACCGCACCAATAACAGGACCGCACGTTCGAGATACATCCCAATGTAAGCCGTAAATTGAAAAATACAATCCACGTTTATCTGAAGGAGCGATTTCTGAAACGAATTGAAGTAAATGATTTAAAGCAATACTTCCACCGATGACTAAAAAGAGTAATGTGAAAAATAGTGACGTGATTGTTGCTGAAAGCCCGTAGCCAAGTGCAGCTACTGTATAGCAGGCATAAGAAATAATAATGATTTTCGCCATGGAAAATCGTTCAGACCATTTCACGAGGAAAACTTGCAGAAAGATTTCCATAATAGCTTTGCATGTTGAAATAAAAACGAGTATGAGTTCGAAATCCGGAAAAGTATGTTTCACGAAGATAAGATAATTCGTCTCAGTTTGTGCATAAAAAAAGCTAATAGGAAGTGTAGAAACCATAAGTCCAAATACGGCGTAATGTTTGCGTACAAAATGTTTTTGAGATGATCCTTCAAGCTTTTGCGTTGGTGTTGTCATTGCCGGAGCGGTCTCTGGAAGCTGCGTCCAAACAACGAGTGCATATACTATAAGTGCAATGCTTTGCACCGTAAATACATATTCAGGATGAGTCTTATAAAAAATAGTACCAATTAAAGGGCCGATTAGGGTACCTATTGCTCCCATCGTTTGCAGAAGGGAGAAGATTTCTGCTTGCTGCCCATGTTTTGTTAAATCAGCTATTTGTGCACGTTGAGCAGGAATATATAAGGAGCGGCCAATCCCATTTATGACATATAACAAAGCAAATATAAAAACGGATTGAGCAAAGATGAAGCTACCGATTGCAACGCTTTGTAGCAATAAGCCGAGTAACATAATTTTCTTTCGTCCATATTTATCAGTGACTCTTCCAGCAATAAGTGTAAATATAATGTCCGAAAGCGGTTGTAACCCGAAAATAAGCATAGTCATCATAATATTGCCGTTTAGCATCTTATTAACGTAAATAATCATAATAATAGCTAACATTGATTCTGTTGTTCGAGTTAATAATTCACCGCACAGTCTAATGATAATTGGTTTATTGTAACGTAATAAAAGATGATTCAATATTATTTCCTCCTTTCTATATTGAAATGATAAGATGAAAGGAGAATTGGAAAAAGGGTAGAAAGAATAGGGAGTATTTTTCACCTTTTAGGGGGAATATGATGTTTATTTTAGATCAATACATTGAGCTATGGATTGCCTATGGGAAAGGGAAAAAAGAAGGAGAACAATTAGAAATAACAGTGCAAAATATATCCGAAACATTATTTTGTACAGAGCGTAATAGTAAATTAATTATAAAAAAATTACATGAGTTAAATTGGATCGTTTGGTTTCCAGGTCGCGGGAGAGGGAATCGTTCTAAACTAATATTTCAAAAGCAACCGATACCATTGATTTTAGCTAAAGGAAAAGAGATAACGAGAAAAGGGGATGTGAAAAGCGGAATTTCATTTGTGGAGCGCTACAGCTCACAATTTCCGTCAGTAAAGAAAGAGTATGAAGTTTGGGTAGATTCAATATTTGGTCATAAAATAGAAAGGACATCCGAAGGGAGAAGAGATGTCCTTCGTTTGCAGGTTCAAATGAATTTAGATATTGCATTAGATCCGGTCTACGCTACAATGCGTTCAGAATGTCATATGGTAAAACATATTTTTGATACGCTCGTATATGTAAATGAGCAATCAAACTATATAGAACCAAGACTTGCTTTTCACTGGGAATATAATGATGCTGAAAAGATATGGACGTTTTATTTACGAAAAGGAGTACACTTTCATAATAGAAAACAACTTACTGCACATGATGTTATACATTCACTAAATCGATTTATAAAAGCTGAAAATAATCCACACGCGTGGATGTTACAACATATTGAAAGCGTCCGCGCAGTAGATGAATATATTATTGAAATTCAATTACATACAGAAAATGGCATATTTTTACATATGCTAAGTTCAGAACAGTGTTCTATCGTAAATGAAGATGAAGCGGAAAACCTCATTGGAACAGGCCCTTTTAAATTACGCGAAAAGAATGAACATTTATTTGTATTAGAAGTACATGATTTATATTATCGAGAAAGATCTTTTCTTGACCGAATTGAACTATTGAATGTGGAGCAAAATGTAAATACATATGACGTGTTAGTAAAGGCGCAGTATAAAGATAAAGAAAATCTTAATAAAGAGTTGTCTCGACTTGAGTCGAATGTGACATATATAACATGTAATCTTGCAAAAGAAGGACCAATGCAAGATGAGCTGTTCCGAAAAGCGTTATATAAAATCATTCATGGCCATGCAATCATTAAAGAACTTGGTGGGGAACGTGGAGAAGTGGCAAAGGAACTACTATTAGCTAGTGACAGCATAGTAGAGATTGAGGAGGAGGTAGAAAGTTTAATTAAAGAGAGTATGTATCATTATGAAGTGCTACAACTTTACACATTTACAGGACAAGATCATGTTGAAGATGCGCGATGGATACAAAAAGAGTGTGCGAAGTACGGAATTCGTGTAGAAAATAATTTTCTTGAAATAGAAGATCTGTTAGAAATAAGTACGATACAAAAGGCTGATATGATGCATGATAGCGCAACAATTAGCGAACGAATAGAAGATAGTTTGCTATATATGTTTCTTACAAAAAACAGTTTTATTCATGGGCAAAGCAACATGGATTTTCATAAAACGTTGTCCCCTTATTTTAAACAAGAACAAGTAGAGAAAAGAGTTACACTGTTACGCGATATTGAGGAGACTTTGTTACGTCAAATTCAAGTTATCCCTTTATACCGTAACAAACAACAAGTAACTTCTCACGAAAAAGTACAAAATATAATGATTAATTCACAAGGGTGGATTGATTTTTATAAAATATGGTTTAAACCTTGATAGATAAAGGTTCTTATGCATTTTTTATGAGATGTGTAAGGGCCTTTTTTGTATGTAAAATAGGGTTGTTTTACACGTTGTTACGCTACTTGTGATAAAAGTCCATTTACAACGTAACAGTGTTATGTTACATTGTTATCAGGAAGGAGTGTTATACAGTTGAGTACAGAATTAATTTCAAAAAAAGATTTATTAGAACTTACTGGTATTTCATACGGACAGTTATATAGGTGGAAAAGAAAAAATTTAATACCGGAAGATTGGTTTGTACGAAAGTCTACTTTCACGGGTCAGGAGACATTTTTTCCGAAAGAAAAGATTTTAGAGCGAATTGATAAAATCCAAACGATGAAAGAGGACCTATCACTTGATGAACTAGCGAATATGTTTTCACCGAGTGTGAGAGAAATTCTTTTAACAAAGGAAGACATTTTACGTAAGGGGATTGCATCAGAGCCAGTTTTACAATTCTTCATAGAACAAACGAATAAAACAACAGAGTTTCAATTTGTAAATATTCTTTATGTGTACATGTTAGAAGAATTACTACAATCGGGAGAGATTAGTTTAGAAGAAGGCAAAATGGTCTTGCAAGTTTTACGTGAAAATTATGAAGCAATTAAACATAAAACTTGTGACTTAATCATTGTCCGAAAGTTAGGGATTTCTACATGTTTCTTAGTTTCAAACGTGGATGATTTAATTTTTGAAAAAGGAACCAAAATCGTTTTACGCGAAGCGATTATGAAATATACCGAAGCATTAAAAACTAAATTGTTGTAGTGGAGGAGAAAGTATGCGTACAGATAATTTGATTATAAATGGTTACGGTTCATCGAATGGCGGCGAGTTTCATAAAGTGCAATTAAACGGAAAAGGAACTGTGAATGGAAATGTTGAATGTGAGCAATTTGAATGTAATGGTTACGGTGCCGTTACTGGAAACTTGAAAAGCAGCAATGCAAGAATTAGTGGATCAGGTAAAGTCGATGGTACAGTACTTGCAGAAAAGATGCGAATTGATGGGAAAGCAACAATTACGCAAGATGTGAAAGCAAACAGTTTGAAAATTGCAGGAAAAGGTACGATAGGTGGAAATGTCACTGGTGAAGAATTTAAAGTCAATGGTCAAGCGACAATTGATGGTAATTGTGAAGTGGATACTTTTTCTTCAGAAGGACAATTTACAATTGGTGGATTATTAAGCGCCGATGAAATAAATATTAATATTCACGGTACATGTCGAGCGAAAGAAATTGGTGGTCAAACGATTAAAGTAAGACATAGATCAGGTACATTTAGTAGGCTATTTAAAACAGTATTTGGCTTGCAGTTAGAAGCTGAGCTGCTTGAAGGTGACAATATTGATATTGATTATGCTCACATAAGAACGGTAAGAGGAGGTAATGTTACAGTAGGACCGAACTGTGAGATTGAACTGATTGAATATACCGGTGAGCTTACTGTTGATAAAAGCGCAAATGTAAAAGAAATTAAGCAGGTTTAATGGGAGGGAGTAAGTAATATGGAACATCCACATAGTCTCACAGTAAATGGTTCCGGTAATTCAGCAGGTGGAGATTATAATGAAGTGAAGATTCGCGGTGAAGGAACGATTACGAATGCTATGAGTTGTAATGAATTTAAAACGTATGGTACGAGTGATGTACGCGGTGATATGAAAGTGAAAAATTATGTTGTGTATGGAGATAGCGAAGTACAAGGAAATGTAGATGCGGAATATGTAAAAGTATATGGTAATACACAAATTCATGGTGATGCACATATTAAAAAAACAAAAGTTAGAGGTATGATAGATATTGCAGGAAAGTTTTCAGGTGATCTTGTCGATGTAAAAGGTGCTTTAAATGTGAAGGGAGATATTGAAGTAGAAGATTTATCATTAACTGGTGGTCTTGAAAGTGATGGATTACTAAATGCTGAAAATATTCAAATCTCACTTCGTTATGAAGGAAGTAAGGTAAGAGAAATTGGTGGTAAAAAAATTACTATTCGTAAAAAAGCGAGATTTCTTCCTTTTACTAGTCATGTTGGAAACCTCCAAACTTCAATTGTTGAAGGAGATGATATATATTTAGAACATACGATTGCTGAAGTAGTGAGAGGAAACAATGTTACAATTGGCCCTGGTTGTGAAATTAGTGTTGTAGAATATCATACTAGTTTTAATCAAAAGGGTAATGCAGTCGTAAAAGAACATAAACAAATATAAGTAGTACGAGGGAGAGCAAGGTTATGGTTGAGAAGAATAATAAGCTCGGCTTTGTTGTGGCGGGCTTATTGCTAGGTATTTTAATGGCATCAATGGATAATACCATTGTCGTAACAGCGATGGGAACGATTGTTGGTGACTTAGGAGGCCTTGAAAACTTTGTATGGGTCGTTTCTGCCTATATGGTCGCAGAAATGGCAGGTATGCCGATATTCGGTAAACTATCAGATATGTATGGTAGAAAAAGGTTCTTTATTTTCGGTTTAATCGTCTTTATGATTGGTTCGGCACTTTGTGGTACAGCTGAAAACATTACACAGTTAGGTATTTATCGTGCGATTCAAGGTATCGGCGGCGGGGCATTAGTACCAATAGCATTTACTATCGTTTTTGATATTTTCCCTCCTGAAAAGCGCGGGAAAATGGGTGGTTTATTCGGAGCAGTATTTGGTTTATCAAGTATTTTTGGACCGTTGCTTGGCGCGTATATTACAGATTATATTAGCTGGCACTGGGTATTTTATATTAACTTACCGCTTGGCGTTTTAGCACTTATTTTTATTACATTCTTTTATAAAGAGTCACGAGTTCATAGAAAGCAAAAGATTGATTGGTTTGGGGCAATTACTTTAGTTGGTGCAGTAGTTTCGTTAATGTTTGCGCTTGAACTTGGTGGACAAAAGTATGACTGGGATTCTAGCTTTATTTTAAGTTTATTTGGCGGATTCGCTATTTTAATTATTGCATTTACTTTTATTGAACGTAAAGTAGAAGAACCAATCATTTCGTTTGAAATGTTTAAACAACGTTTATTCGGAATGAGTACCATTATTGCATTATGTTACGGTGCTGCGTTTATGTCAGCAACTGTATATATTCCGTTATTCATTCAAGGGGTATACGGTGGTAGCGCAACAAACTCAGGGTTATTACTTTTACCGATGATGTTAGGATCAGTCGTAACAGCGCAATTAGGCGGATTTTTAACGACAAAACTTAGCTACCGAAATATTATGATTATTTCTGCGGTTATTATGCTAATTGGACTATTTTTATTAAGCACATTAACGCCAGAAACAAGTCGTGCATTATTAACAGTGTATATGATTATTATCGGATTTGGAGTTGGATTCTCATTCTCTGTACTAAGTATGGCAGCTATTCACAACTTTGGTATGGAACAGCGCGGATCTGCGACTTCAACGAGTAATTTCATTCGTTCATTAGGAATGACGCTTGGTATTACAATCTTCGGAATGATCCAAAGAACAGGTTTCCAAGATCAATTAGAAGAAGCATTTAAAGGTATGAGCGGAGGAATGAATACAAACGCTTTAGGAGATTCAAGAGCTATTTTATCAGAATCGGCGAGATCTCAAATTCCGCCGCAAATATTAGATAAAATTATTAGCGCTCTTTCTAATTCAATTGTTCAAACATTTATGTGGGCATTGGTGCCAGCTGGTTTAGCATTCATATTTATTTTCTTTATGGGAAATGAGCGCATGGTAATTAAGAAACAACAAAAGAATAATAAGAACGAAACATCAAAAGCGTAATGAAAAAACTCCTTTCCAATTGGAAAGGAGTTTTTTCGTATGTACAGATTTAGATTAGCCTTCGATAATTTCGTATTCTTCGTCTGCAAGTAATAAAATTTGTGTTTTCTTACCTTTGTTTTGAACTTCGATTACATCGTATGCACCTAAGTCTCTTACTTTGCTTTGAGAAGCGTTAACCATAACTTCCATAGAATCGATTAAGATATCTTCTTCAATGTATGATTCAGGCAATGCCATATCTTCAGTTTCTAATACACATGCATATAGATTTTGTAAGTTTTCAGCAGTTGGATTTTGTTCCTCAACATCAATGATGTTTTTTACTGCTTCCATATTTTCTTCTTTTGCTTGGTATACTTTAATTTTAGCCATTGTTTTAATCTCCTTTATAACGTAATCGTAGAGGCTACACCTCATTATAACGTTTTTTTCATGAAAGATGAAATTGTTATATGTATTTATAGTAAAAATTATGTGTTATTTCTTGTTCTTAGTGTGAATTCTTACGTTAAAGTTATATTGTCCAAGCTTTTTTATACTCCGCTCATATTATATGTATTAGATAAAAACATATAGGGAAGGGATGGAGTGTAAGTGGATTGTGAGCCGAAACGTGATTGTGGATGTTGCCAAAATAGTATATGTGAATTTTTACAAAGTCTTGAACCGTATACTAAAGTTGAGAGTATTGTAATAGCAGGAAATGGAATTGTTGTATCTTATTTTCTTTCATTTAATAAGAGGAATGGTATCGTATCCTTCGTACAAGAGGACAATGAGGTTATTTTTGTAGATTGCTCTAAGATTGATGCAATTCGAATAGGAAAAGTTTGTAGTTGTAAAACGAAAGTTAAATTTATTGAAGAGGATTTTAGTCTACTTGGAAATGTTTGTCCGCAATGTTTAACCGAGGGAAGTACACTCTTTTTTGACTTTCACAATCCAGAATTGAATTTATCACTGCAAGCAAAAACAATTGATGCACCTAGTTGTACTGAATTTACAGATGAAAATGGCAATGCAGTGAAGCAGGTTACAATAGTTGGGGAAGCGATTGTTTCTAAAGACTTTGTTCAAGTGCCTGAACTATTAAACTTTCAATTAGTTTTATCCGATACGGCTGGGAATCCTTTAAAGTTTGGAATACTGTTCATTAATTTCCCAGATCTTACGTTTATTATTCTTTTCGCATCGAGTGGATACCTCAACATTTCGAACTGTTTGAGAATAGAGAGTGGAACTGGTAATGCTGAAATAGAAGAAATGAAAAAGATGATAAAGAATGACAATAATACGTACAAGTCAATTATTAACCTGACTAAAATATATAAAAATGGCGCTACAGAATCCTTTACTTCTAAGAAGGAGATATAACGTATTCATATTGATTAACCCTCTTACAAGATAATGAGGGTTAATCAATATGCGAATTGGATGGTATTAACGAAAAAATTGCTTTGTTAATATAAATGTTAGTAAAGCAAATAAGAAAAGGGCTATTGAAGTAGCCCTTTTTTAACTATGTAAATAGTTGTTAGTAACTTTTATTAAGATTAATTAATGATTGTGTTATTTACTAAATTCTTTTTGAGCTCCCACGTAGCTTCCGATGATATTTTGATAACTTGGAAGATGTTTAGCAAGTAAAGCTCCAAAGCCTTCAACATCATTTCGCTAGTCACGCTGTAATTCAGCTGCAACGCTAAACCAATTCATTAATTGAACTCCTCCATTTAATCTTACAGTTATTTAGATAGGTTTGGTATACGTGTAAAAGTTTTTCAATAAATTGGCTTTATTTAGATATAAAGATGTGCATTTTGAAATTGCAAAAGTGAATTTTACTTTTTTGATTAGATGTTATAATAATTTTATATTTATGAATAATATATAATTATATGGAATTTAGTAGACGATTGCTTATATGTAGAATAAAAGGACTTATGAAAAAAAGTAGAGGTACATTGATTCTAATGAAAGCAGGAATGTGAATGATATATGAAGCGAATATACAGACAAGAGAAAAATTAGTTACTATGTTCGAAGATTTCAATAACGTTGTTTTACTTTCTTATTTACAAGGTCATATGGGTAACGCTTGGGTAAATAATCTCGAAAATCCAACGGTAGCGCAAGTTACGGTAGGGATTTTCACATTTTACGCTGGGGATCCAAATGTGAAAGAAACAGAAGAATTACTACATAACATTTCTGATAGAATGTTAGTAATCGTAAATAGTGAAGAGTGGAAAAAGCGTTTAGAAACATTTTTTGAAAGAAAAATAGATAAGTTTTTACGTTATAAATTCAAACGTAATTCGGAAGTTTTTGATCGTTCAAAATTACAATCTTTTATATCAACACTTCCGAAAGGATATGAGGTAAGAAGAATAGATGAGCATATTGCAAATGATTCTACACTACATAAGCTTTCTAAAGACTTTACAAGTCAATTTCAATCGGTAGAAGATTATTTAAATCGAGGTATAGGTTATAGCATTTTGTATAACGAAGAAGTTATATGTGGTGCATCCTCGTATAGTATTTACGATAAGGGGATAGAAATTGAAGTTGCGACGGATCTGAACCATAGAAGAAAAGGTTTGGCGACCGTAGTGAGTGCAGCGTTAATATTGGATTGTTTAGAAAAGGGGAAATACCCAAACTGGGATGCAGCGAATACGACATCTGCCAAACTAGCAGAAAAGCTAGGGTATGTTTTTGATAAGGCGTATGATACTTATTTTGTGGATAATAGATGAATGAGCAGAGATTGTAAGAGTTGTACAAAATAAAGAATTTAAAAAGGGAAAGACAAATGACTAGAATGTTTCGATACCATTGTTAAAAACTCCTATGGAAATATTAGAGAATAAAATGATTAGTTCAATAATAAGGAGATTTTATAATCTATTGAGTACAAAAACCGGCTTTTTTAGCCGGTTTTTATTTTTTTATAAAAGGGGACAATAGTCGTGATGTTCTGTTTTGTGGATAGTATTAAGTTGGTAAATGGTTCTTATTAAATGTATCCTTTGTTAGATAGAATAAAAGAGTCTTGAAAAATTAATATTGGAACACCAATTAGCTCTATCATAAAAAAGTCGAGAAATTCTATTTTATATAGGTAGATATCAGTATAGGCTACGTATATTAATGTATGTGTTTTTAACTATCTAGAAGCAATGAATCTCTTATTTTGCAAATGATAAAAGTGACTATGATACAAACCCACGCATTAATAGAAAAAGTACATATACAGTATAGAGAGTTGAAAAACTCTAAATTTTTTATAAAGGAGATTATAAAATATGAGTGAACAATGTCCAATTAATGTACCATGTCAGGTAGTAGGACAAACCCAAACACCATTAAGTGATGCACCTGCAACGCCAATTACTACTCCGGGAGCACCAATTGTAAAAATACCGGTTGTATTAGCAGAAAGAACAATTCAAATTGTTGTAGAATCTGATATTTCATTAGATCCTCCAGCGGTTGAAATTAAACGTATCTTAAAAAATGCATTTTTAACACAATGTAAGTTAGTTCCTGTAGCATTCGAACCAGTACCAGGAACACCTTACCGCCGAGTTACAAGAGCAAAGTTATTTGTACAAGGATATATTCGTAAAAATATTGAATATGCAAATGACGAGTGTAATGGAGTGCTATATGACCGCATTGCTAATGTTCCATTTTCTGGTTTTGCTGATTTAACAGCTGGTGATTTTCTATCACTAGCTATAGTGGCTGCTTCCTCAGATACTACTTCTCACTTTATTAATCCTAAAAATGGTGATCTACCACGTTTAGACAAATACTTCTTCGAAAATACAGTTTTTTATAATGAACAACCGTATTGCGAATTAGTTAGCGCTCAATTTTTTGAATTAGACTTTTCACCTTGTCCAACAGACCTAAACGAACCATTTGATACTCTTCGTGAAAAAATTGTACTAGATCTTACTTTAAAAGTTTTACAAGTACAACAAGTACAAGTATAAAACTAAAAAAGCATTGTCTTTGATAAAAAGACAATGTCTTTTTTATTATTATAAAACATATATAATGATGAAATGGTCGCGTACAAAAAACATATTTTTATGAATTTCATTAGACGGGGGGATGGTGATGAAGAATCCATGGGTTGGTCAGGAAATATGGAACAAAGTTTATAAAGGGAAAAAGCTGAATGTTCAAGATGATTCACGCGAAATAAGAAAAAAGGGAAAAATTGAAGAAACAGAATCAGAGAAAGAAGATAAAGCAATTGAATTAAAGAAAGAAAGTAAAGAAACAGAATCAGAGAAAGAAGATAAAGCAATTGAATTAAAGAAAGAAAGTAAAGAAACAGAATCAAAAAAAGAAGAAGTAATTGAATTAGAGAAAGAAAATAAAGAAACAGAATCAAAAAAAGAAGAAGTAATTGAATTAGAGAAAAAAAGTAAAGAAACAGAATCAAAAAAAGAAGAAACAATTGGATCAGAGAAAGAAAGCAAAGAAACAAAGTCAAAAAAAGAAGAAGCAGATAAATCCGAGAAAAAGAGTAAAGAAACAGAGTCGAAGAAAAAACGTCAAGATTCAGTGTCAAAAATAGAGACATTAGTACGTTCAATAGTAGTAAAAACCCCATTTTCTATTATTTCAGATGTGACTAGTTTTATAAAATTCCCTAATATGAATGTGAAAAATCAAGAAGTATTTGTATTTCGGAATCAAAAAGATGAAAGGGGTCATGAATTGGATACTAAGTTATTAACTACAGTGCAACATTATCATGGAGATGTTAATTGTAATTTAGTTTCTTCAAACCTTTATGAAAAGAGAGTGCTTTTAGAACTTTCTAATGAAAAAATAAAAAGTAATATGGAAGAGAATTGGGTAGGAACATCTTCGTGGATCCCTATACACGGAATAATTTTAGATAAGGAAGATGAAGGAGGAGTAAATAATTATATACCTGCGAAATTACCAATAGAAATAGGGAAATATAAAGGTGAAATTAATTTACGAGAAAAAGTGGTATTTAAAGAAAAAGTTATAGAAATAAAAGAGGTGTCACAGGAAATTATTTTAACAAAAAAAGAATTTTTATTACCAAAAATAATAAGGAAAGGAAATAATCCATCTAAAATTGAAAAAGGGAGCTTACTCGTAGAAGGTTATATTTTTCAATGTATTGAATTTATATCGGAACGAAGTACACCGCATGATAACGTGTATCAGTTAATACAAAACCTTGTATTGGAATTAACTGTGCAATTATTACAAGAACAGGAAGTTTGGGTGCGGATTAGATAATTAATCATCTCTACATCAATTAGTTAAAAATTTCTTCAGGAAAATGTATTAGAGAAACTTAAAAATAATGCTAGCAAGTTTGTAAATGAGCTTGCTGATAAGCGTTTGGGAAAGATATGAAATACAACTGATGGATCGCTTTAAAAAACCAATTCCTTTAATAGATGAAATGGATAAATCTTTGTTAAAACATGAGGTGTAACACAAAGTGTATCCACCCCCATTATAGAATAACTTACATTTTAAACAGTAATACATGTTTATCATAATGTTTTAAACACCAATTATATTTTTTTAGAATAATCGGATGGACAACTTCTTTCGTAGTATCAACCTCAGTATAGCCATATTTCTTATAAAAGTTTTCTAGTTCCTCAAAAGGAAGACAATATACATTTTGAACTTGTAATTTTTTCGCAGTTTGCACTAAAAATGAAACAAGTTCCCCAGCTAATTGTAGCCCTCTAAATTTAGGAAGAACAAAAATCCCACCCATTTCAATAGTATCTTCATCTATTTGGACTAGTCGTCCAACACCTGCGTACTCATTGTTGTATGTAATGATCACAACTGTATCCCGCTTTAAATCACTTCGTACAAACCCTATCGATTCATATTGATTATTAATCCATTCTAAATCATTATATGTAGCCAGTTGAATACTCATATGCATCCTCCTTCAGAAAACTTTTACTATTTCCATTATACATAATATAATTTCAGGAAAAAGTGGTTAAAATGGCGTGATTTTTATTAACAGTTCAAGTTTTGAAGAATAGTGCATATAATATAAAGTGTTTTCCTTTCTTCATTTATGTTTTGCGTATATAATTTAAAAGTACTATTTTATATTTTATTATTTTATATTTATAACAGAATAGAGGTTTAAAAATGGGTGTTAAAATCATTACGGATAGTGCGGCGGATTTACCGGTAGAATTGCTGCAAGCATATGATATTGATTTAATTCCACTCCGTGTTTATGATGAAGCAGAAACAGAGTATTTAGATGGAGTTACATTAGAGTCAGTTACATTATTGCAAAAAATGAGAGAAGGCGCAGTTTATAGAACGTCATTGCCTTCACTTGAAACTTTCCAAGAAAAATTTGTTTCTTATGCAAAAGAAGGTAATCCTTGTATATATTTAGCTTTTTCATCTGAACTGTCTGGTACATATCAATCGTCAGTTGTCATTAAAGAGGAAGTAAAAGAAACATATGCTGATTTAGATTTAGAAATTATCGATACAAAATGTGCTTCGCTTGGTCAAGGGCTTGTTGTTTTAGAAGCTGCTAAAATGGCGAAAGACGGTGCATCGAAAGAAGATATTTTAAAGCGTGTTGATTTTCTAATGAATCACATGGAACATATCTTCACTGTAGCTGACTTGCAGTACCTTGTTAGGGGCGGGCGCTTAGGTAAAGTAGCAGGTTTTATCGGTGGTTTACTAAACATTAAGCCAATCTTAAACGTAGAAGATGGAAAACTTGTACCACTTGAAAAGGTAAGAGGGAGAAAGAAATTACTTGGCCGAATTGTAGATATTATGGAAGAGCGTGGTAAAGACCTTAAAGCTCAAACAATCGCACTGACTCATGGCGACGACTTAGAAACAGCTGAAGCGTTAAAAGCATTAATTACGGAAAGATTTGGCTGTGAAGTATTTATCGTAAATACAATTGGTGCAGCAATCGGAGCACATACAGGACCTGGCGTTATAACGCTATTTTTCTTAAATGAAGTAGAGTAAAGGATTGATCTTTTGATCAATCCTTTTTTTCTTCAAGGTAATGCTACTACTTCTGTAGCAGATGAGCTAAAATAATTTAAGGAATTATTAGATATGGGCGTTATTATAGAAGATGAATTTAATGCGAAGAAAAAGCAGTTACTAAATATATAAATTAGCATGAAAATGCTAAATATAAGATGTTAAAAAGGTGATTCTGTCTTGAACAGAATCATCTTTTTTGTGTGTTGAAGTCTTTTGTTTGTGAAAATCTAAATATTTCAAGATGTTAAAATTTAGTTATCTCATATATAATTGTTTTACGGGAGATATCTGTAACTATTTGTAAAAATAGGAGGTGGCTATAAAAATGTATAAAATTGCTAGGTGGGAGTTAAATTCATTGTATTCGAATGAGGATATCCTATCTCCAATATTGGAGTTGAAAGAACAATTTTTTGTAACAAAAGATATAGGGATTCTTTCAAAACTTATACAAGCTATTGAAAAAGCAGAATACTATTTGTACTGTCGATCGGCTAAAGAAAGTGTTGTATCGGATATTACTAGATTGACTGTGAAAGTAAAGGAATTAAAAAGTGAAGTGCAGCAAGTAATACTACAAAGTGAAGTGGAAATTACCGATAATACTAGGTTAATAAAAGATGAACTTCATGCGTGGGAAAACATGTACATACAATTAAGGAATAGGATAGAAATAGAGCACAATAATAAGCAATTATCATTTGGACAAGCAAATCATATTGCAATGAATAGTGATAATGAAAAGGAAAGACTAGAAGTATTCGAGTCATTAACATGTGCTTTACATAAGGAAAAAGAAATTTTTGCTACTGTATTAAATCAAATAGGAAGATTGCGTAATACAAAGAGTAATGAATTAGAAGATAGAGAGATTTTAGCAGGGTCGCTTCATGCGAATGGTATTTCAGTAACTGTAATATTACAAATGTGGAATGCGACAGAAGAAAATCTAGATAAATTAGTTAGTGCTTTAAATGTGTATAAGAATGGCAGAGCTTCGATCACATGGCATGAACTTATGACAGTACAGGAAAATAATGAGGTTATTATTCCTTTTTCAGTAGCAGTACAAAACATATACGATGCATTAAAAAATATAGATAAAGAATTAGCAGAATTTGCACGTAATGCGATAGAAAGTGGTTGGGTAGATGCGGAACCGCGAGAGGATAAACCACCAGGTGGATTTTGTGCTCCTTTTTTTAGTGAGAAAGAATCACGAATCTCTATGCGTTATGACGGCAGTATCGATAGTGTAAGAGTACTTGCTCATGAACTAGGACACGCTTGGCATTTTTATAATATGAGTTTTGAACAATCCTCTTCTTTTTTAGATGATTATTTGCCAATGAGTACAGCAGAATCAGCGTCTATTTTCTTTGAAACTACGCTTATAAATTATCTAATTCAAACTACAGATAGTATAGATATGAAAAAGTCATTGTTAAGTTGGAAAATAAGAAACTGTTTTAATTATGTAATGGCAATTCGAGCATCGTTTGAATTTGAGAAGAACTTTTATGAAAAATGTAAAGAAAGTCCTTTAAGTGCTGATGAAATCGAGAAATTATCTATAGCAGCGCAAGAAAAAGCATACGGGAATGCATTATCAGAATATCAGCCGTTTGTTTGGATGAAATATGTTCAGTTTTATATAGCAGATGTTCCTTTTTATAATTATCCATACACATTTGGCTATTTAGTTAGTTTTAGTTTATTAAAAATAGCTCAAGAAAGTAAAAGTACTTTTCACTTGAAATATAAAGAGTTTTTACGAGAAACAGGAAAATTTCCAGTGGAAGAACTTATGAAAAAACATTTTGAAATAGATATATTGAGCTATGAATTTTGGGATAAAGCTTTTAGACAAATTTCTAAAGATATTGATGTATATTTGCAACTTATGTAAGGGGAGAGTATAGTGAATCACCAACTTATAAAGGGAATACCTTTTTCAACTTTAGAATATGCAAAAGCTATAAGCTTATTAAAAGGTTGGCTACATGAACAACAAGAGAAACCAAGGTTTGTAGTAACTGCAAATCCTGAAATTGTTATGTCTGCAAAGGAAAATACGGATAAATCAAAACAGTTTAAAAAGATGTTACTATCTGCGGATTTAATAACAGCAGATGGGATTGGCGTTATAATTGGCTCGAAAATATTAAAAGGAAATTTGAAAGAACGTGTTACTGGGGCAGATATCACTCACGATTTAATAAATTATTGTAACGACAATGAATATCGTGTCTTTCTTTTTGGAGCTGCGCCAGAAAGTAATAAAAAAGCATTAGAAAAATTAAATGAGCAGTTCCCAGGAGCAAAGTTTAAAGGACAGCATGGATTTGTAAATGGTGAAGAAATAGAGGAAGTAATAATGAAAATTAAGCAATTCAAACCGCATTTATTGTTAGTAGGACTAGGTTCACCAAAACAAGAAGAATTTATCTATGAAAACATACAAACATTAAACATTCCGCTATCTATAGGTATCGGAGGCATGATTGATATAATATCTGGTACTGTAAAAAGAGCACCGAAAATAATGAGGGATACTGGAACTGAATGGCTGTATAGATTACTTTCACAGCCGAAAAGATTTAAGAGGCAACTTGTACTTCCGAAATTTTTATTGTCGGTTATGTCTGAAAGAATTAAAGGAGTTAATTAATAAAGGAGAGTACATTCATGAACAGAATCGGTATTATCGGAGCAATGCAAATTGAAATAGACTTACTTTTAGAAAAATTAGTTGTACAAGAAGAACAAACAATCGCGGGAATGCCTTTTTACGCTGGAGAATTCATGGGAACAGAAGTAATTATTACACGTTCTGGTGTAGGCAAAGTGAATGCAGCCGCATGTACGCAAACGTTAATTCATAAATTTGGTGTAGATGCTATCATCAATACGGGTGTTGCTGGCGGGTTACACCCGGAAGTAAAAGTTGGTGATGTAGTTATTTCAACGAATGTTACCCATCATGATGTAAGTAAAACTCAAATGAAAAACTTATTCCCGTTCCAAGAGGAGTTTATCGCAAGTAAGGAATTAATAGGGTTAGCACATATTGCATGTAATAGTAGTAGTTTACATATGGAGATTCATGAAGGAAGAATTGTCAGCGGTGAATGTTTTGTTGAAGATTCCAAACAAAAATCGAAATTAATAGACGAATATGCACCGCATTGTACAGAGATGGAAGGTGCAGCAATTGGACATGTTGCTTATATAAATAAAGTACCATTTCTCGTTATAAGATGTATTTCTGACAGTGCAGACGATGAAGCTCAAGTTTCCTATGATGACTTCGCCAAAACTGCCGCAAATTATTGTTCAGAAATTATCGTTGAGATGCTTAAAAATATATCAAGTAAAACTGTATTGTAATACAAAAGGGGAGAATGAAATGTTGCAAGCATTAATTTTTGATATGGACGGAACGCTATTTCAAACAGATAAAATTTTAGAATTATCGTTAGATGATACATTTGATTATTTAAGATCATTACAATTATGGGATATGGTAACACCTATTGATAAGTATCGTGAAATCATGGGTGTGCCTTTACCGAAAGTTTGGGAAGCTTTATTACCGAATCATTCTCTTGAAGTAAGAGAACAAACAGATGCATATTTTTTAGATAGACTTATTGAAAACATAAAGAGCGGAAAAGGTGCTTTATATCCGAACGTAAAAGATGTTTTTACATATATAAAAGAAAAGAATTGTTCAATATATATTGCTAGTAATGGTTTAACTGAATATTTACGAGCAATCGTATCTTATTATGCTTTAGATCAATGGATTACTGAAACGTTCAGTATTGAACAAATAAACTCACTTAATAAAAGCGACTTAGTTAAAAGTATTTTGAACAAATATGATATAAACGAAGCAGCGGTAGTCGGGGATCGTTTATCTGATATAAACGCAGCTAAAGATAATGGCTTGATTGCAGTTGGTTGCAATTTTGATTTTGCACAAGAAGATGAGCTTGTCCAGGCAGATATAGTGATAGATGATTTACTGGAGTTGAAGGGGATATTACCTGTTTTGCAGAAATAATAAAGGTATTTAATTTATAATAAAATCATTTGAAAAAATAATATAATTGTTTAAAAATCTTTCTCCTATTAATGGAGCAGATTAGTTCAATACAGTATCAAAAAAAGAACTTGTAGCTTCTGAAGAATTGTGATAAAAGAAAGATTATAAATTCAAAATAGCCTCTGTTATATAGAGGTATAGAGATTATAATTCATTTGTGATGAATTAGTAATAGTTTGATTTGTTTAAAAACTGAGTAGAGGATTATAAAGTGTGCAGTTTTGCCAATTCCTATATGTCTTATTTCACGGAGTAAAATATGCTTAAAGATAATGTTAAAATTAGTAATATTCCTACGGTTTTATGGGGAGATAAAAGTGAAAAAGTTTTTATTGCAGTACATGGAAATATGTCAAATAAGGAAGATGCAGTTATTCAAAAATTAGCTGAAGAAGCTAATCAAAAAGGTTATCAAGTATTAAGTTTTGATTTACCTGAGCATGGAGAAAGAACAAATGATAATACACCTTGCAAAGTACAGGTTTGTGTTAGTGAATTATCTATAATTATGAATTACGCAAAAGAACATAGGAAACAAGTAAGTGTGTTTGCATGTAGTATCGGAGCTTATTTTAGCCTTTTAGCCTATCAAAATGATGTGATTGAAAAGGCAGTATTTTTATCACCAGTAGTTAATATGGAACGAATTATCGAAAATATGATGAAATGGTTTAATGTAACACCAGAACTTTTGCAAAAAGAAATGACTATAGAGACACCTATTGGTCAAAAGTTATATTGGGATTATTTATGCTATGTAAAAGAACATCCTATTAATACATGGAATATAGATACATATATTATGTACGGAGCCAAGGATGAACTGTGCGAATTTGAAACTATTAACGATTTTACAAAAAAACATCGTTGTGAATTAGAAGTCATGGAGACGGGGGAACATTACTTTCATACTGCAGAACAGTTAAAGATATTTGAACAGTGGTTACATAAACATTTAGATTAACAAATTATAACTTAACTTGAACCTGAACCTGTTAGAGAAGAATGGTGAATTTAAAAACTGATATTATATTTGAGAGGCACTATAAATGTATTCATTTAAACAAACAGCTGCTTTAGTTCAATAAGACTTAAACAACTATATTATCGATTTACATCTGAAGTGAAGAATACACATACTACGAATTGAATAAGATAACAATCATAAAAATGCTCAGAATAAATAATTCTTGAGCATTTTTATGTATTTTCATATTAAGGGGGGAATTTACTTGAAAGACATACATATTCAACAAATTGAAGATTTAATGATATACGAACACGATTATCTTGTTGAAGAAAGTAAAGAAGAAGGATTTAATTTCTTAATAAGACTAATAAGTGAGTATGAAAATAAAATAAACACATTTAACAAAACTGGTGAATGTTTATATGGCATTTTTCAAGGGAAAAAGTTGATTGGAATAGGAGGGCTGAATGAGGGTCCATATACAGAAAACAATAAGATTAGCTGATTAAGGAGGTTTTATATTGCAAAAGAATACCGCCGGAAAGGATTAGGGAGGTTATTATTAGTGAGAGTTATAAGCGATGCGAAAAAATATTTTAATATTGTTGTTTTAAATACAGATACAGTACAGGGGGACAAATTTTATACTTCGATTGGATTTGTGAAAGGGACAAAATATATGGGAGCGAGCCATTATTTGAACTTATATAAAAGGATGTAGTGAATTATTATTTATCTCTCCGACAGAACTTTTGTTCTATTTTGTGTAGATTGATGTTATAATTTATATGAATATGATATTAGAATGGGGAATTGGATGATGGGAGAAAATAAAATTATTAATGATTTCAATGAATATTCAATTTGGATAAATACATTGAAAGGTATGAAAGAGGAATTGTGGGTGGCACCAATATCAGAGGGGAAATGGACTATTGGCGAAATCATATCTCATATTATGAACTGGGATGACTATCTATTACGTGAGACATTATCATCAGTGAGAGATGGAAAGGGAATGGAGTTCCCTGATTTTGATACATATAATAAACTAGCATCTAGTTATGCCAAATCCGGTATATCTAAGATGAAACTTCTTGAAGAAGCAAAAGCTAAAAGAGAGTTACTCGTAAAAGAACTTAGATTACTGTCTGCTGAAAATCTAAAGAAACCTTTAACTGCCAATGGAGTATCACATTGTCCTCATACTGGAACGCCGTATTCTCTTATATATATTATTAAAGAATTTGTAGATCATGATAACCATCATAAAAGACAGGTTATTCATTTTTTAAATGAAAATGCAGTTGCTAACTGATAAAGAAAGATCCCACAAATGATATTTATGGGATCTTTCTTACATTATAATTTAACATTCATTTCTTTCAATAGTCCCTTAGGATCACCTTTTACATAATAGAAATGTGGATTATTTTCATCGTCGTAAAGCATAATATAAGGTTTTTCGTTAAGTGGTAGAAGAATAAGTACTTCATCAATTGTAGTTTGTAGCCATTGATTTGTAATAGAAACTGGTTTAGATAAAGGGATTTTTATCATGTGACCATCTTTTGGGACGACGTTTAAGTTTTTAAATGGGCCAGTAATGGATTCAGCGTATTGAACAGCTTCTTTTTGAATAGCTGGATCTAAAGATTGTTTTTGAACGACCATTTCTTTTTGACAATCAAAAACTTCAATTTGTTGATTTGTATTTGCGAACACATTTGTTGATAATAAGAAACAAAGAAGAGTAATGACCCCGATTTTTTTAATCATAATACAACACCTCGTTTTTACTATACCCTTAAAAAGTTCAAATATTTTTCTGTCACATTTATGTAACAAAGAAGTTGTATAATACAATTGATTTTTGTTTAAAAGCAATGGAGGATAATGCATGAGAGTATTAATCGCAGATGATGAACAGGATATGTTAAGGATTTTAAAAGCTTATTTTGAGAAAGAAGGCTTCGAAGTTTTCTTAGCGAAAGATGGAGAGGAAGCACTTCAAATATTTTATGATGAAAAAATTGATTTAGCTATTTTAGATTGGATGATGCCGAATCATAGTGGTATTACTGTCTGTCAGGAAATAAAGAAGAACTCAAGTGTAAAAGTATTAATGCTTACGGCGAAAAGTGAAAGCGAAGATGAATTAGCAGCGCTTCAAGGCGGGGCAGATGAGTACGTAAAAAAACCATTTCATCCAGGTGTACTCATTGCTCGAGCGAAAAAGCTTATACAGCACGATGATGTCATTCAAGTTCAAGATTTGAAAATAGATTTTACTAAAAATAAAGTTTATAAAAATGACAAAGAATTAGATATTACAAAAACAGAGCTAGAATTAATAAAGTGTTTTTTAAATCATAAAGGGATGATTTTAACTCGTAAAAAATTGTTAGATATCGTATGGGGATTTGACTATTTTGGAGAAGAGCGAACTGTTGATACACATGTAAGAAGATTACGTAAAAAAGTAGGAGAAAATATTATAAAGACGCACCGCGGGCTAGGATATAGTTTGGAGGAGCAGAGTGAATAAACTTGGAAAAAAGCTATTTCTTAGTATTTCGTTAACTGTTATTCTTATTTTTACAATTTCTTTATTATTAATTAACTATCTTTTACCGAAATATAATATTTACAAAACACGAGAAAGCTTAGAAGGTATTACAGCACAAATACAGTCCATACCGAGAGACCAATTGGATGAAGCAATTACGAGCATTGAAAATAAAGGGAATGTTACGATTGCGTATACATCAATTAACAATTCGGAAGATCATATTAATGATGAGTTACGCATGCAACTTACAAGGAAAAGAGTTGCCCTTAATAAACTTTGGATTACAAAAGAAGAAGTAATGAAAGTAAAGAACTTCGGACAAGCGAATAAAATATATGATCAAGAAAAGATTAAATCTAGTTTTTTTGTGAAATACATTGCGAAAGACGATATGTTAATTTTAGTAGGAGTTTCAATCGCACATTCTAATGAAGTGATAAAAACGCTAAACTCATTTTATTTTTACATTTTTGGCATTACGATTTTTCTCATTATCTTACTTGTATGGATACTATCAACAACAATCACCAGACCATTGAAAGAATTAAGTAATGTTGCAGAAGATATTTCACGTTTGAAATTTGAACGAGCGAAAGTGAAGACAAATGATGAAATAGGGGACCTGGCCACTAGTATTAATATCATGAGTGAGAAACTACATGAAGCGCATGAAGATTTAACAGATCGAAACGAACATTTAAAACGATTTATAGGTGATGTGACACATGAATTAAAAACTCCAATCGCGTTAGTGAAAGCATATTCTATGGGAATAAAAGATGGTTTAGATGATGGTACGTACTTAAATACAATCATTAAACAGACTGATCACATATCAAACTTAATTGAAGAGTTATTACGATTTTCTAAACTAGAAAGAGATGTGTTACAAAAAGAAGAATTCTCTATTAAATCACTAGTTCAAAGTATATTAGATAAGCATAAAATTGAACTGGAGTCGAAGGAAATCGATTTGCAAGTGAACTATAATGTTGACGATGTAGTTGTTTATGCTGATGTAAATAAAATGAGAATGGTGTTTCAAAATTTAATTTCTAATGCGATAAAATATACAGCAAATCAAAATATAAAAATTACTTTAGAAGATCAAAATGAAAGTGTATATTTTCAAATTCAAAATGGTATGAATGCTGAACATATGAAAGATATCGATAAAATTTGGGAACCTTTTTACGTCTTAGAATCTTCTCGTAGTAAAGACCATTCAGGCACAGGATTAGGCTTAGCAATTGTGAAAAGTATTTTAGAAAGACATGGTTTTGACTATGGCATATCTACTATAGAGGGCGAAATACGGTTTTATATTCATATGAAAAATGACTAATTCAATACTATTAGAAACATCGTCTATTAATAGGCGATGTTTTTTTATTGATTATATGATAGTAGTAAGTCAGAATATATAACCTTGAAAGAGTGTTCTACAAATTTCTCAAGTTGTTGCATAAAATATAAACTGAATTTTCTGTAATTTTATTGTATAGTAAAAGGAGAAATATATGGGGAGGAAAGAGTATGGGGAAAAAGAAAATAGCAACATTATCAGCAATATTATCTTTATCAATTACGTCAGGAGTTTCTAGCATGACTGCGTATGCAGACAATAAAGAAACAAACTACATAAATGAGAATGACGTGAAGTTAAATGGAAAAGTTTCAGAAGTGTTACAATCAAACACAAAAATTGAATTAGAAAATGGGATGACAAAACCGATTTATTCGCTTGATGAAGCAATTATTGAAAATTTATTTGTAGAAACAGAAGTTGATAGTGATCGAGATGGAAAAAAGGATCGAGTATCGGTAAAAGTTATGCGTCCAAAAACAGATTCGAATGTGAAAGTTCCCGTTATTTATGAAATGAGTCCATATCGATCAGGCTTAAAAGATGTTCCTGTATATAATGTAGATGAAGAATTGTATGCGTATGAAGGGAAACCGTATGGAGCTGTTAATCTTGGTTCATACGGAAATTATTATGTGCCAAGAGGCTATGCAGTCATTTTAGGTGAAAGTATTGGAACTGGGAAATCGGATGGATGTCCGACGACTGGGGATGAGCAAGAAATACTAGGGACGAAATCTGTTGTTGATTGGGTGAACGGGCGTGCGAAGGCATATACAGAAGATGGGAAAGAAGTAAATGCTAACTGGTCTACTGGAAATGTAGGTATGACAGGAGTTTCTTATAATGGTACGTTACCAAATGCAGTTGCGACGACAGGCGTTGAAGGGTTAAAAACGATTATTCCAATTGCAGCGATTAGTAGTTGGTATGATTATTATCGTGCAAACGGTGCAGTCATTGCGCCAGGTGGATACCAAGGAGAAGATACAGATAATATGGCAGAAGCAGTATTAACAAGGGAAAATCCTGAAGTTTGTGGACAAGTAATAAAAGAGCTAACAACTGGACAGGACCGAAAAACTGGTAATTATAATGCTTTTTGGGATAAACGTAATTATGTAAAAGATGCTAAAAACGTAAAAGCGAGTGTATTTGTTGTTCATGGTTTAAATGATTGGAATGTAAAGACGAAGCAGTTTGCGCAATGGTGGGATGCGCTTGGAGAGAATGATGTCCCTCGTAAAATGTGGTTACATCAAGGGGGACATGGTGGAACATCAACGAATGACTGGCAAAGAACACAAAATAAATGGTTCGATTATTGGTTGTATGGAATTGAAAATGGCATTATGAATGAACCGATGATCGATGTACAACGTGAAAATAAAACTTGGGATAAAATAAAAAATTGGCCGGATCCATCAGCTGTGCCGTCAAAAGTTCGTATGTATTTAAGTAATAAAGCAGTTAATTTACCATTAAGTATAGGTTCTGTTAATAAGGTGTTTTCATTCATAGATGATGCAAAAATGAAATCAAACCAATTAGTAGCAAACCCAGAATTAGATGTAGCAAATCGATTAGTGTATACAATGCCTGTACTGCAAAAAGATACGCGTATAAGCGGAACACCAAAGATTTCAATTACAGGAAATATTGATCGGTCTGTATCAAATTTAACTGCTCTACTTGTTGATTATGGAGGAGCGAAGCCAGAGGTTGTAACGAGAGGGTGGATAGATCCACAAAACTTAAAGAGTATAGAAAATTCAACAGCGATTCAACCAGGCAAAGATTATACATTTACATGGGACATGCAGCCAGATGATTATGTATTTAAAGCGGGGCATCAAATTGGGGTCGTTTTAATTGCTAGTGATTATGATTATACAATTAGACCGAAAGCGGGCACGAAGCTGACAGTGAAATTAAGTGAAGTGACATTGCCCATTGTAAAATAAATAGTTATGAATAAAGAGCTTACCGCATAGTAAGCTCTTTACATTTTGAAAGGGGAGTTTATTAGGAATTTTTATTGGTAGATACAAAAATGCTTACAACAAATAAAAAAATTGCATTCATGATCAATAGGCCACTAAAAGTAAGCCCAGCAAAACCTCCAGCGAATCCATCTCCTACTTTTTCACCAATTACGTGCAAAGTGGTGAAGAAAACAATGGGGGAAGAAAGAATGAAAATGCAACTGGCTATTTTCCATATTCGCTTATACTTCTTTGCTATAAAGAAAATTAGAGTATTAAAAGTAATAAGAAGTAAAAAAATATAATTAATGAATTCATCGTATCCCCCTTTTAGAAAAAAGTATGAATTTTCATTATTTACATTTTTATTTTAAAGGAAATATTATACAATATGATTATATTCTATGGAAAGCGAGTGATATATTATGACAGTCAGCTCTTTTGAATTTTCATTAAAAATAAAGGTACAGGAAGATTAATTGAATTAAAATCTTCCGTACGTAAAAAACGGAGGAGAAAATAAATGTTTAGTTTTTATAGTACACTTTGCACGGAACTTTATGATTACACAAAGCCTGTCGGTTATTCTTTAAATGGTGATATTGAGTATTACCAAGAACGTTTAAAAAATTGTAGAGGAAGAATTCTCGAAGCAGCAGTAGGATCAGGGCGAGTCATCATCCCACTTCTTGAAGCTGGTTTTACAGTTGATGGGATTGACTATTCACCTGAAATGCTAGAATCGTGCCGTATACGATGTAAAGAGAGAGGCTTGCAACCTAATTTATATGAAGGAAGCTTACAACAATTTTCACTACCGCATAAATATGAGGCAATTATCATTCCTACTGGATCTTTTTGTTTAATTGAAAATCGTGAGGATGCTATAAACGCATTGAAATGTTTTTATGAACACCTTAAGCCAGGCGGACGATTAATCGTAGATATTATGCTTCCGCATGACTGGAAGACGGGGGGAATTCATACATCGACTTTTTCTTTGCCGAACGGAGATGGAATTACTTTAGAAAATAAATCAATTGAAATAGATTGGCTGAACCAAGTTACTTTATCATATTTAAAATATGAAAAATGGAGTAGAGGACAATTAGTACAAACAGAATTGCAACGCTTTGCGATACGTTGGTATGGAGTAGAAGAGTTTAGACTTCTTTTAGAAAGTATAGGTTTCTCAAACATTACGTGCTTTGCTGACTATGTTTATGAAAAAGAACCGTCAAATGCAGATCAAATGTTTACTTTTGAAGCTGTGCGTAACGAAAAATAAAGAACGATCTATTAAAACAAGGCAGTCGGTACACTATCGACTGTCTTGTTTTAATTGTGAAATCCTTACATGTTGTTACGTTTTTATTGTCCAAGCATTCTGCTACTAACTACATATACTATTTATGTTAAAGTCAGCTACTATTTTATATAGGGCTGATAGTTTCTTGAAAATGTTATTTTAGTGAAGTGGGAGGAATCAATTTGGAAAACGTAGAACAAGATAGAATTGAAAATCAAGTGTATTCAAATCGTGTAGTAAGATCAGAATTTGATGCGAATTGGGAAACGTGTATTTCAAAAAGTGGCTATGTAATTTATGTAGCAACAAGTAATAATGCTGAAGTAATAGTACTTCTTGCAGATGGTTCAAGTAAATTATTAATTTTCGAAAAAGGCGGTAAAGTAGTAGTAGGTGGCGGTGGAACAAGTCATTACAGTAAGCCGCATATTGCGAGAAATATTTAAGGTAGAATATGCTATTGGGGAAGAAGCTGGAAAGCGGTTAGTTATTCATGCTCTAAACATGAATGACTAACCGCTTTTATTTGTTTAAATCATTTTAGTAGAATTTGATTTATTACAAATACTTTTGGATAATCAGAGAAGTATGAAGGGGATTGTACGGATCAGTATTTGAAATATAATGTAGGGTTTGAAGAATCCTATAAGCAATATAAAAAAGCATTTCCTATTTCGGGAAATGCTTTTTCTATGTTATAGTATAATAGTGTTTTAAAACAATGATATTTTAATATATTTCAAATTTTGTTGTGTATTATTTTTATATTAAATTAGTTGTGTAAGTATTTTTTTATATAAGGAGTAATAATTAGAGAAATGAAAAATATAGACTTTATACTAGAAAGTGATGAGGCATTAAAACCGTCTGAACGATTAGTACTATTATTATTAGAGAAGCATAGAATGTTATATACGAACGATCTATTGGCATTATCTAATTTATCATATAAAACATTAACGGATTCATTAACGGCGCTTGTATTAAAATCATATGTGTTAAAGGAAACAGGTAAGGGCAGAAGACAGAATTGTTATAGATTGGTATGATAAGACTACTGATTTTAGAGGGTTTATATTAACATTTATCGAATGTAAGGATAAATTATATTTTTGTTTTCAAATGAAAAATGCGAAACGAGGTAAACTTAAATATTTTAATTTTGTTTTTGTTAATTATAATTTAGTCATTTTTAAAAATAGAAAAATAAAATAAACTGCATAAAACAGAAATAAAAAAACAATCCGTTTTTAAAACGGATTGTTTTTTTATTGGAATAATATTATTTGATGAATGGAAAACTGGAATGATTATTCTACTTCACTTGTATACTTTTCAGGTAATAATTCCATTACGTTACATTTTACAAGTTCATCATTATAAGAAAGTATAACGTTCGTATTTTTTCCGTAATCACTTATTAATTCTCGACACATACCACATGGAGCAACAACCCAACATTTTTCAATATCTTCATGAGGATGTGGGCGAGCGACTGCTACAATGGTATCAAATTCATGATCACCTTCTGGAATAGATTTTCCGATTGCCATAGCTTCGCCACATACTGTTATTCTTCCAACATTGGCTTCAACATGTACTGCTGCATAAATATTACCTGTTTTAGTTCTTACAGCTGAACCGATATGATGACGGCCATATTTATAGTTTTTTTCGATTACTTTTTCAGCAGCTTTAATTAAATCATAGTCTTCACTATTTAAAGGCATTACTTGTAACATAATTTCTCCTCCATATTAAACGTGATTATTGTTATTTTAAAAGAAAATTTAAATATCTAAAACAAAAGATAGAAAGTAGATTGATAATATTATTATGTAAACTGATATTTTAACAGGAATATAAAGTAATCAATAATACATATTGAAGATTTACCACCAGTTGATATTACAAAATTTCTCCTTGTAAGCATGTTACAAGGAGAAATTTTGTATGTAAAAAAACTCTTCTACAATAATAGAAAAAGATTAACAGAAACTACTATTTTATGTCAGCATACATAAAAAAATGCAATATAAATATGGAAATGTCGTCGAATGCTATCTTTAATTGGTTAATTTGTGAGATATTTTTGTGAAGGAGCTTATTTTATAAGAATAGAATTATAGATAGTAAGAGATCATGCCGATGGTAGTGAAAATATATGTGTTAGGGGGATTTCATAATGAGGAAACTCAAGCGAATAAATGTTCCTAATATGCAAGAACAACTATCACAGTCTAATGAGAATCGAGCAATTAATAAGAAAAAACTAAGGCGATTTATACTCATGTTTATATTTATTGCGGCGGCTACTTTGTACGTTCAATTTATTTTAACGAAACAACAAGAAATAATTGTTGAAAAACAAGATACAATAACGAATCAAAAAAAACAATTGGTTTCTTTAGAAAAAGATCAGGCTTCTTTAAAGACTAACATAGAAAATTTAACAGACGATGAGGAAGAAATTTTGAAGTTTGCGAGAAAAGAATATCAATTTTCTAAGTCCAATGAAACTATATTTGTATTGCCGAAGTAGTGTAATAAAACAGTTAGTGATAGCTAGCTGTTTTTTCATGTATGAATGGCATGGTACAAGAAACAATCACATATTGTAAAAATGAAGAGTTTGAGCTGTTTTTATAATTATGGAATATATACCGAAATAAATGTTGTTAAAATTCTGTCAATTATATTATAATATAAGGTAAGCGGATACATTTTTTAATCAATGTTGAGTTTATCACTCATACGACTATTAAGAAAACCGTTATCCCGTATTAGAAAGGAAGAGAGCTGTGTACGCTTCAAATACAATTTATGTCGTAGGGGATGCGAAAGCACCTCAAAATAATCCCATTACCGAAAAGTTTAAAAGCTATTTTGTAGCGTTTGTACTTGTTAAGGAGACTGGGGAAATTGTAGATGCAGATTGCTCAGCGACAATTGCATTAACATCTCAATTCGTTAAATATTTATTTCTACATAAAAATATTAATGACCCAGCGTTAGTAATGGAAATAAAAGATCGTTATTTCGGTTCATCTCAAAAGGCATTACTTGTAGCATTAAAAGATGCACAGAAAAAATATAATCAAATCGCTGCTTTGTCTACCCATTCATAGACAAAATCCAGCCGTAAGAATCTTCTTATGGCTGGATTTTTTTATTTTCCATTAACCTTCTACATGAAAAGTAAGTGAAAGAGGAGATGGATTGCTCCAAAATAATTGAGAATTAAGGTTCCATTTTACCAGACAACGAAAGGATGAACAAAATGAAAATTACCGATGTAAAAGTAAATCGTAGACGTGTAAATCTCCATACACCGTTTAAAACAGCGCTTCGTACTGTAACCGAAATAGAAAGTATAGATGTATATATTCATACAGATGAAGGGATTGTTGGCAAGGGTGCTGCAGCCGCAACACCAGTTATTACGGGAGATTTTGCTAACGGGATTGAAGAAGCAATTTTAGGGCCGATGCGTTCAAGTTTAATTGGTCAAGATATCATTCAGTTTCAGCAGTTACTACAGCACATACAAATGAGTTGTATTGGAAATCCAAGTGCGAAAGCGGCGGTAGATATCGCTTTATATGATGTGTATTGTCAATTTCAAAACGTTCCACTTTACGCACTATTAGGCGGGAAGAAAGAAATTCATACAGATATTACGGTGAGTGTAGATGAGCCTTTCGTTATGGCAAAAGAGGCAAAGAAACATGTAGAAAAAGGGTTTCAAACTTTGAAAATTAAAGTGGGGAAATCTGTTCATTTAGATTTAGAACGTATTGAAGCGATTCGAAATAGTGTACCAAAAAATACGACGTTACGATTAGATGCAAATCAAGGATGGAATCCAAAAGAAGCGGTTTCTATCATTAAAGAAATGGAGAATCGTAATTTAAATATCGAATTTATTGAACAACCTGTTCATGCGAAAGATTGGGATGGGTTAAAGTACGTCAAAGACAATGTGCAAACGCCTATTATGGCAGATGAAAGCATATTTTCAGCCAGTGATGCATTGAAAATCGTGCAAGGAAGATATGCAGACTTAATCAATATTAAATTAATGAAATGTGGTGGCATTCGGGAAGCGTGGCGTATTGCAGATATAGCAGAAGCAGCTGGTGTGAAATGTATGGTGGGGAGCATGATGGAATCTTCTCTTTCTGTTAGCGCTGTTGCACATTTGGCAGCAGCTCATCCTAATATTCATTATTTCGATCTTGATGCGCCACTTTGGTTAATGGAAGAGCCGGAAGGAATGACTTATTCGGGCTCAAAGGTAAACCTTCAATCGACAGTGAATAGTAAATCTTAGGAGAAGAGACTAGTAAACTACCTTTTAAGGGGGATATTTATGAAAAAAGTAGGAACTGCATTTTTAACAACTTTATTTATATTTTCATCGTTTACATCAGCAAATGCTGAAGAGAAGAAAGATAGTAAAGCGTTTATCGATGTATCTGCCGCAACACTTTGGACTGCACCTGATTCATTACGGCCAATTGATGTGCCGAGCGCTACAAATCCAGTTGATTTGTGGAAGTGGACGAAATCGATGACACTTGACGAGAAACTTTGGTTAACAAATGCAAATAAATTAGAAACGCAAGCGCTACTCGGTCAAGAAGTAACGGTTGTTGATAAAAAAGGTGATTGGGTGAAAGTGTTAGTACATGGTCAACCAACACCGCGAAATGAAGAAGGTTACCCAGGATGGATGCCTGAAAAACAATTAACATATAATCAAGAATTTGCAGATAAAACAAATGAACCTTTCGTATTAGTAACGAAACCGACAGCGATTTTATACATTAATCCTTCTGAAAAACATAAATCGCTTGAAGTCAGCTACAATACGCGTTTACCACTATTAAGTGAAGATTCAATTTCATACCGCGTGTTGTTGCCAAATGGTCAAAAGGCATGGTTACGAAAAAATGACGGAGCGGTTTACCGTTCTCAAAATGATATTCCAACTCCGGCGGCTGATGATTTAATAAACACAGGGAAAATGTTTTTAGGATTACCGTATATATGGGCTGGTACAAGTGGTTTTGGATTTGATTGCTCTGGATTTACACATACAATTTATAAATCGCATGGTATTACAATTCCACGAGATTCTGGTCCGCAATCGAGAAATGGAGTTGCAGTTGATAAAGAACATTTACAAAAAGGAGATTTAATCTTTTTTGCACATGATCAAGGAAAAGGAAGTGTTCATCATGTGGGGATGTATATTGGTGATGGAAATATGATTCACTCACCAAGAGCTGAAAGATCAGTAGAGATTATACCGCTAAATACACCTGGATATATAGAAGAATACGCTGGTGCTCGTCGTTACTTACCTTAAAAAATAGAGGGGGTTTTCAAATGAAAAAAGTTGTGCGTTACTCATTAGTTAGTACTCTATTAGTTTCTTCAATTTTAGTTGGCTGCGCAAAAGAAAAAACAACGACAAAGCCGAAAGATGAGAAGAAAGTATTACAGTTACTAGAAACGGGTGAAATTCCGTCGTTAAATTCAGGGAAAGTAACAGATGCAGTATCATTTAACGTTTTAAATAACGTAATGGAAGGATTATTTCGCTTATCGAAGAATGATGAAGTGATTGAGGCTGGAGCACAAAAATATGAAGTTAGTAAAGATGGAAAAACATATACATTCCACTTACGTGATGCGAAATGGTCTAACGGAGATCCAGTAACAGCGCAAGATTACGTATATGCTTGGAAACAACTTATTAATCCAGATACGGCTTCTCAATATGCATACATTGCATACGATGTGAAAAATGCGGAGAAAATAAATAAGAAACAACTAGGGTTAGAGGAATTAGGAGTGAAAGCGACGGATGATAAAACGTTCGTTGTAGAGTTAGAACATCCTGTACCGTATTTTACGAAACTACTTATTTTACCGTCCTTCTATCCAATTAACGAAAAATATGCGAAAGAGCAAGGCGATAAATACGGTTTAGAAGCAAATAAAGCAGTATACAATGGACCATTTACATTATCTGATTGGAAGCATGAAGCTAGCTTTACAATGAAGAAAAACGATAAGTATTGGGATAAAAAAGAAGTAAAGTTAGATGAAGTAAACTATCAAATTGTAAAAGAAATTTCAACGGCGGTAAATTTATATGAAACAGATAAAGTTGATAGAGCTGTTATTTCTACAGAATTTGTAGATAAATATAAAAATAATACAGAGTTAAAACAATATACAGATCCAGTTATGTACTTCTTTCGATTTAATGAAAATGTACCGATTCTTAAAAATAAAAATGCACGTCTTGCGCTAAGTACAGTTTTTGATAAGAAGGGACTCGCAGATTCATTTTTAAATGATGGATCGGTTGCAGCGAACTATTACGTACCAAAAGGATTTTTAAAAGGCCCAGATAAGAAAGATTTTAGAAGTACGGCTGGTGAGTTTAATAAGACAAATGTAAAACAGGCGAAGGAATATTGGGAGAAAGCAAAACAAGAGACAGGTACAAATGAAGTGACGTTAGAACTATTAAATTATGACTTAGAAAACTTTAAAAAAGTTGGAGAGTACATTAAAGAGCAGCTTGAGAAAAACTTACCAGGATTAAAAGTGAATGTGAAATTACAACCACATACGCAAAAATTAGCACTTGAGAAGAAGAAAGAATATGAAATGTCGTTATCACGCTGGTTACCGGATTATCCAGATCCAATGACTTACTTAGAAGTATTCCTTTCTGGAAGTAGTGTGAATAATACAGAATATGCAAACCCGGAATATGATGCGTTAATTAAGAAGATTAAAACAGAATTAGGTAATGATGAAAAAGCTCGCTGGAAAGCACTGCAAGATGCTGAAAAAATGCTACTGGATGATGCAGTAATTGCACCTGTATTCCAGCGTGGATTATCATACTTACAAAAGCCGTATGTGAAAGATTTATATGTACATCAATTCGGTCCAGCAACAAGTTTAAAGTGGGCAGATGTACAAAAATAAAGGATGAGTAAACAGACTCCACGTGTGTGGTAGTCTGTTTTTCTTATTTAAAGTTAAATAAATAGCTCGTGTTATAAATTACTAGTCTGTAAACAGAGATTGGAGGGACATGATGTTTATGTTGGTAGAAAAGAAAGTAATAGGTACAAAAAGATTGTTCATGAGGAAATCAATTATAGAAAATGTTGATCAATTTTATAACATATTAAAGAAAGAAGCTGTTGGCAAATGACTTGCTTAATCAAGAGGAATGTCAAAAGAAGAAGAAAATGATTATATCGGACAACTATAACCTCGGGGTATGGTTGTTATTTAATAGTAAAATTGGAAAAATTTTAGGGTGTTTTTGTTTAAGAAAGGTAAATGAAGCGTGTGAAATAGAAATTATGTATTTATTTAATCCAGAATATCGGGGGAATTGATACGCATCAGAAGCAGCAAGGGCTTCCATTCAATATGCAATAGAGGCTATGAGTGTAAAAAGAATAATTTCTAGGGTGAAGATAGTAAATGGGAATTGATTTCATTACATTGAAATGACAAAAGGGAACGTAAAGAGAATGGGTTGATAACAAATTAGAAATAGTGTAAAATTACACTAAATAACACATAGGTTACTTTCGGAGGTAGAGGAATTGAATAAAGAGCTTACAATCGAACTCATATCAACAAAAATAAAGTTAATTCGTACGGAAAAAGGATACACACAGGATAAAATGGCTGAAGTTCTTGGTATTTCAAAAAAAACGCTTGTTCAAATTGAGAAGGGACGAACAAATGCAGGATGGACGAATACCGTAGCAATTTGTGCATTGTTTAGGGATAGCGAGGTTTTACAGTCTAGTTTAGGAGATGATCCATTAGTAGTCATTACAACTTTAGCACATAAAAGCATGAACAACGCCAAACAGAAAACACTGGGAGGAAAAGTCTGGTGGAAACAAATTCAAGAAAAAGGTAACTATCGTTTACAACAAAATCTAATTAGTCAGCATTACCGTATTTTAGATAAACAAGATTATCGTTGGTTTAACTCGTTTGATTTAGAAGACGCACTCGGTCACCTTGAAAAATTAGCAGCAGATTCAGAAAATCAATAGACTACAATGACCCAAAATAAATAGGAGGAACTTACATATGCTCATCTTAAGTCTTCTTTGGATACTATACACACCCTATCTCGTATTATGCGGATTTGCGGGTGGGATTTATTTAATAATAACAGGGGTCAAATATCATAAACTACTCGTGAGTATTATGGGATTACTCAGTGTTTCCTTTGTCGTACTGCCTTATATTTTTTGGGGGCTGGGCGTTGAGGGTAGTCAATATCTTGATATCCCAACCGAGCTATACTGGATCCTATTTTCTTTAACTGGGCTACTATCAGGGTTTATAGGTTTACAGTCAAAAATTAAAGGCATACGCAATATGGGGTTTATTATTTTTACTAGTGGAATAATCGGAGTCTTTTTCTATTATTTAATGTCTGTACCTGGTTCTATGTATATCAGATAGTTTTTTCTAAATTCGACTTATCTACTACTATATGATACTGAATTGAAAAGAGTAGAAATACAGAGGAGATACTATAGCGTCTCCTTTCTACTGTGGTCAAAATGATTGAGATCTTTGCTAATACACGCCTGTTTAAATTTCTTAGTATTTAGTAGATAACGAATATCAAAGAGAGTATCATAAGAAAGCTGAATATAATAATAATTAATATACCCAACTACTTGGACACTTGTCTAAGTGGTTTATTTGTTATAAAAAACTGTAAAGTGTAAATAAATTTGCTAAATCAGTAGATAAAGCAGCTAAATCTATACATAAGCAAGCTCCGATGGTCGAAGGAGTAACAAGATTTGGTGAATATGGGGAGTTAGAACAGAAAGCGAGGTTTTGCATATAAGCATGATGTTGAGTATAGTGGACGTATATTATCTCATTTTAAATTTAATATATCACCTGATGGATTGTAGACATTATATATTTTTTTCATGTCTTAAAAATAAAATTATTAGTAAAATTCCAGTGTGAAATATATGTAGAATCTTGTATAATTAACGTGTTTCTATGGAAACATTTTCTTGCGCTATTTATATAGAGCTTTATAGAACAAGGAAAGAAATACATACATGTATATAATAGATAAATAGAATGGAACATGTATAGAGAAAAAGGAGAAAAAAATGACGTGTCAAAAACAAGGGTTACAATTTAATCGCGATAGAAAGAGGAACAAAAAATGAAAATGAAGCATGCTTTTGGTCCCATAATTTTAGCATTTGTGCTTTTTTTCATTATCGTACTAATCCCATCAAAAAGTTTAGTATCAATTATTAGTGATAAGAAAGTAGAAGATGCGGCAACTTCCTTACAAAAAGAAAAGTTACAAGGTGTTTTCTTGCAGCGGAAAATGTTAGAGAATTCGCAGTATTTACCGATGTACGGTTCATCTGAATTTTTACGAATGGATGCATACCATCCGTCTAATTACTTTAAAGTAAATCCCGCGGGTTTTACACCATATTTAATCGGGATTGGCGGTACACAAAGTTTAGCTCACATATTAAATATGACGTCTACAATGGATGAATTAGAAGGTAAAAAGGTAGTCTTTGTTCTATCACCACAGTGGTTTACAAAGACAGGGGTATCACAAGGGGATTTTACTAACAATTTCTCAAAGCAACAGGCATATCATTTTATTTTTAATGATAAAATAAAGGTAGAAATGCAGAAGCAAATTGCGAAACGACTATTAGATTATAAAGTTGTTCAAGAAGATGATATATTAAAAAATTCATTAGAAGGTATTGTGTATAATGATACAAAACATAACATAAAAGCAGGTTTAGTAAAACCACTTGCTTATATGCATCGAAATATTTTAGATCATAGAGATTTATTTAACTCTTTATTTAAGATTGAGCCGATGAAAGAAAAGACAAATGTGGGACTACGTTCAATTTCTTGGGTAGATGCACGTAAACATGCGGAACAAGAAGGGGAAGCGGAGTCTACTACAAATACATTTGGAATTGAAAATCCATACTACTATAAACATAATTTAAAGAAAAAATTAAAAGGATTAAAAAACTTTAGAGCGAATGAATCATATGAAGAATCACCAGAATATGATGACTTGCAAATTGTTTTAAATATTTTTAAAGAGAAAAATGTTAAGCCGCTCTTTATTTCTGTACCTGTAAATGGACCATGGTATGATTACGCTGGTTTCCCTAAAGAACGCCGAGAAGTGTATTATAAAAAAGTTCGGGAACAAGTTGAGAAAGCAGGATATCCAGTAGTCGATTTCTCTGGCCATGAATATGATAAGTATTTCTTAAAGGATACAATTCATTTAGGTTGGAAAGGCTGGATTTACTTTGATGAAGCAGTGCAAAACTTTTATAATGAGAAATAAGTTAAGAGAAAAAGGAACGGCTATAAGCTGTTCCTTTTTTAGTACAGAGGATTTTGATGTGGACAATTCGGGAATGCATGTATATCTTGAATTTGTCTAAAATCATAATGCTTCATTGCGAACTGAGCTTGGTAAAGGTATTCATAAACATATAATTGACCATCATGTGCTGAACATAATACACCAGAAGTTCCTTGCCCATTGATAAAGGAAATGCCTATAGGGCGTCCAATTAAGTACGGTAGCTTTTGTTGCCAATGCATAGGGAAATCACTCCTTTTTGAGATAATATACGAAATCAATGAGTGAATTGTTGCTTTTCCACGTAAATCTTAAGTTGGAGGTTTTTTATGTAGTTTCTAGAAGTTATATATGAATCGGTTATAAGTGTGAACGAGGAAGGAATGAATTATGGAGAAAGAAAGTATTCTGGAAGAAAAGTTAAGTTTAATAGAATGGTGCCAAACATTTAAGTGTGTAACTCATGATGTATGGTTTGAATCTTTTAGAAAAGGTTCATGGGGAATTGCAGATGTGATTTCACATTTTATTGTTTGGGATGTGTTTTTAATAAAGCATAGAATTCCATACTTTATAAGTGGACAATCTGTACCAAATGTTCCAATAGATGTTGAGGAAATGAATAAGGGAGCAATGAAATATGCGAGATCTGGTATTTCAAAAGAAGAACTATTAGATCAATTTAGTGTTACTCGTAAAAAATTAGTAGATCAAATTGAGCGAATTCCTACCCAATATTTTGATAATGACTACCAATTTGGCACTAAAAAAGTGAGATTAAATAATTACTTTTCATCACTCATTCAACATGACTTAAAGCACAAAGAAGAAATAATGCAATTTCTAATGTATAATCAAGCATATAATAAAAACCGCTATAATTCTGAATGAATGTATAGCGGTTTTTATTTGGGATTTTAAGCAATATTTTTACGTTTTTTTGTCCATTTTTTAATGACAAAGTATAAAAGGATAAGTACAACACCACCGATTGTGAATGATTTCACATACGGTCCAGCAATATCATTAATATTCTCCCAGTTTTCACCTAGTTTTTCACCTAAATAAATGAAAATGATAGACCAGGGGATGATCGCAAGTGCTGTTAATGTAGTGAAACGTAGTAAGGGCATTTTTGTAATACCAGCAGGAATTGAAATCGCATGGCGTACTACTGGAATGAAGCGCGCTGTGAAAATTACGCCAGTTCCGTAACGATTAAACCAATCTTCAGCAGCGTCTATTTGTTTTTTATGTATGAAAATATATTTTCCGTAACGTTCTAAAATAGGGCGTCCACCGTATCGTCCAATCCAATAAATAAAGATTTGAGCAATAACACCGCCAATTGTACCAAATACAACTGCACCTAAAAATGAGATACTACCATTGAAAACTAAGTATCCTGCATAAGCAAGGACAATTTCACTTGGGATAATCTCAATCATAAGTCCAAGCATAATGCCCCAATAACCTAATCCTTCAAAAAATGTTAATACTGAATGAATAAAACTACTTACCATTTGTTGCACCTTCTAGTTTATGAATTTTTGAATAGGTTAATCTTTTATTTAATAATATAAAAGATTAACTATATGTAGATTATACCTTATTTATATAAAGGATTGCTATTTCAATTCTTTTATGTCTCTCATAAGTATTATAGTAAAGGAAATAAGCCCAGTTTTTTTGAAGAGATAATGAAAGGATTATTAAAAATTTCTCATAAAAAAATAGGAGCATTTCTGCTCCTATTTTTTATGGCTTCACATCTAAGTTCTGTAAAAATAACGTTGCTGTTACGTAACGTTTCGCTAGCATTTGTACATAAGCGGTATGCACAGATAATGTCGCTATAATAATGGCGTTACGAATTGCTTCGCGTTGCTCGTTATTAATTTGATCGAACTTGCTTGCGATTTTATCAGCTTTTTCTTTTACGATATTTTCAATTGTATGAACTGTATCTGTTGCATTTAGTTGTAAGCAGTTCCCTTGGTTAAGTTCTTCAAATAGAGAAGAGTATGCTACATATAAATGAACAGGATTGATTAAATCATCACTTCGATCAGCTGGGTCATTAACGATTAGGCGTAATAGCTTACGAATGGATTCAAAATCAAGTGCTGTTTTTAAATCTTCGACAATGAATAGTAAGGCTGCTTGTTCAATTGAATATTTTTTCCCTTTTTGAGGAGAGCCAATCATTTCTTTTATATCTCGTTTCACCCAGTTTTGCATAGCAGTTACAGAGAAACTTGTGTTTTCGATCTGATTGCCAAGCGCGACTATTTCATTTAAAGAAAAACCGACGTCTGTATCGTCAATTTTAATCAGTTTTTCGAAAATAGGTGAAAGTGCGGTAGTAATAAAAGCAGTTACGCTTTGTCCGCTTTCAATATCTTTTTTATGTGACTTTGCCCAAGCTTCTTGTAAAATACCGAGAGGCTTTTTCGTATTCCATCCTCTTAATGATAGAAGGAGGGTTGCCATTTCGTTTCGTGTGAGATGAAATGTTTCCATCTTTTCACCTCCAAAATAATAAAAAGTTCTTATGAACTTATAATATGTTTTGTTTCATTTAAAGTCAATTCAGTTTTGCTTAATTTTTCCTTTGTCACTAAACTGTTGGAAGTAAATAATACTTGCATATTTCGACAAAAGTTCATATAATGAGTTCATAAGAACCTTTAAATGTTCTTAAAAATAAATCTATCATTCTGAATTTACTAGAAAGGTAGATTTCACATATATCTATATAAAAGGAGAATGGATATAATATGTTGAAAAAACTTGTAGCAGTAATGACAGCATTCATGGTGATTTTTGGGGCTAGTAGCTTTATGTTCGTAGATCATGCGGCAGCGAAAAGTTACAAATCTGGTAAAAAATCATTTACACCAAGTTCAGGTCAAAAATCAAAAGTTGATTTAAACAAAAAAGATTCAAATGTAAATTCTCAAAAAACGACTCCAGATTCAAAAACAAAAGCAACAAACACAGCACCAAAAAGTAATAAAGGAAGCTTTATGAAAGGTTTATTACTAGGTGGTCTTGGTGGTTTACTAATGGGTAGCTTATTTGCAAATATGGGAGCTCTTGGTTCTGTATTAGCGTTTATGGTAAATATGTTAGTAATGGCTGGTATCGTAATGTTAGCAATTCGTGCATTTAAATACTTCAAAGATCAACGTAAGAAAAAGGCAGATGAAGTAGCATGGAAACAATAAAAATTTCTGAACAAGAACTTATCAATGCGCTTTGCGTATATATCGCTGAAAAAAGACAAGTTGGTCCAGAAGAAGTTTTAGTTGAACTCATGTATGACGATGACTACGGATTCTCTGCTGAAGTAGAGGTAAATGGTCGCCAGCAAATTTTAATCCAAGCGAACTTAATCGAAGCACTACGCTTATTGCTTGACAGAGAATATAATGTCAATTCATTTGCGGCAAGATTACAACTTGAATTAGATGATGAAGAAGGTATTTACGCATTAGCAAAATTTCATAACTCAGATGAGTAGGAAAAAGAGCTGTTGAGAGTAATCTCAGCAGCTCTTTTTAGTATGTGCATATGCAAGGGAATAATCACGCCAAATTTCATTCATTTTGCGCCTACCGACATCAATCATCGGGTTAAATTGAATGGCAGCCTGTTGACGTACAGCATGTACATGTTGGATCGCTTGTTGCAACTGTTGTTCAACCGAATGGGATTTTTTATTTGCTTGTTTTACAATTGAATATCCAGCAACAGTTCCTTGTGCCATTGCGATTTTCCCGCTTTCAATGCCAGTTATATTGCCGGCTACAAATAAACCCGGAAGAGGAGTTTCCATTGTTTCGGAATGGAGAGGAACGTGTCCGCCTAATTCCAGAATGTAACGGAACGGACAGCCAGCTACAGCGGCTAGCTCAGCAAGAGGGTATAAGCCGCCGGCAATACAAACGAAGTCTGCCTGATATATTTGTTCCGATCCAGTGATGATGTTCCCTTTCGTATCAATATTAGCAACGCGTACACCTTCAACTTGATCTGTTCCGATAATTTCAAGTGCTGCTTTTCGAAGATGAAGACGTGTGCCGTTTATTTTCATTCCACTGTTTGGATAGAAGGTTAATCCAGCTTGTTTAGCCCAATTATATTTCATTAATTTACTACCTATACGTAATAAAGGTGACGGGGCAAGGTGTGCAGCATGTAATAGAGAATTTAAAACTTCTTCTGGTTCACCAGCCTTTCGACTTAATTCACTTTTTTCAGGAAGTACGATATGCTCAACTTTAATGCCCGCTAATTGTAATTCATTTAAGATAGCGAATGACAAAATGTTAGCACCAATAATTACTCCTTTTTTTCCAACTTGAACGCGATGAACATTTGTCATTACTTGGGCTGCCCCAATCGACATCACTCCTGGAAGTGTCCAACCAGGGAGGGGGATAGAGTACTCAGCAGCGCCAGTAGCAAGTAAAACGAACGATGCTTCTAACGTACCGATATTCGTATGTACGAACCAAGAATTTTCATCTTTATCTAAATTGTAGACGGAAATACCGCATCGTATATCAACTGAAAGTGATTCTGCTTCTTCACGAAGTCGCTTCGATTCTTCTATTCCGTTCCACCATTCTCCAGAAGGCTCTTGATGCAATTGTCCTAACAATCTTCCGCCAGGTTTCATAAATTCATCAATAACAAGTACATTTAGTCCAAAACGAGCACAAGAGATAGAGGCTGATAAACCCGCTGGTCCGGCTCCGATAATTATGACATCACTCATCGCTTTTTCACCATCTCTCTTACGATATTTGGATGCTGTTTACCACTATCAACAATCATATCTTTTTCTACAACAGTTAAGCATGCTCGTACGTTTGCTTGATTGTTTACGGTGACGCGGCATTCAGAACAATGTCCGATATTACAGTAAATACCTCGTGGCGTCCCGCTATCTTCATGCACTCTTAATGTTCTTATTCCGTTTGCAAGTAAAGCGGCCGCAATCGTTTCATGTTCATATGCTTCGTATTGTTGACCATTAAATTGGAAAGTAATGTGCTTATTACTATTTAAACTCCCTAAAATAGGGTGATTTGTAATTCTACTCATTTACTTTCACCTACCGATCCAAAAGTAACTGCGCGCACTGGTGGTTGATATTTTAATGGGATTTCATTAGTAGTTACGTCGGGATTTGCACTTTCGATCATTCGATCTATCATCATTCTACATGTGCGGCCACCGCAAAATCCCATGCCAGCACGTGTTCTTAGTTTTAATTCTCTTGCCGAGCATTTATATTCAGCGATTGTCGATTGAAGTTGACCGTATGTAACTTCTTCACATCGACAAACAATTAAGTGATCTTTATTCGTCATATGTATTCCTCCTCTAGTTCGGTTTGCACAAATTATTTAATGCAAAAACTATGCCAATATAGAGGAGTGATGTTTTATTGTAACCCAAGTTTTTTTAAACGGTTATATAAAGTGGCTCTCGTAACACCAAGCTGTTTCGCGCATTCTAATTTATTCCCATTCAAAATGCGTAAAGCCCTCTCAATGACTTTTTTCTCATGTTCATCCATCTCTTCTTGCAAAGAGAGAATTGTATTATTGTTGCTGAGCAATAGGGAATGAGCTGCATGGTCGTCTAACGTTTCAGTTGTATGAAATGGTAAATATTCTTGTTTTATAATACCGTCAGTCGCAAATACGACAAGTCTTTCAACAACGTTACGAAGCTCGCGAATATTACCAGGCCAATTGTAATGAAGTAGTTCATGCATAATACTGGAAGGTAAGTCGCGAATTGGTCTGTTATAGTTGATTGAAAAATCGTTTAAGAAAGAGTATGTTAATTCGATAATATCTTCGCGTCTTTCGCGTAGCGGTGGAATATGCAAGCTAACTACATTGAGGCGATAGTATAAATCTTCTCGGAACGTACCTTTTCTCATTTCTTCTTGTAAATCACGATTTGTTGCAGCGATAATACGGAAATCAATATTAATCTCCTTTTCTCCACCAACTCGGTAATATTTTCGTTCTTGTAGTACGCGCAAAAGTTTTACTTGCATATCGAGCGGCATTTCTCCAATTTCATCAAGGAATAATGTACCGCCTTGCGCGAGCTCTATTTTACCCTTTTTTCCTTTACTATTTGCACCAGAAAAAGCCCCACGCTCATACCCGAATAATTCGCTTTCAAATAACGCCTCTGGAATGGCACCGCAGTTAATCGAAATAAAAGGTGCCTTCGCTGCCTCACTTGCTTCATGAATTGCTTTCGCAAATACTTCTTTTCCAACACCACTTTCGCCGAGTATTAAAACAGTTGATTTCACCGAACAAACCTTTCTAGCTAATTGTATTGTTCTTTGTATAACAGGGCTTTTTCCATTCATTGCAAGAAAAGGATCGGATTCATCTTTATACTTTGCTACTTCTTGTTCTAAACGGTGCATTTCATGTGACATATTAAATAGTTTTTCATTTAAAGCAACTTGGTTTGTCACATCAGTCTCTGAGACGACCGCTCCGATAATTTCATCGTTACAGTAGACTGGGTTTGAATTGATTAATACGAACAAATCTGGCCGAGGCTGATGGAACTGAGCGATTATACTTTTTCCGTCATGTAATGATTGCAAAATTTCCAAATCTTTATAGTCAAAAAAACGAGTGATAGGTTGTCCAATAATTTCAGTATGCTTGACTGAAAAAATCTTTTCGGCGCCATCTGTCCAAGTACGAACACGTTCTTTATCATCGATGACTGTAACAGAAGAATCAGTAGTTTGTATTACGGTGTTATAAAAAGATTGTAGTTCATAGTAAGACTTAACAAGAAACGGAATGATTTGCTGAACCGTTATACAACATAAAGGATCTTTATTTCCATTCATTATGATAACGACTAGTTCATTGGAAAACGCGTTAATTAAAGTGGTGAATGAGTCATCTTCATATATAACTGCGCAGTTATATATTTCTGTAGTAGAAGGTCGGTAATAAAATTTTTCGTCAACTTGTTCAATGGGGTGCATGCTGTATGTACGATCAATGGATAAAGTTTTTAGAAATTCTTTTATTGTGGGAAATGAGAATGCCATATTGTCCTCCTGTTATGTATAAAAATTTTGACAGTGATAAAAAAATAATACACCTATTTACGATAAATTTAAAATATTTTTACAAATAAAAATATTTTAAATTTATAAAAAGTGTATATATGTAGAGTTGGCACGTCAATTGCATAAAAGAAAGTGAGAGGTTTAGGGGAAGGAGGAGTATTTTGTGAGACACTGCGACGTTTTAATTATAGGTGGTGGAATAATAGGATGTTCTATCGCTTATTACACTTCAAAATACGGAAGAGACGTAACAATCATTGAAAAAGGAGAATTTGTCAGTGGGACGTCTTCACGGTGTGACGGGAATATGTTGGCTATTGATAAAGACCCAGGGTTTGATAGTCAAATGTCGTTAGTAAGTCAAAAGTTAGTAACTGATTTAAGCGAAGAGTTAGAGCATTCATTTGAATATAGGGCACCAGGAAGTATTCTCGTATGTGAGTCAGACGAAGAAATGGAAGCTGCGCAGCGATGGGTAAATCGGCAAAAAGAAGCTGGATTACCGTTTCGAATGCTCGATAGGCAAGATATAAGAGAAGAATCACCATTTTTCGCAGATGATTTATTAGGCGGGTTAGAATGCGCAACGGATTCGACTGTAAATCCATATCTTCTTGCTTTTTCACTTCTTGCAGAATCGAAGAAATATGGTACGAAAGCTTTTAATCTTACGGAAGTAAAAGAAATGAAAAGAGATATAGACGGTTCCTTTATTGTAGAAACGACAAATGGGACGTTTAATGCAAAGCAAGTGGTGAACGCAGCTGGTGTGTGGGCTCCGAAAATCGGAAAAATGTTAGATGTGAATATACCAATTGAGCCGAGAAAAGGGCATATTATTGTAGCTTCAAGGCAAGAACACGTTGGCTGTCGTAAAGTAATGGAATTTGGTTATTTAATCTCTAAATTTGGTGGAAAAAGAAAAGTGGATGCTTTAACTGAAAAATATGGGGTAGCTCTAGTATTTGAGCCGACAGAAAGCCAAAATTTTTTAATTGGTAGTAGTAGAGAGTTTGTAGGGTTTCATACAAGGATAAATAACGAGGTTATTAAATGTATTGCGAACAGAGCAATTCGTTTTTATCCGAAAATGGCGGATATGATGGTGATTCGTTCATATGCTGGATTACGCCCGTGGACAGAAGATCATTTGCCGATCATTTCACGTGTGGAACATATCCCGAACTACTTTATTGCAGCAGGACATGAAGGGGATGGCATTAGTCTTGCAGCAGTTACTGGGAAAGTGGTTGAAGAGTTATTAAATGAAAAAGAAACAATCATTCCTATTGAACCACTTCGTTTGAGTCGTTTTACAGAAAGGGTGTTAAACGGATGAGGTCACAAAGAGTTTTTACAACGATTGATACACATACAGGAGGGAATCCAACGAGAACATTGATTAGTGGACTGCCTAAGTTAAGTGGAGAGACGATGGCAGAGAAGATGTTACATATGAAAAAGGAGTATGACTGGATTCGTAAATTGTTAATGAATGAACCGCGTGGTCATGATGTAATGTCAGGAGCACTATTAACAGATCCATGTCATCCTGAAGCAGACATTGGTGTTATTTACATAGAGACAGGTGGATATTTACCAATGTGTGGTCACGATACAATTGGTGTATGTACAGCTTTAATTGAATCAGGTTTAATTTCGGTAGTTGAACCGATTACTTCTTTAAAGTTAGATACGCCAGCCGGTTTAGTTGAAGTAAATATTTCTGTTCAAGATGGAAAAGCGAGAGAAGTCTCCTTTTGTAACATACCAGCTTTTTTACTGAAAAATATTACTGTAGACGTCGAAGACATTGGAACTGTAGAGGCTGATATTGCATATGGCGGGAATTTTTATGCCATTATCGATGCGAAATCAGTAGAGTTAGAGTTAGTACCAGAAAACGCATCTACAATCATCAATAAAGCGATTCTTATAAGAAATACAATTAATGAGAAATTTGAAATCATTCATCCAGAGTATTCGTTTATACGAGGATTAACGCACATTGAATTTTATACAGATCCTACTCATGAAAGTGCACATGTGAAAAATACAGTTGTTGTTCCACCAGGAGGAATTGATCGATCTCCATGTGGTACAGGAACATCAGCGAAGTTAGCTGTATTATACGCAAATCAAAAAATCGAAATGGATGAAGAGTTTATTCATGAGAGTATCGTGGGCTCTCTATTTAAAGGCTGTGTCATAAATACGACATTTGTAAAAAATATTGAAGCTGTCGTAACGAAAATTACCGGTTCAGCTTGGCTTATGGGGATGCACAGATTTTTTTACAATGAAAAGGACCCACTTAAAGAAGGCTTTTTGCTAATTCCGCCGATGGAACATGAAACGGAGGATGTAAAATGAACATTCAAAAAATGTATACGGCAGTAGACGTACATGTAAATGGTGAAGCATTTCGTGTAATGAAAGATGTACCATGCAAATACTACTCCAGTTTGGAACAATTAAACGAGCAATTTTCAGGTGAATTAGCAGAAGAAATGAAGCTCTTATTAAATGAACCACGTGGTTTTATCGGTTTAAATGGATGTATTGTCGTTCCTTCTATTCATACGGAAGTCGATGCAGCTGTATTATTTTTTAATCATGAAGGATCCATTCCGCTTCATTATGGAGGCATTGTGGCAGTAATAACGATGTTACTAGAAAGCGGGTATTTAAAAAAGAGAGAGACGAATCAATACAAAATAGAAACGTTATCTGGCATATTTGTAGTCCATGCGTATGTAGAGAATGATGAAGTTGTATCTGTTTCTTTTGAAAGTAAACTATGTTATGTGATTGAGCAAAATTTACAAGCTGATAATATAAGTTACTCTCTCATTCAGGCAGATAAAGTATATGCAGTTGTAGAAAAGGATATGTATTCGCCAGAAATTCGTATTGAAAACATTTCTGAATTGAAAAAATGGGGAGAAGCTACACTTCAAACTATACAAAAACAGTCGTTAATAAAAAGACTAATTTTAGTAGATTCCACGCAAAAAGAAAAGAACCATATAAAGTCGATTACATTTCATGAAGATAACTTTATCGTACGTTCACCAGGTTTTGTTTCTACTATTGTGTCTTATGTTCATGCGTTATTTAAAAATGATTATACAGTGGATAAACCTTTTATAAATGAAAGTATATTTAATAGTTTTATAACAGTTGAAAAAGTGAAGAAGGAAGAAAAAGGTTACATTTTCCGTTTTGAAAGTAGAGGATTTATTACAGGTATGCAGACGTTTCTATTAGATTCTACAGATCCGTTTCCATCAGGATTTTTATTAAAATAAAATATGAGAGGGAGAGATACATATGAAAAAAATTAAAGGGGCATTTCCAGTATTAATCACACCGATGGATGAGTTTCAAGAGATTAATTGGAACGGTGTAAAACAAAACGTAAACTACTTTATTGAGCAAAAAGTGGCTGGCATTATTATTAATGGAAGTACAGGAGAGTTTGTTAGTTTATCAAAAGAAGAGCGATTTAAAATGGTAGAAACAGTATTAAAAGAAGTTGATGGTCGTATTCCAGTTATTGTTGGAACTGCAGCAGAAACGACGAAAGAAGCGATTGAATATACAAAACATGCAGAAGCGCATGGAGCAGATTGTGCATTAATTATTAACTCGTACTATTGTAAACCGAAAGAAGAGGAAATTTATTTTCACTTTAAAGAAATCTCAAACGCTGTAAATATACCAATTATGTTGTACAATAACCCGTTTACATCTGGTGTTGATATGAGTACAGAACTCATGCTACGTATTGGAAAAGACTGTGAAAATGTTACACATATTAAAGAATCTAGCGGAGATATTCGAAAAGCGAGAGATTTAGTAAGACAAGGCGAAGGTGCTTTTCAAGTCTTCTGTGGATCTGAAGATTTAGTTATGGAATCTTATTTAGTTGGTGCAACGGGATGGGTTTCAGTAGCAGGAAATATCGTACCGGGACTTGTTACGAAAATGTATGAGCATTTTCATAATGGTGAATTAGAAAAAGCTTGGGAAATAAACGACGCTATTTTACCTCTTTGCGAGTTTCTTGAAGGATCAGGAAAGTATGTGCAAATCGTGAAACGCTCAATGGAATTACACGGGCAAGCTGGGGGACTTTCGCGTTATCCGAGACTCGGATTAACTGAAGAAGAAGATCAAAAACTTCAAACGATTATTTCAAAAATTGCAGCTCATGCGGCTGTTTAAATAAGGAGGAGAGCATATATGTTAACGAAAAACATTGAACTAAAACCAAAAGTGAAAGCGTTTTTAAATGAAGAAATTAAAATGTTTATTAATGGTGAATTTGTTCCTTCAATTAGCGGGAAGACGTTTGAAACATACAATCCAGCAACAGAAGATGTTTTAGCGGTCGTATGTGAAGCACAAGAAGAGGATATTGATGTCGCAGTAAAAGCGGCACGATCTGCATTTGAATCAGGACATTGGGCAGAAATGACTACCGCTGAAAGAGCACATCTTATTTATAAATTAGCAGACTTAATAGAAGAGAATGGAGAAGAATTAGCACAGTTAGAAGCTTTAGATAATGGGAAGCCATATCAAGTAGCACTGGATGATGATATAGCAGCGACTGTAGAAAATTATCGCTATTATGCGGGATGGGCTACAAAAATTATCGGGCAAACAATTCCGATTTCAAAAGATTACTTAAATTATACACGCCATGAACCTGTTGGCGTTGTAGGTCAAATTATTCCTTGGAATTTTCCGCTCGTTATGTCTTCTTGGAAAATGGGAGCTGCATTAGCAACCGGTTGTACGATCGTATTAAAACCAGCAGAGCAAACGCCTTTATCTTTATTATATACAGCGAAGCTTTTTAAAGAAGCAGGTTTTCCAAATGGTGTCGTAAACTTTGTGCCAGGTTTCGGTCCTGAAGCAGGAGCTGCAATCGTAAACCATCATGATATTGATAAAGTAGCCTTCACAGGTTCAACGGTTACTGGAAAATATATTATGCGTCAATCTGCAGAAACAATTAAACATGTAACATTAGAACTTGGTGGTAAATCACCAAATATCATTTTAGAAGACGCTGATTTAGAAGAGGCGATTAACGGTGCATTTCAAGGCATTATGTATAATCACGGCCAAAATTGTAGTGCTGGATCTCGCGTGTTTGTTCACCGAAAACATTACGAAACAGTCGTAAATGAACTAGTAAAAATGGCGAATAACGTGAAGCTTGGAGCAGGTATGGAGAAGGAAACGGAAATGGGTCCACTTGTATCTAAAAAACAACAAGAGCGTGTGCTACATTACATTGAACAAGGAAAAGCTGAAGGTGCTACTGTTGCTGCTGGTGGTGAACGTGCATTTGAAAAAGGTTATTTTGTACAGCCAACAGTATTCACAGATGTTACTGACGATATGACGATAGTTAGGGAAGAAATCTTCGGTCCAGTTGTCGTTGTACTTCCTTTTGATTCGATGGATGAAGTAATCGAAAGAGCAAATCGTTCGTCATATGGGCTTGCAGCAGGCGTATGGACACAAAATATTAAAACAGGACATCAAGTTGCCAATAAGTTAAAGGCAGGAACAGTATGGATTAATGATTATAACTTAGAAAATGCAGCGGCACCATTTGGTGGGTTTAAACAATCTGGTATCGGTCGTGAGTTAGGTTCATATGCGCTTGATAACTATACAGAAGTGAAAAGTGTTTGGGTAAATATAAAGTAATAGAGAGTCTAACTGTTAATGAATAGAGATACGGACAACTGGAAGTTTTAATAATAGTTGTCCGTTTTCTTATATATAAAATAGTTTTCTAAAGAATGATAAGGGGGATTTGGATGGAGCAATTAGTAGAGTGGTTAGTAGGACAAGTGTGGAGTATTGGTTTAGTTATTTTCGCATTAGGAGCAGGTGTGTATTTTACAATTGCAACTCGTTTTCTACAAGTTCGTTATTTTAAAGAGATGATTAAACTATTATTTGAAGGGAAGAGCTCGGAGACGGGAATTTCATCTTTTCAAGCATTTTGTTTAGCCTTATCAGGTAGGGTTGGGATAGGTAATATCGCCGGGGTCGCGACTGCTATCGCTTTTGGCGGACCTGGAGCTGTATTTTGGATGTGGGTAATGGCCCTTTTAGGAGCAGCGAGTGCATTTGTTGAATCAACATTATCTCAAGTGTATAAAAGTAAAGTTGGAAATGAATACCGCGGCGGTACACCATATTTCATTGAAAAAGGCTTAAAAATGAAATGGTTTGCAGTCATTGTAGCGGTCGTTGTAACACTTTCATATGGCGTTTTATTACCAGGGATTCAATCTAGTAGCATCGCAGTTGGATTTGAAAACTCTAATGGGATTAGCAAATATATAACTGGTATATTGTTAGTCGTATTATTAGCAGCGATCATTTTTGGTGGCGTAAAGAGAATTGCGGGTGTTTCTCAAATGCTTGTTCCATTTATGGCAATTGGTTATGTAATTGTTACATGTATCGTATTAATTGCGAATGTAACAGAAATTCCAAGTATGTTCGCTTTAATTTTCTCTAGTGCTTTTGGTGTAAATGAAATGTTTGGCGGAATCGTCGGCGCAGCAATCGCATGGGGCGTAAAGCGGGCGGTATTTTCAAATGTTGCTGGTGTTGGAGAAGCGACGTATAGCTCCGCTGCTGCTGAAGTATCTCACCCAGCAAAACAAGGGTTAGTTCAAGCATTTTCCGTTTATATCGACACAATTGTTGTATGTACAGCGACAGCTCTTATGATATTAATAACAGGTATGTATAATGTTATACCTGAAGGGAAAAGCGCTATTGTAAAAAATATAGGGAATGTTGATGCAGATCCAATCTATACACAACAAGCAGTTGAAACTGTTATGACAGGATTTGGACCAATATTTATTTCCATTGCTATCTTCTTCTTTGCATTTACAACGTTACTCGCTTACTATTATATCGCTGAAACAACACTTACTTATTTAGATCGTGAATTTAAATATAGCTGGTTAAAGCCAGTTTTGAAATTTGGATTTTTAATTATGGTTTATATCGGTAGTGTAGAATCAGCGTCGCTTTTATGGAATCTTGGAGATTTAGGAATCGGTAGTATGGCATGGCTAAACTTAATTGCGATTCTACTATTAAGTAAAACAGCATTAAAAGTGTTAAAAGATTATGAAACGCAGAAAAAAGAAGGGAAAGATCCAGTATTTGACCCTAAAAATATAGGGATTGAAGGATTAGCATTTTGGGAAGAAAGAAGTAAAGAGGTTGAAAGAACAAACTCTAAAGAACAATCAGTAGTGGATGATAGTCTGAAATTGTAGCTATAATAAACTGAATTTTCATTCTATTTATCGGGGTATATTGCCTTCTTTTCATCACATACTACAATAGGTACAGATAATTTGAATGGAGGTAATAATAAGATGGAACACGAACAACATCATAGTTCAGTAAATGACGTTCTACATCATTATAAAGAAGGAATCGGTAGTTTTACAAACCAAATTCCTGAAATTACTGAAACATATAATGCATTCACGCAAGCTTGTTTTCAAGAGGGTTCTTTAACAAAAAGGGAAAAACAACTTATCGCATTAGGAATTAGTCTAGCAACGCAAGATGAATATTGTACTGTTTATCATACAAAAGGTTGTCTTGATCAAGGGTGTTCAGATAAAGAAATTCTGGAAGCGTGTGGTGTATCAGCAGCATTTGCTGGCGGAGCTGCGATGAGTCAAGCGGTAACTTTAGTGCAAGAGTGTTTAACAGAACTGAAAAATCAAAAGCATTGAATAAAAAAACGTTTTAAACTTTATGTTTAAAACGTTTTTTATGTGAAATTAAATTTGTATTCACTTTAATATTCTATGTCTTCATAAATCGAATTCTCTACATCAGGAAGAACTGTGTATATGCTTTTACCGATTAAAGCTTCTAATTCTTTCTTAATTGCATAAAACCCTTTCCAATGTAATGATGTATGAGACGTTGTACCATGACGTAAACCAACGGAAATCAATCTTCTTTCCAGCGTAGTAAAACCATCCGCGTCAGCAAGAGCATCACAAAGAGTAATTACTTTATTGTATAAATCGTAGTTACAATATTCATTCAATATTTCAACTAACTGGATTCTCATATGGTCAGGAACGAGACGCCACTCTGCTGCGATATCTATATGTTCATTTTTGCATGGGAATGAGTGTGTAACACAAATAACTGCGTTTCCTGTATACCCTAAATCATTCATATACATATAACCATCATAGGAATGAATGACCGATTTGGTAAAACCTTTGTATCTTCCGATATCATGCAAAAGGGCAGCATTATATGCTATATCAGCATCTAGGTTATACCCATTTTTAATAAGTTCTATAATTATGTTTTCAGTTGCCTGAGCAACATTTATTGAATGTTCAAACCAAGGACCGGGGTTTTGTTCATATGCCCATTCGAGTAATTCTTTTGCATATGTTCTATCTAATATATATTTCATATCGTTATCCTTTCCCTAAAAAATCATGTCTTAAAGAATTTCATCTTAGTATATCATTATTCCTGCTTTAAAAATTGGTATAATGTAACAAAAGGGGGGAAAGTAATGCGAAATTTAGTAATTGAAGAAATTAAGCAACTAGAAAATGATATGGAAGAACTTTCGAAACTATTAAAAACGGTTGTAAATGATGGAGCATCAATTGGTTTTTTACCTCCACTGGAACAAAAAGAATCAATAAAGTATTGGCAAACTGTTATAGCGCCAGAAGTGATATTATATGTCGCTAAAATAAATAATGAATTGGCAGGGAGTATTCAATTACATTTAGTTACAAAGCCTAACGGAATTCATAGAGCCGAGATTTGTAAGTTAATGACTCATCCGAGCTTTAGACGTAATGGCATAGGGCGTTTACTTATGCAAAAAGCAGAGGAACGAGCGAAACAAGAAAATAGGTCTCTTTTAGTACTAGATACGAGAGAAGGAGACCCTTCCAACAGATTGTATAAATCATTAGAGTATCAAGAAGCTGGAAAAATACCAAAATACGCAATATCTCCAAATGGTAGTTTGGATGCCACAGTTATTTATTATAAGTTTTTATAAGTGATGATTACAATGCTATCATGCTCCAAATAATAAACTCCAATTTTTAACACCGTCTATATTTCTCTAGCGGTGTTATTTGAATTTGTTTAATGTACGAATTGAATTTGAGAAAGTTTTTAGAGGGTTATGTTTGCATGGTCTCTCGACTTATAATAGATGTAGAGAAGATGACTAGGCAACTATAGTTATTTTCGCTTTATTATGGGAAAGGGGATGACGAGATGAAAACGAAAGGTTTACAGAAGGTAAAGAAAGCTATATTAAGTGGTGGTATATTACTTACAGGATTGTTAACTTTCGGTTTTTCAGAAAAAGCTTCCGCTCATGGATACGTAGAATCACCAGCGAGCCGTTCTTATTTATGTAAACAAGGGGTAAATGTAAATTGTGGTCCGATTCAATATGAGCCGCAAAGTGTAGAAGGAATAGGGGGATTCCCACAATTAGGACCTTCTGATGGACAAATCGCAGGAGCTGGCCATTTCCCTGCTTTAGACGTTCAAACAGTTGATAGGTGGAAGAAAGTTACGTTAAACGGCGGAACGAATACATTCAAGTGGAAATTAACTGCTCCTCATAGTACGAAAGAATGGAAATACTATATTACGAAAAAAGATTGGAATCCAAATAAGCCGTTATCACGATATGATTTGGATTTAGTACCGTTTTATGTAAAAAATGATGGAGGAGCTAAACCTGGAACTTCCGTAGCACATGTAGCAAATGTACCTACTGATAGAAATGGATATCACCTTATTTTAGCTGTGTGGGAAATTGCAGATACTGGGAATGCATTTTATCAAGTTATAGATGTAAACCTTGTAAATAATGGTTTAGCATCAAATATCGCGCTAAATCATGTAGTGCAAGTTCCTACATTATTTTAAATAAAATATACATTTAGATCATCTAATTCATTTTAGATGATCTTTTTTATGAAAAACGATGAAAAATATAGAAGAAAGTGCAATTATTTATAAAAAAATGGGCTTTAAATATTGTCATATTTGCTTCTTTAAGATATCCTTTTCATGAAGAGGTGGAAAACATGGAAAAAGTACTAGTTTTCGGGCATAAAAACCCAGATACAGATGCAATTTGTTCTGCAATTGCTTATGCAGAATTGAAAAAAGAATTAGGAATGAATGCTGAGCCTATACGTTTAGGCGAAATCAGCGGTGAAACTCAATTTGCGTTAGACTATTTTAAAGTAGAAGGACCGCGTTTTGTTGAGACAGTTGCAAGCGAAGTGGACAACGTTATTTTAGTTGATCATAACGAACGTCAACAAAGTGCTAACGATATCGAATCTGTTCGTGTGTTAGAAGTTATTGACCATCACCGTATTGCTAACTTTGAAACAAGCGATCCTATTTACTACCGTTGTGAGCCAGTTGGTTGTACAGCTACAATCTTAAACAAAATGTACAAAGAAAACGGCGTTACAATTCGTAAAGAAGTTGCAGGTTTAATGTTATCTGCAATCATTTCAGATTCTTTACTATTCAAATCTCCAACTTGCACAGAGCAAGACGTAGCAGCAGCTCGTGAATTAGCGGAAATCGCTGGTGTAGATGCTGATAGCTACGGCTTAGAAATGTTAAAAGCTGGTGCTGACTTGAGCGGAAAAACAATGGAGCAATTAATCTCTCTTGACGCTAAAGAATTCCAAATGGGTAATGCGAAAGTTGAAATCGCACAAGTAAATGCTGTTGATACAAACGACGTTCTTGTACACCAAGCGGAACTTGAAAAAGTTATCTCTGCAGTAGTAGAAGAAAAAGGGTTAGACCTATTCTTATTCGTTGTAACTGATATCTTAACTAACGATTCTGTCGGTCTTGCGATCGGTAAAGCAGCAAACGTTGTTGAGAAAGCATACAACGTATCTCTAGTAAGTAACACTGCTACATTAAAAGGTGTTGTATCTCGTAAAAAACAAATCGTACCAGTATTAACAGAAGCATTCCAAGCTTAATTCTATTGAGTACAGATAAACAGCAAGGACAAGTAGTCGGATTGGCTACTTGTCTTTTTTTATCTCTAAAAAACAGAAAATTAGAATTTTAAAAGGAGGATTGTGTATGTTTAATGATTTGGAGAGTAAATTACAGTCAATATTAGAGCGAAATATTACTTCTGTTTCAGAATTAGAGAGTTGGCTTTTGGAGGAACTACGTGTAAATGCTGAAATAGAAGAGGAGATAACAAATAGTTTAATTTCCATGTATAGAGATACAAACAATAGTAATATACGTGATTTACATATATATAACCAAAATACAATTCAACCACTTTTAAAAAGATACAATGCAAAGTTTGACCAGAAATTTATAGATTGTCCGTTTTCTAATTTTTTAGATGAGCAGAAATATGGATTTATGAAAAAAGTAAGATTGGTGAAGAGTAAAATGTTTAATGAAAAAAACATTTCTCTTTCCGTTAAAGAGCAAGAGCTTATTACGAAATATAGAGAAATAATGTCTAACATATCAATTAATTGGGAAGACGAGCAAAAGACGTATGCATACGTAAAAGCAAAGCTAGATAACCCCAATAGAGCTATTCGCAAAAAAGCTTGGTACGCTTTATGTGAAGCAAGAAGTGTAGTGAAAATAGAAATAGAGTGTATTATGAATGAAATCGTACAATTGCGGAATGAGATAGCTTTAAATGCAGGATTTCATAATTATAGTGAATATGCTTTTAAAATGAAAAATAGAGATTACAGTATTGAAGACTGTTATAAGCTTCATAAATCTATAGAGAAGTATGTTGTACCAATTTGGAAACGGTTAGGGGATTTTTTGAAAAAGAATCTCGATGTAGAAGCGTATCGTCCCTGGGATCTAGCTCTTTGTAGTTTGCCAAAAGTACCATTTCAAAATTCCATTGATTTATTGGGTGGGGTGGAAGAAATGTTTCGGACGACAGATTTATATTTTTATGAGAAATTTATTCATTTAAGGAAAGCGGAATTGATTGACGTAGAAGAACGTGAAAATAAAGCACCAGGAGCTGCTTGTTTTACCTTACCTCATAGTAAAGAGGTTTTTGCGTTTTCTAATTTTAGTCCTTCATTTTATGCAATTAATGCACTCATACATGAAGTGGGGCATGCATTTCATTTTTATAAACAGTTTAACAATGATAGTAGTATGCAGGAAAGATATCTTCGTGAAGAGGTGGCTGAGCTTTATTCTCTCAGTCTTGAGTTACTAGTAATGGATAAGCTTAATATCTTTTACAAGCAAGAAGATGAATATAAAGAAGTGCAGCGAGTACAATTATATCGTACTTTGTCTTTATTAATATCGTCAGTTGCAGGAGATGTATTCCAACACTGGCTTTATACAAATCCAAACCATACACAAGAAGAGCGGGATGAGAAATATTTTGAACTATGTGAAAGGTATCAATATTCATCAGTCGATAGTGCAGGATTAGAAGATGAAATCGGTGCAAGCTGGTTAGAGTCATTTCACTTTGTTCAGTTTCCTTTTTATAAAATTGAATATGCAGTTGCACAAATAGGAGCGATGCAATTGTTTCAAATTTATCGAGAGGACCCAGAAAAAGCGATTGCTTTCTTTAAAGAGGGAGCGAGTGCAGATTGGAACCTACCTATACAAGAAATATATGAAAAAACCGGTGTCTCGTTTGACTTTTCAGAAGAAAGGATAGAAAGTACTGCAATGGTTATTTTAGATTTGCTTAGCGAATTAAAATAAGGATAGCGTTCGCTATCCTTATAACTGTTTATTCGTAGATTTTTTCTTATTTATATAAAATGTAATAATAGCAGTAATGAGGAAAATAGGTATAGCATACGCTTGCCCAACAAACAACTTCCAGCCAACATGATTATAGCCTTGAGATGCTGGAGTAATCATAGCGATTATGCAAACAATAATATAAAGTACTAGTGCAGGGATTATATTTTTCATTTATTGACCTCCTTGTCATAAAATCATCACATGTATATTTGTATAATGCATTATAGTTTGAGATAAGAGATATATTTTTTAAATAGTCATGTAATTAAAAGGGGTGTTTTTGATTGGAATAGAATAGGTGTATGTAGAATGATATAGGGGTGTTATATATAATGAATAATATACTAAATCGAATAAAGAAAGATGTAAGTATAGAATTATTGAATACGCTATGGCCTGGTTTTAATAGGGCTGCATTTGCATTATATAATAATGAGCATGTGTATGTATTTCATCATCCATTATATTTGAAAGATGATAATGAGTACACCATTTTAAAGTGGGATGAACAATTCAAAGCTGATACATGTATCCTATTCAAAGATTATCCAACTGCCATCGTGAATATGAATAGATATAAAGATTATGCAGGTTTACTTGCGATTGTGGTGCATGAACTTTTTCATTGCTATCAATATTTGAATAAAGAAAGTAGATTTCCAAATGAGTCTTTAGGATTTCAATATCCTATATTTGAAGAAAATATAGAATTACGAAATAGAGAACGAATTTGTTTATATAATGCAGTTCATTGTAAGTCACAAGCTGAGAAAAATAATTATATTAAGAAGTTTATTGAACTAAGAGAGCAAAGAGCTAGATTTATGGGAGAAGAGTTTATAACATATGAGTATATGGTTGAAAGTATAGAAGGGCCTGCTTGGTATGTTGAAATGAATGCTTGTATTGCAGTTTGTAAAAATGTTAAAAGCGAAACATTACGAAAATATAGCGGGCTTATTTTAGATGCATATGATGCTAATTATAATATTAGAAAGAGCTGCTATAGCTCAGGAATGCTTTTATGTTTATTATTAGATAAAATCCTCCCTGAATGGAAAACGAGCTTCTTTAATAGTGATAAATTGTTATATGCTTTTTTAAAACAAAATATAAATGTGGATTTGAGTTTCAATATTGAAATGACAATAAGTAAAGAAACGAAGCAAATCCTTCATTTTGTTCAAAACGAAAGAGACAAGGATATTAAGCAATTTTATGATGAAGAAGGGTATCATTTGTATATTGTAGGAGATATAAAATTAAATTCGTTTAATCCAATGAATGTAATTTTAAACGGAAATAAAGCATTACATAAAACCTTTTTAAGTGTAAATATACATAATAAAACATATATGATAAATCAGCCTGTTTTAGCATCTTTCGAAGAAGATTTTAAAAATATGACACAAGTTCATATCATAATGAACGAAAAACCGAAAGAAACAAATAATGGTTGGAACGTTTTTAGGGTTGGAGAAATAGAAGCTGTGTATGAAGAAGTAGAGGGTTCTATATTTTTATATTTAAAAAGTTAGAAATGAGGTAAGAAAAAACGATGAAAAGGTTATGCATAATTCCATGCGGAAAGAAGAAAATTTGGGATAAGTATCGTGATTACGGACCGATGGAGGCAAAAGATGTATATATTAGCCCGTTCGGAAAAGCATGTCAGGCGTACGCAACTATGTTTTTCGAGAATTGGGTTATATTATCGGCGAAGCATGGATTTTTAAGGCCAAATGATATTGTACTAGAAAACTATGATCTTGCCTTTGATTCAAAGAGCGATGAGATTATTAGTATTGAACAATTAAAACAACAGATGATTGAAAAAGACTTGCTTCAGTTTGATGAAATCGTCTTACTTGCAGGGAAGAAGCATAAAAAAGTAGTGACACAATTGTATCTAGAAGAAATCATTACGTATCCGTTAGAAGGGTGTAAAGGAATTGGGTATATGTTGCAGAGGTTAAAAGGGGCTGTGGGGGAAGGGAGAGAGTTATAGCCAACTTTTAGTGTTTATATATATTGTGTGTGAAAAAAGAAAACACGTATGAATTTAAATCCTAAATATTGGGGTTTTTTCTTTGTAGTATTTACTTTAAAGAGAATTGGAAGTACTAACAGAGAAGTATAACATTTATAACTATACTTATAAAACTAGAATATAGACTAGCAAACAAACCTTTTTCTACTCTTAACCATAGAATATGATGAATTCTATTTAGGAGGATGCATATTCATGGGGAATCATTGTAATTGTAGGCGTTCATTTTGGGACGATTTAATGTTTGGAAGATGTAGATGTAAATGCAGGGAGTGTAACGAATGTCATTGCAAAGAGAAACCGAAGTGCGATTGTGAAAAATGTAATTGTAAAGAGAAACCGAAATGTTATTGTAAACATGAAGGGTATTAATAATAAAAAGAGTACGTTAAGTACTCTTTCAATTTATAAGGTTATATTCCATCTTCAACAGATTTTTTTACAATTTTCCATTTATCTTGTTTTTTAATCTTTATAGCTACATGAGTTCCATTAGACTCCTTAAAAAAAATATATCCATTATTTGCGTTCACATATGTCAATGGTTCACCTATGCAATCTCTTGAACAAGATGTATTGATAATCTCAATTAAGGATAGTTCGCTCGGATCAGTCCTACTTGCATCTATAATGGTATCAAGGTCTGTTTTACGATAACCTTGTAAGTTTACATGGGAATTCTGTTCAATTTCTCCTGTAATACTAGTATTCATTACTTCAACTGAATTTTTCTTTTCTTGAAGAAATCCGTTTTCATAAAGTAATTTTGTATATCCAACCCATGCGATTAAAACTAGCATGATAAACATACTACATATTTTAAGTGTTCGAAGCCGTTTACTTACAATTGTTTCTGAGTATTTCATTCAGTTTAATCCTCCAATGTTTTTAATTTAAAGTATGCTTGGATACATATATTTAGAAGAGGATGAAAGGTAACTAGTTCTGGATTCAAAAAAGAAAACATCTGAAATTAGATGTTTTCTTTCTTGAGTGATTTTCACTATCTGTTCGTTACTTGTTTCATAAGTGGCCTAATTTCTTTTACAGGTGGTTTTTTATCATAGGCATCAACGTAAGAAAAGTAATAATTTAAGTTTCTGAGAAGTCCTTTTCCTATTTTAGCGCTTAAGAATGGAAATACTTGTCCAGTATAATCATCAAGAGATTTACAGTAGTATTTTTCATCTAAATATATACTGTATTTACATGTTAGTTCTACTAGTGAGTTTCCTTCATCATCAATTACTTCTTTAGAATCAATAATGTCTATTAATGCGTATTTTTCATTTAGATATACTTTCTTCTTTTTCTCGTGCTTATTTGTAAGGATAAATACAAGACCGATGGCGTTAATCAAACTATTTCCTCCTATAAAAACGGATATTAATAAAATATATCGATATAAGCTAAATGTAAAGAGCGGGGACGAAATATCATTGATAGAAAGCTCAATAAGTCGATTTGTTTTTCAAATCGGCTTATTGTTATTGAAATACTTGCGGAAATTGCTTTACGATTGCATTTGTTATCATGTCAGCCATTTCTAATGCTTCTTTTTCAATTTTATCGTACAATTTTACTCCTGCTTCATAATCTTTATTTAGAAAGGTAAGTGCTTCTGCTTTCGTAAGTGCTAAATGTTCATAAAACATTTTTCTGAATTCTTCCTTTTCTATATATGGGTTGATGCTTGTTAGAAACGCAACAATTTTATCACCGTTAGCGTACCATTTTTTTTCTATAGCGGCAGCTGCATTTTGGTCACCAGCTTTTGCGGTTTTAACAAGATCTGCTGCAATTACTAAGTGGTCTTTAATTAATGCACTATATTTTTTCACTGCATCTTCACCATAGAATGGTTCAAGAGATAGTCCCATATGTGTTGCATTTTGAAGAAGCCGTCCAACAGTAACGTTTACGTCAGGTAAATTGAAAACAATACTTATAATAGCTAATCTCGTCCAAGCAACGTGTTGTTCCCATAAAGAACGCATGTAACCTTTTAAAAAATTCTCGTTTTTACTAATTCGGTAGTTACGTACAGATACATCAAAGTTTACATAAGGATTATGATAGGGGGAGTAATATGATTGCCAATATGAATACATAAATAGTAACACTCCTTTGAACATGTATAACTCAAAGTATGATGAAAATTTATTTTTAGTTACGTGTCCTAGATTAATTTCAAAAAATGATATGGAAAAAGATGAAGAATTTTATTGTGGTATATATAAATAAATTGAATTTAAAGTAAAAGAGGCTCTGCAAGGGAAGTTGCAGAGCCTCAAAAGGGTATTGCCGAGATGTCGGACTCGACTACGTAATATTATCATAAAATTCTATTAAAAAAACCTGGTAAATGTGTCCAAATGAAAGTCAGTCTTTAATAAAGTCAAAGGGACCTGCTTCCCGCGGCAGGTCCCTTTAACTAGATAATGTCGATGAGCAAAAAATCATCTAGAGTACCTTTATAGTAACAAGTGAAATTCGTTTTGTGTATTGAGAAAAAAAGATTTACTTTATTAGATGTTAAGAACTTATATTTTACTTCCTGTTATTATCATCATTTGTTGTGAGTGGAGTATGGTTATAAAATGGAGAAAAGATTTACAATCACATCTAAAAGTGTACTGAAATATATAAAAATCAAAAAAGACCTGCACAAATAAGCAGGTCAACTTAAGGGGTTTATCCAACAGAATACCTCATATGTTAACAACTGTATTGTAGTATGTCTATAAGGTTCATATTGAGAAAATTATTATGAATGATATATTTCGCACGTGTATTAATGTTTAAAAAGTTGAGAAAGAAAATGAAAAAGCTTTCTATAAGAAAATAATGGTTGGTACTTATAATATGATTCATATTTCCACGCATCATTATTTGAGAATTGGAGTTGGTTCGGTACTGTTTTCTGTTTGATGGAACTAATATTACGGTGCTTCATATAGTAACCTCCTGAATTCATATGTATAAGATTAGTAGTATTCAAGGAGAATTAATAAAATGTGTATTCATTTTGAAATTCGTTATAGTTGCTAATCAATCTCTAAAACGTAAAGATGCATAAAATAATGAAAAAGCAGGCTGTTAGTTATGCATTCATCACTTTCATGACGCATAAGAGATGATATAATAGAAGTAGATGAAAGATAAAGAAAAGCAGGTGACTCTTTTTTGTTTACAAAAGCACAAGAACTTTTAGCGTCTTATTTCGGTTATTCTTCATTCCGAAGAGGACAAGATGAAACAATTAAAAATGTATTAGATGGGAAAGATACAGTCTGTATTATGCCTACAGGTGGGGGTAAGTCAATTTGTTATCAAATTCCCGCATTAGTATTTGAAGGAACAACGTTAGTTATATCGCCTTTAATATCACTTATGAAAGACCAAGTAGATACATTAGTACAAAATGGTATTTCGGCTACTTATATTAATAGTTCTATTTCTATTACAGAAGCGAATCAACGAATTCAATTAGCGAAACAAGGACATTATAAGTTACTTTATGTGGCGCCTGAGCGTCTTGATTCAATGGAGTTTGTTGATCAACTTATCGATATGAAAATCCCGATGATTGCAATTGATGAGGCGCACTGTATTTCGCAGTGGGGACATGATTTCCGTCCGAGTTATTTACATATACATCGTATATTAGATTATCTTCCAGAAAAGCCGCTCGTATTAGCATTAACTGCTACGGCAACACCACAAGTTCGTGATGATATTTGCAATACGCTTGGAATTAATCAAGAAAACACGATTATGACAACGTTTGAGCGCGAGAACTTATCATTTTCTGTTATTAAAGGACAAGATCGTAATGCATATTTAGCGGATTATATTCGTCAAAATCAAAAGGAATCTGGGATTATATATGCGGCTACTAGAAAAGTAGTTGATCAGTTGTATGAGGATTTAATGAAAGCGGGAGTTTCTGTATCAAAATATCATGCGGGTATGAGTGATAACGATCGAAATGAGCAGCAAGAACTCTTTTTACGTGATGAAGTAAGTGTAATGGTAGCGACATCTGCATTCGGGATGGGTATTGATAAATCGAATATTCGTTACGTTATTCATTATCAACTGCCAAAAAATATGGAAAGTTATTATCAAGAAGCAGGACGTGCTGGCCGTGACGGATTAGATAGTGCATGTATATTGCTGTATTCTTCTCAAGATGTGCAAGTACAGCGCTTTTTAATTGATCAATCGACCGGAGAATCTCGTTTTTCAAACGAACTTGAAAAATTGCAAAATATGACTGATTACTGTCATACAGAACAATGTTTACAATCATTTATTTTGCAATACTTTGGAGAAGAACCGAAAGAAGATTGTGGCCGTTGCGGTAATTGTACAGACGAACGTGAAAGTATTGATGTGACGAGAGAATCACAAATGGTTCTATCTTGTATGATTAGGACGAACCAACGATTCGGAAAACAAATGATTGCACAAGTACTAACGGGATCTAAAAATAAGAAAGTCATTGAATTTAATTTTCATACTTTACCAACGTACGGATTACTATCAAATCGTAGTGTAAAAGAAGTCAGTGAGTTTATTGAGTTTCTTATTTCAGACGAGTTAATTGCAGTTGAACATGGTACGTATCCAACATTAAAAGTAACAGGAAAAGGGAAAGAAGTGTTACTTGGTAAAGAGAATGTTTTACGCAAAGAACGTGTAGAGACAAGACAAATTGTTCAAGACCATCCTTTATTTGAAGTACTCCGTGAAGTACGTAAAGAAATTGCACAAGGAGAAGGTGTACCTCCATTCGTTATTTTCTCTGATCAAACGTTAAAAGATATGTGTGCCAAAATGCCGCAAAGTGACTCTGAACTTTTAACAGTAAAAGGGATTGGCGAACACAAACTTGTGAAGTACGGTTCTCATTTCTTGCAAGCAGTACAGCACTTTATTGAGGAAAACCCAAACTATGCTGAAACAGTTAAGACAGAAGTGGTGACAGAGCGGAAAAAGCCAGGGAAAGCTTCAGCAAATTCTCATTTAGAGACGTATGAAATGTATAAACAAGGCATTGATTTAAATGAGATTGCAAAAGAACGTAACCTATCAAGACAAACAATTGAAAATCATTTAATTCGCTGTTTTGAAGATGGAATGGAAGTAGACTGGAACAGTTTTGTTCCTGCAGAATATGAACTGCTGATTGAAACTGCAGTGCAAAATGCTGATGGTGGTCTGAAATCGATTAAGGAACAACTTCCGAATGAAGTGAGTTACTTTATGATTCGTGCTTATTTACAAATTAGAAAGTAGTGACATGTAAAGGGGATAGGGATTTTATGCATCACGTTTTTGTGTATGGCACGTTAAGAAAAGAGCAAACAAATGCTCATTATATGCAAGGTGCAACATGCATCGCAGACGAAGCATGGACGTATGGGGAATTATTTGATACAAACGAAGGGTATCCAGCCATGACTTATTCGAATGAAGAAAAGGTCTATGGTGAAGTTTATGAAGTAAATGATGAGATATTGCGTAAGTTAGATGAACTAGAAGAATATACAGGTAATGCGGAGACTGATTTATATGATCGCATTACGCAAACAGTATATGCTGCTGATAGGGAAATAGAGGCATATGTGTATATCGCTCAAGATAAAAAGATGATATTGAAAGTGATTGATTCTGGAGATTGGGTGGAGTATCAAAAAGAAAAATAAGAGTAACTAAAGAGTAGATAGTGGAATAATCCATTATCTATTTTTTATATTTACACTTTTAAAATTCTTATTATTTTGATAAATTGTAAATATAGGGAAATAAAAAGGAGGATTTTTCAGGGGTGTCAGAAATTTAGTTTCTCAACTGTAGTAGAAAAATAACGTACAGGAGGAGAATAATAATGAACGAATTAAATGTAAAAGAATTTTATAAAAAACAATTTGAATTACTAAGCCATGATATAAATAATGAAAATTGGTTACAGGAAGTTGCTGAAGAAATTCAAGAGCAAGTGGGATATCCATTTCAGACGATGTTAGAACTAGGTGCTGGAAATGGCGGGTTTGCAAGAGCGATGTCTAATTTGGGTGTAAAAATGACTACGGTTGAGCTTGTACCAGAGTTAGTTATGTTTGCTAAAAAACATTCTACTAACGACATTGTGATTCATTGTGCTGACTTTTATAAAATTAACTTTGAAGAAAAGTTTGATGTTGTTAGTTATTTAGACGGATTTGGTGTAGGAACAGATGAAGAACAATTGGTTTTATTAAAACGAATCCATAATTGGTTGAAAGATGGTGGGTGTGCACTTATTGATATTTATCAACCATTATATTGGGAAAAAGCAAATGGACAAGAAATGCCGATTTATTCTGCAATGCGAAAATATGAATACGATAGTGAAAATGCTAGGATGCTGGACCACTGGTGGGAAACGGATTCTTCAAATGATATCGTGACACAATCTTTACGTTGCTATACTATAGATGAGATTAGTAATTTATGTGCAGAGGCTCAGTTCAGTATAGTTGGGATTTTCCCAGGGGGAGCATATGACTTCGAAGAGAGAAAATATAAAGAGCAAGCGTCTTTAAATGAATGTTTATCATATCGTATAAAAGTAAAAAAGAGTAAGGATTAATTCCTTACTCTTTTTTACTTTTATAGTGTGAATATTTAATTGTCGTTCTTTTTTTATTCTTATGGATCTTAGTATGATCCCAATTCGAAGAAATAATACAGTAGCAACGACGTCTTAATAGACAACTAGATAAGAAATTGGAGAGTGTGTAAGGGGAACTTAGTTAGATAGTATAAAGTTCTTTTAATCAATAGATAATAGCAGCTGTTGTATAAATCACTTTATTATATGTGTAGTTGTATGATTTAGATGTTATATATTCTTATAATGTAAAAATATCATTTGAATTTCGATATTAGAAAGGTGAAAAATAAGTTTTTTCGGAAAACTTAAATTAAAATTGTTGACTTTATAAATGGATTTTTAATACAATTATGTTTCGACTGAAAAATTAGAACGGACAGGAGGGAATCATCAAATGAACAACATTTTTAACGAAGAATTACAAAAAATGAAAGATACATTAAGTACGATGGATGAACAATTGGATCAGCTTGAAAAAATTCCAGTTTATTATGGCGATGATTTTAAAGAACAAATTCTTGAAAGTATGAGGGAGTCTAATAGACAAAACTTACGTATTGGTGTACAAGAGCCGTACTTTGGAAGATTAGATTTTCAGGAGGATGGCAAGGAAGACGTTATGCCGATTTATATCGGTAAAGTAGGTGTTTCGGATATAGACACGATGAAACCAATCATTATTGATTGGAGAGCGCCTGTCGCAAGTATGTTTTATTCATTTACCGGTGGTGAAGAATTAGCATTTTATCAATCACCAGACGGATTAGTAGAGGGTGATGTTTATTTAAAGCGAAACATCTCCATTCGAAAAAGAGAACTAGAACGTGTTGTTGATACATATGTGAAAGGAAATGAAGATGTATCGCATGCTGATGATTTTCTTCTATATCGACTAGGTGAGAATAAAGATAATAAACTAAAGGATATTGTTTCGACGATACAATCGGAGCAAAATGATATTATTCGTGCGGAAAGAAACTTACCATTACTAATTCAAGGGGTTGCAGGGAGCGGAAAAACAACGATCGCTTTACATCGCCTTGCTTTTTTAATTTATGAATATCGTGAACAGTTAGAAGCTGAAAGAATGATTGTATTCGCTCCGAATAGTTTATTTTTAGACTATATTTCGAGCGTACTTCCTGAATTAGGTGTAGGGAATATTAGTCAAACAACGTTTTCAAATTGGGCATTACGTACGTTAGATGATTCGGTGAAACTAAAGCAGACAGATGAAAAATTAAAAGAAGCCTTTTCTATTAATCGTGATGAAAGAAAGGTTATGCTTGGTAAATTGAAAGGTACACTGAAATTTAAGTCCTTTATTGAAGAGCGAATGGTTGAATTTGAAAAAGAACTAGTGCCAACAAGTGATTTTGAGGCGTGGGATAAAGCTGTTATTCCAGTGGAAGATATTAAAAAGTGGATGCAAGTGGAATATAAACATTATCCATTAAAGAAAAGAAGAGAACGTTTACTCGGCCGAATGAAACGCTGGATTGAAATTGAACTGAAAAAGTATGGAGAAACTAACGAGAAGAAATTATTAAAAAAAGAAGCGACAAAGAGATTGAACAGTTATATGAAGTTTTGGCCGAAAATGAGCCCACTTTCAATATATAGTTCAATATTGAAAAGTAAAGAAATACTCGAAGTATTACCTGAAGAACTTGTTAGAGAAACAGAAAAGAATTGTCGTAAAAAAGAAGTGTATGTAGAAGATTTACCCGCTTTAATATACATACATCACCGCATCACAGGTATTGAAATTGGACAAAAGTTTCATCACGTCGTTATCGATGAAGCGCAAGATTTCTCGCCATTCCAAGTTTATGTATTGAAAGAAATTACACTAGGTAATTCTTTTACTATATTAGGTGATTTATCTCAAGCGATTTATGATTATCAAGGGATTGAAGATTGGAGTGCTTTTAAGGAAGTCTTCCAAGAAACAGGTTATTATGAACTGACGAGAAGTTATCGCTCTACAAAAGAAATTATAGAATTTGCGAACGAAATAATTAAAAATGCAGAGATTCCTGTAGGGCTTGCAACGCCAGTTTTCCGTAGTGGAGAAGAAGTAAAAGTAATTCATACTGAAGATCAGTTTACTGAAATTGTGAAGACATTAAAACAGCTTCAAAATGCAGATGTGAAAACAATTGCGGTAATCGGAAGAACAGACGATGAATGCCGCGATATGTATGAGAAATTAACAAATGAAGGATTGTCTGTAAACGTTATTGAAGCAGATCAAAGTAAATATAAAGGTGGTATTTCGGTAGTACCTGTATACTTAGCCAAAGGGTTAGAATTTGATGCCGTTCTACTCATTGATGTTGATGAAGAACATTATAAAAATACGAAACACGATGCGAAGTTATTATATGTCGGATGTACAAGGTCGCTTCATGATTTATGGATTTTCCATAGCGGGGAAGCATCTCCGTTAATTAAGAAATAAAAATTCAAGAGGTTTTTCTAGTAATGAATAGGAAAGCCTCTTAGTTGATAAATATATAGGGGACATGATAATGATTACAAAAGTAATAACAAAAAGAAATTGGGAAATCGCAAAAACAACTGGAGAAATTTATGAAAAATCACTAATTGAAGAGGGATTTATCCATTGTTCATATTTAGAACAAGCTTTAAACGTTGCACAAAAACATTTCATGCATGAAGAAGATGTTTTATTACTGACAATTGATCGATCCTTAGTGAAAGCAGAAATAAAATATGAACTTGCTTCTAACGGCCAAGAGTATCCGCATGTTTACGGAGCAATTAATATTGATGCAATTATTGATGTTGTTCCATTTTCTAAAGAAAAATGGGAATTTATATTACCAGAGGTACAAAGATAAGAATGTTATATATAAGTTAGTGAGAAAAGCACAAATCATATAGTTTGTGCTTTTTATTATCCGTTTTTTGGTAAAAAATTGTTGTTTTTGTCACAATTATACTGTACGATACATAGTATAAAACATATACTGTATGACATATAGTAATAAAAATGAGGTGAATACATGGATGCTTTATTAAATTCATTAATTACTGAACTAAGAAGAGGCACATTAACATTAGCGGTTTTAAGCCAATTAAGAACGCCGCAGTATGGATATTCACTTGTCCAATTATTGGAGCAATCAGGGATTACAATTGATCAAAGTACTTTATATCCACTACTTCGCCGATTAGAAAAGCAGGAGCTAGTGACGAGTAGTTGGGATAAAACGGAGAGTAGACCTCGTAAGTATTACGTTTTAAGTGAATACGGATTAGAGATATTTTTGCAGTTAAAAAAGGAATGGATAAAGGATTCGAAAGAACTTTATAACTTATTAAAGGAGGAGGACAAGAATGAACTTGATTGATATTTATGTCGAGGAAGTAGCGAAGAGATTACCTGAAAAAAATCGTGAAGATATTATTCTTGAACTACGATCAACAATAGAGGATATGTTACCTGATGATTATAATGAAGAAGATGAAAAAAGAGTTCTTGAAAAATTAGGAAGTCCGGTTTCGTTGGCTAATGGGTACTTGGATAGACCGATGCATTTAATTGGACCACGTTATTTTGATGTATATATGACATTATTAAAAATGATCATTCCAATTGCAGCCGTTATCGCACTCATTGCAATGGTTGCAGAAAATTTTATAAGTTATACTGGTGATCAAGCGGTATTAAATATTGTTTTACAATTGATAGGTAAAGGTGTAGGAGAAATACTTGAAGTGGCTCTCCATGTATTTTTCTGGTTAACACTTGTATTTGCTATTTTAGAAAGAACGGATAAAGACAAAGATACGCAACCATTGACGACAAGTTTAAAAAAGTGGACGCCAGATGATTTGAAAAATATTTCGTATATTCCGAAGAAAAAAGCAATCTCTAAGTTTGAAGTTTTTGGAGGTTTAATGTGGACGGCAATTTGGGCTACACTTTACTTTTATGCGAATCACCTCGTTGGTGTATACAGTGGTACGGAAAAAGGATTGAAGTTTGTTGCGCCGACGTTTAATCAAGATGTGTTACTTCAATATTGGCTAATCGTTGTGATTATGATTGTTTTTGAAATAGCTATATCTCTTTATAAGTTAGTACAGGGACAATGGACGAAAAGATTGGCAATCGGAAATACTGTTCTCCAAATAGCGGGAACAATAGTATTCATTGTAATTGTAGTAAATCCGCACTTGTTTAACGAAGGATTTATTACGTTTGTGGCAAATGTGTTTACTATTTCTCCAGAGGAATTTAAAGGGTGGTTAATTGGTGGAGGTATTCTCATTTATATAGTATCTGCTGCATTAAACATTTATGATGGCTTCCGAAAAGCTAGTGTTCGTGTAACGAATAGGTAGTTAAAAAGATAACGTATATGAAAGGAAGAAAACAATGATAAGGGAAGCAATGGAAACAGATGTAACATATATTTTAGATATTTATAATGATGCGATACTAAATACAACAGCTGTATATGCATATAAACCTGTAACCCTTAAAAATAGAATAGATTGGTATGAACAAAAAAAGGCTGATGGCTATCCGGTTTTTGTATACGAACAAGATAATAAAGTAGTAGGATTTGCGACATTTGGTCCGTTTAGAGCTTGGCCTGCTTATAAATATTCAGTTGAACATTCTATATACGTTAAAAAGGGATATAGAAAATGTGGGATAGGAAATTCTTTAATGAAAGAATTAATTACAATTGCAAAAGAAAGGGAATATATGACTTTAGTTGCTGGAATTGATGCAGATAATGAGAAAAGTATTGCCTTACATGAAAAATATGGATTTGCTCATGCGGGGACAATCAAAAAGGCTGGTTATAAGTTTAATAAGTGGCTAGATTTAGCTTTTTATCAATTGGAGCTTAGTGGTCCTAAAAATCCTTTAGAAGAATAGAGGTTTTTCGTAAAAATTTATCTTTTAGGTAGCAAGGAGTAATTCATGCTACCTTTTTCTTATTGTAATAGCCGATTTAATCTGCTAAAAAGGATTTTTAAATTCTATATTGAATTATTAGAAGGTGATAAAACGATATGAAATGAGGAATGAAAATGGAAACTGTCATTCAAAAAATGAAAGAGATACACTCTGATCATGTTGGGATAGCTATTTATTCTACAAAAAGCAATCGTATAGTTGCTTCATATAATAGTGAATTAAATATTCCGTTAGCATCGGCAGTAAAAGTAGTAATTGGATTTGTAGTAGCGCAGATGGTGAAGGAAAATAAACGTAATTGGAATGATATACTTCATGATGTTAAATTTAATCCACATGAAGATAGTGCGCAGTTATATCCACATTTACAAGGAAGAAATACTTTAACACTTAGTAAAGCAGTTGAAGTAATGATAGCATGTCATGATAGTTACGTTGCACAGTCAGTTGTAATGTACTGTGGTGGATGGGATGCTGTGAAAATGTATGCTCAAACGTACTTTTCAAAAATTCATATACAAGAGGACGCTAGAGATGAGAAAAATATTGGAGAATTAAATGAACTTCTTTCACTTTTAGTACATATATTTCAAGGTTATAAATCAGAAGCAGAATTATGGGAACCAATTATTAGCGGCATGGTAAGGCAGCAAGGTGAATATGAAGGAATACATTCATATCACTTAGCTCATATGACAGGTGGACTATCTTCAGCTACAATAAATATTGGTATAATAGGAATATTTAACGAATTCCCGTTTCTTTATGTTATTGGGGGAAAAGACTTACCTAATCGACGTGAAAATAAAGAGGTAGATAAAGTTTTTGCAGTAGCTTTGAAGTACATATACAAAGAATATAGTGAAATTACGCTAGGAGTGATTGATTGAAAAGAAACTTAAAGACATCAACAATCATTATATTAATAGTAACAATTATCGCCTTGGAAGTTGGAATCGCGATTTACGATCACACTTTATCGTTAGATACAATTTACTTTGCAGCAATCCTCATTTGTATTGTATTACTTTTTGGTACACGTATTTCTAAAGAGAAAGAAAGTACATCGAAACAAGGGCGAAGAAAAACAGCTCTTCTATTTTGGACATTTATTTTACTGTCTATCGCTTCTTTTGCAGTTATAAGTTATATAAGAATAGGCTATGTTTCTGTGCCCGGGATAATTGGTTTTTCATGCTTTGTTACATATGGTGGATTCGTATTTATTAGTATTTTAAAGAGGAAAAGTAAAAATTAAAGGTAACTTACTAAGTTGAAAGGGAGGAATATATGAAACACATAGAGAATGGTACTCGCGCTGAAGGAGAATACATAAAAAATAAAGTCATTCAATATAACATGTCTATTTTAAATGATGAAGCGAAACAGCCGATGGAACAAGTAAATTTCGTAGTGAAAGATGAGGCTGGAAAAATCTTTGGCGGGGTAACAGGAACGATGTATTTTTATCATCTTCATATAGATTTTTTATGGGTTGACGAATTGGTTCGTCATGATGGTTATGGCAGTCAACTATTACATAAAATCGAAGACATCGCGAAGGAAAAAGGTTGTAGATTAATATTACTAGATTCATTTAGTTTTCAAGCACCAGAATTTTATAAAAAACACGGCTACCGAGAATATGGTGTTGTTGAAGATCATCCTAAGGGACATAGTCAACACTTTTTAGAGAAGAGATTATAGTAATAGTATTCTACAAGAAAAATAGATTTTAAAAGTATCACTAACAAGGTGATGCTTTTTATTTTGTTTATAGCTACTACTCAATCAGATGCAATTATGGGAACAAATAATAAGGTTCGTATAACAAAGATTTTCTTTTTTATCGGAAATGAGTTACTGTCTTTGTAGAAGAAACTAGTCGTATTTACTATATGCACTAACAAATACTATTGAATTTTTAGAAGGAGAAGAGCAATAAGACGAGCACTGAATATAATAATGATAAAGGAGGTGTTAAGTTATGGGGTATATTGTAGATATTTCAAAATGGAACGGTAACATTAACTGGGATGTAGCAGCGCCCCAACTAGATTTCGTAATCGCTAGGGTACAAGATGGTTCAAATTATGTAGACCCTTTATATAAAAATTATGCCCAAGCAATGAAAACAAGAAATATTCCTTTTGGTAACTATGCATTCTGCCGTTTTATTTCAATTGCTGATGCGAAGAAGGAAGCACAAGATTTTTGGAATCGTGGTGATAAGAGCGCTACAGTTTGGGCAGCTGATGTAGAAATGAAAACAATGGATGACATGAGAGCCGGTACACAAGCTTTTATCGATGAATTACGCCGACTAGGTGCTAAGAAAGTTGGTTTATATGTTGGACATCATATGTATGCGCCTTTCGGTATGGCGAACGTAAAAAGTGACTTTGTATGGATTCCTAGGTATGGCGGTAATAAACCAGCATATCCTTGTGATATTTGGCAATACACTGAGACTGGTAATGTACCTGGTATCGGTACATGTGATTTAAATCAATTAATAGGAAATAAGCCACTTTCTTGGTTTACTGAATCAGTACCAAAACAAGAAAATGTGCAAGCGCAAGTTTCAAAACAAAACATTATCCAATCAGGTGCTTTTTCACCACATGAAACTCCAGATGTTATGGGAGCGTTAACTTCTTTAAAAATGACTGCTACCTTCATTTTACAATCAGATGGTTTAACATATTTTGTTACTGAACCCACTAGTGATACGCAATTAAACGCAATGAAAAGCTGGCTTGATCGAAAAGGTTGGTGGTATGAAGTTAAATAATAAAAAAATAACTAGCTACTATTTGTGTAAAAAAAGAGCCGTCCAGTTTTTTTGGAGGGCTCTTTTTTACTATTCAAATAGCTTATTCATTAAATCTTGTATTTCACGTCTTCTTTTATCTGTTTCGTCCTTATCAATTGTATACGTATCATCCTCTATTATAAGAACATCACCCTCTTTTGCAGTGGAAGGGAGTTTGGATTTAGGTACATCAATTGTTACGTTATTCACTTCAATAACTGCTAGTTCCCCTTCAAAACGGTCAATAATACCTCTTTTCATAATTATCTCTCCGTTCTTACAGAAATGCTAGAACCATCACTATTAATAGTTACAGTTCCATTTAAATCGGTTCTATATACCTTAACAGCCATTGCATTTAACTTTGCTAAAGTTTCCTGTGTAGGATGGCCATATCGGTTACCTGCACCTGCACTGATCATAGCGATACTTGGTTTCACTGCATCTAAAAATGGTTGAGAAGAAGATGTCTTACTTCCATGGTGACCAGGTTTTAATACATCGGATTTTAGGCTGGAACCGTACGTTGCAACCATATCTTTTTCACTTTTAGATTCAGCATCACCAGTAAATAAGAAAGATTTGCTGCCATGTGTTACTTTTAATACAGCACTCCACTCATTTAAATCGTTACCGTATTCTTTAACAGGAGCTAAAAATTGTGAGTTTAAACCATTGATTGGTAAAGTTACTCCAGATTTCGCTTCTTTAATAGTTAACCCTTTGTTAGCTACTGCAGTTAAAAAGTCTTTAAACGTTTGTGTCGTATGACTCACTTTAGGTGCGTAAACGTTTTTTACATTTATAGCATAAAGCACTTCATCCAATCCGCCTACATGATCGGCATCAGGATGAGTGGCAATCATATAATCGATAGTTTGAAATCCTAATCCTTTTAAATAATTTGCTACAACTTTACCTTTTCCGTTATTTCCACCGTCAATAAGGATCGTTTCTCCACTTGGAGATTTAATAAAAGTAGCATCACCTTGTCCGACATCAATGTAATGAACTTCTAACTCTCCTTTAGGCTTAGGAAGAGCAGGACGGAAATTTGTTTCTAATACACGAGCCAAAAATGCAGCAAATTGTTCACGAGTTACTTTTACACCTGGACCAAATGTACCATCAGGTAATCCAGTGGTAATATTATTTTGTGCTAAAATTTTGACATAATTGTAACCCCAGTGATTAGATGGAACATCAGGGAAATTGACGTCAGCACCTGTAGGCTTCAAATCAAAAGTTTTAACTAAAACTTTTGCCATTTCTGCACGAGTTAATGAGCGGTCAGGGAAATAGTTTGTTTCGCGTTGTACAATGTTATTATGTGCTAACTTATGTACAGAATCATAGTAATAGATACCTTTGGCTACATCGGAAAAAATATGATTATAACTAGATGGTTTTTCTAATTTTAATGATAAATCTAGCATTAAGGCCATTTGTCCACGAGTTACATCATCGCTTGGCTTAAAAGATCCATCTGGCGTACCTTTAATGATACCTTTATCCGATAAATAGTTAATTTCTTTAATTGCCCAATGATTAGATTGGACATCAGGGAAAGATTTGGCACTTGTAAGATTTGGAATGAACAATGATAAAATCATGACAAATGCTGTTAGTAATAAACTAAACTTTTTCAAAAAATCGCCTCACTTAATGTATTTTTTACCTTATTAACTTTACCATTTCTTACAAGTAATTCAAAGTTTAATAGATAAATATCCCATTAGTAATTGTTTATATTCATAAATTCACCAATTTTAAATAACGTAATTTAATAGAGGGGATATGAAAGGTAGTGAAGAACTGTTTATATTGCAATTGTAGAATCTGTATTATAAATTAATCTTATGAAGGTTTGGTAACAGGGGGATTCCAGAACTATATAGTGAAAGAAGGGAAGTAAGGAAAAGTAAATACCAAGAGAAACTGCACTGTGTAGATCGTATTGAGGAATTCGCTGCAATATCATTGGAGTTACTTAATGAGAAGTGCTAACAAGTATGCAAGCGAATTTGCTAATACCAAATTGAATTATTCATAAAAGTAATTATAATAATATAAATTCTATTCAATGGGAGAAAGAAAATGTACACGTATAAATTACAACATGATCAACCAATCTGCGCAGAAAAAATAAAGAAACTTTACGATTCTGTCGGTTGGTGGCCAGAAAGAAAAGAAAAGAAAACGATATTCAAAAAATGTTAAAGAATAGTATAGCTATTGGGGTATGGGAAAATAACGAATTAATAGGATTTGCTAGAGTTGTTTCTGATGGTGTTTTTCGAGCGTACATAGAAGATGTTGTTGTACATGAGAGTGTAAGAAATAAAGGTATTGGAGAGAAGATGCTTACAATGTTACTTGAAGAGATACCTCATATCGATATTGTGAGCTTATTTTGTGGAGAGAAATTTATAAAGTTTTATGGTGAACAGCAGTTTCAAGCGACGAAACAAATTGTAATGCATCGTAATCAAATAGTGAAAGAATAAGAGGTGACAATTAGAATGATTGCAATAAGAACATATTGTTTATCAAAAAAGAAAAGCGACAGAAGATTCTCCTGATGGTTGGAATGCAACATGTATGAGGCTTAACAATAAAATATTTGCGATATTGAACCATGAAGAAGGTGAAAAAGCGGCAATTACATTAAAATGTGATCCAGAACTTTCAATAAGAATAAGAGAAGATTATCCAGATACAATCATTCCAGGATATCATATGAATAAAAAACATTGGAATACAGTGTATATTAATAAAGTTGTAGAGCGGGAGCAAATTAATAAGATGATTGATTGGTCGTATGATTTAGTTCTACAGTCATTTTCAAAGAAAAAGCAGCAAGAATTATTAGATTAATATGTATAAGGGGTGGATGTATTGAAAGACACGATTAAAGGTACATATGATAAATTAGCGAGTACATATAAAGAAAATCTAGATGTGGCAAATCCATATAACAGCTATTACGAAAGACCAGCGATGATGGAGATGATTCCGAAGAATTTAGAAGGGAAGAGTATACTAGATGCTGGATGTGCAGCTGGGTGGTATACCTCTCAATTTATAGAAAGAGGAGCAAATGTCACTGCAATTGACGTGAGTTCTGAAATGGTAAAAGCTGCAAAGGAAAGTACAGGTGATAAAGCGACGTTTCTTTGTCATGACTTGCAAGAAACATTACCATTTGAAGATAATACTTTTGATGTTATTGTGAGTTCGTTAACCCTTCATTACTTAGAAAATTGGAATCAAGTATTTCAGGAGTTTCGTCGAGTATTGAAGCCAGGTGGAGAATTTATATATTCCATTCATCATCCTTTTATGGACTTTACAAAGTTTACTTGTGAAAATTATTTCGAAAAACAATTATTAGTAGATACTTGGGTTAAATCCAACATTACAATTGAAGTTGAATTTTTTAGAAGGTCACTTCAAGACATTATTAATGAAACAACAAATTATTTTGTGTTAGAAAAAATGGTGGAACCGAGGCCAGTTGAAAAGATGAAAGAAGTAAATGAAAAATCTTATCATTATTTAAATACAAATCCCCATTTTCTTATTATGAAAGCAATTAATAAATAGCTAGCTAGTAAAATGATTATATTTTACTAGCTATTTGTAGTTTTAAATTACATTTTAGGAGAACTTTATATGAATAGGGAACGAAATAGATTATTATATGCACTGTTTACTATCGTTGTAATTATTTTAGGTCTTAGCTCAAGAAAGTTAGCTTTTGCGCTGCCCGCTCTATTAAATGATTATTTAGGTGATGCTTTATGGGCATTAATGATTTTTACTGGATTCGGATTTTTATTTCCTAAAATAGAAACGAAGAAATTGACTTTTATTAGTTTAATGTTTTGCTACGGGATTGAAGTGAGCCAATTATACCATGCTGAATGGATAGATAGCGTTCGTGCAACGACTTTAGGTGGACTCGTATTAGGTTACGGATTTTTGTGGAGTGATTTGGTGGCTTACACAATTGGTGTGGGGATTGGAATGTTTTATGAATTTATGTTACGGAAGAAATAAGGGAATCTGAAAAGGAGTATGTATTTATGAAAAAAATAATATTAATAGGTTCTGGTGGTTCAGGGAAATCTACATTAGCAAAACAGCTAGGAAATAAACTAAATATTAAGGTGCATCATCTTGATGCACTATTTTGGAAACCAAATTGGGAGGGTGTTTCGAAAGAAGAGCAAAGAACGGTTCAAAATGAATTAGTTAAAGAAGATGAGTGGATTATTGATGGGAATTATGGCGGGACAATGGACATAAGAATGAACGCAGCTGATACAATTATCTTTCTTGATATTCATAGAACAATATGTGTTTATCGTGCTTTTAAAAGGATTGTACAATATCGGAATAAAACAAGGCCGGATATGGGGGCTGGATGTAAAGAAAGATTTGATTTGCAATTTTTCAAATGGATATGGGAATACCCTAAAACGAAACGACCTTTCATTTTAAAGAGGCTAAATCAATTAAGCAAGGATAAAGATGTTGTTATTTTAAAATCTTCAAATGAAGTAAAACTATTTTTAGAGAAGTGCGATAACGTAGATAGTTAGATTATAAAAAGAAGTAACATATACAAAGTTATTTATTATACATGGCGGGATGAACAGTACACATGAAGGATTAAATAACGGGATTCCACTCATTGTAATTCCACAAAGTGCAGATCAGCCAGTAATCGCAAAGCAAGTAGAGAATCTAGGAGCTGGGATTAAGTTGTCTATGAAAGAATTAACTGTGGAACAACTACGTGAAAGTGTAGAACTTGTATTAAATAATCCATCATATAAAGAAGCTGCATTACATTTGAAGGAGTCATTTCGAAAATCTGGTGGGCATAAACAAGCTGTCGATGAGATTTTTACATTTATAGGTCAGTAATAAATAGAAGATTATACATGAGAAAAGTGTCTATATGAAATGGTATAGACACTTTTCTGTTATATAAAGCGGAGAATCAATTACATTGAAAGATTAAATATCCTGTTTTATAAATTCTGGCCATAGTATTATGTGTTAGTAATGCTTTCACATTTTCTGCACAACTTCTGCGCATGTTTTGTTGATTTCTATGTCATGATATATTCATTAAGTGAAATATTTCACATGAATAGAAATATATTTTCACTGCGGTGTATGCATAACTAACACATACATCGATACAAGATTGTCTCTCGTTATTCTTTTACATCAAAGCCCACATTACACTACAAAGTATAACAAGAAGGGGACAGGAACATGAATAATCGATTTTTAAAACAACTACAAAACATGAAAATGAACAAAAAAAGTCTAGGAGCTGTTGCATTAACAGCTGGAATTATTGGTACGACACTTATTCCTCAAAACGCATACGCGCACGGTTTTGTTGAAAAGCCTGGCAGCCGATCTGCTTTATGTAGTCCAACTTATGGTGCACTAAATGTAAATTGCGGAAGTGTTATGTATGAACCGCAAAGCTTAGAAGCACCAAAAGGATTCCCGCAAGGTGGCCCAGTTGATGGGCAAATCGCTTCTGCAGGTGGTAAATTTGGTGGTATTTTAGATCAACAAGCAGACAATCGTTGGTTTAAAAATACAATCACAGGTGGTGAAAATACATTTACTTGGAAGTATACAGCGCCTCATTTAACGAGTAAATGGCATTACTATATTACAAAAAAAGGATGGAATCCAAATAAAGCGCTCACAAGAGCAGATTTTGAACCAATTGGAACTGTACAACATGATGGTTCTGCAGCCTCAAATAATTTAACTCACAAAATCAATGTACCTACTGATCGAAGTGGATATCATGTGATTTTAGCAGTATGGGATGTAGCTGATACTGCAAATGCATTTTATAATGTAATTGATGTTAAACTCATCAATGACGTAAAACCAGATACAGAAGCTCCAAGTATTCCAAATGGAATTCAGGAACAAAAAGTAACAGCGCATAGTATAGAACTAGCATGGAACGCTTCTACGGATAATGTAGGGGTAAAAGGATATCAAATCTTCCGTAACGGAGAGATGATCGATACTGTACCGGGCACTCATTTTATTGATAAAAAATTACAACCAAGTACGGAATATTCTTATACTGTAAAAGCGATTGACACAGCTGGAAATGTCTCGAAAGAAAGTGCAGCATATACAGTGAAAACGACAGTTGAGGCTCCTGATACAGAAGCACCAACACAACCAAAAGGATTACATAGTATGGGAACAACAACGTCAAGTGTGGATTTAATGTGGAGTCCTTCTGACGATAATATTGGTGTAGACCATTACGATATTTATAGAGAAACAGAAGGATCGATGAAAAAGATTGCAACATCCAATACGACTTCTTATATGGATAAAAATTTACTCCCTAATACTACTTATAAATATGTAGTGAAAGCTGTTGATGGAGCTGGAAATGAATCTGTACAGAGTGATATGTTCACAATTACTACAAAAACTGAAAGCGCTTCATATGAAGAGTGGGATGCAAAGAAAGCATATGAAAAGGGAGATAGAGTTCTACACAAGGGAAAAGTATATGAAGCAGTCCAGAGTTATAAAGGAAATGGGGATCCAAACTGGATTTATGCCTTATCATTATGGAAAACAATATAAGCTTTACCGAGGTATGAACTAAGAGATAATGGGCTTTGATGCAAAAGGACATCTTGAGAATTCATTTTTCTATTAATAAAAGAGGGTAGTATATGAATACATAAAGTAGTTTCATATACTACCCTTTTTATTATGATAATATTTTCGTCATAAGTATATGCGGAATTCCATCTTCCATAAATACATCAGAAGAAGTTTGATAATCTAGTTTTTTATAAAACCCTTCAGCTTGTGTTTGACCGTGTAGTTTTACTTTTGTAGCGTCTTTGTTTCGAGCAATTTCTTCTAACGCTTGAATAATTACTTTTCCTAAACCGTATTTACGATAGTCTTTTAAAATACAAATGCGTTCTAATTTACCAGTACCATCAACAAATCGGATACGACCTGTACCTACAGGAAGCTCATTATAATAAACTAAAATATGTTTACATGTCTCTCCGATTTCATCAAACATATCGAATTCATCTTCAAGTGGGACATTTTGTTCTTTTACAAATACTTCTTTTCGAATGTGAAAGGCAGTTTCTAAATCTGTAAGTTCTGTTATGAGTTTGGAGTGCAAATTGTTCAGTCCTTTCTAGTGTGATGTGCTTTTGTTTTAATAGTATATCATAATGTTACGCAATAAAGAGAAAATATAAAAAGCTGACTGTAAGAGTCAGCTTTCATGATAATTCCTTAATCCCATTTTTTGTTCCAATAATCGCCTTACTAGTCATATTAACAAACAATCCGGTTTCAACTACACCAGTAATCATTTTTAATTGTTTGTGTAAATCGGAAGGAGTAGATATATGATTAGGGAATATACAATCGACAATCATGTTATTATTATCAGTTATAACCGTTACATTATTTTTTAAGCGTAATGTTGTTTGACATCCTAAAGATTGGATTTTATTTTCGGTTTGTTTCCATGAAAAAGGTATGATTTCAACAGGTAATGGAAAAGTTCCTAAACGTGTCACAACTTTTGATTCATCAGCGATAATTATAAGTTCTTTCGAGGAGGAGGCTACAATTTTCTCTCGTAGTAATGCACCACCGCCGCCTTTAATAAGCTGTAAATTAGGATCAATTTCATCAGCTCCATCAATTGTAAGATCAAGACTTTGTACGTCGTTTAACGAAATCAATGGGATATTTAATTGCTGCGCTAATGCCTCTGTTTCCTTTGATGTCGGTACAGCTTGAAATGATAACCCTTCTTTTACACGATCACCTAATTTTTGAATCGTCCAATATACAGTTGAACCTGTGCCAAGCCCAACTGTCATTCCATCTTTTACAAAGTTTGCAGCATATTCACCTGCGAGTTGTTTTAGATTCATCGCTTTATTCCGCCGGACGTGGCCCAGCATCAAGACCTGAATTCTCAACTGTAAGTACCGGACGAACGACTAAATCTTTATGTACACGCATTTGACAAGATAATCGTAAATGATCCTCAATCCCTTTTTCCGTCATCGCATTTTTTTCATTCGCACTCGCTTCACAAAAATCACCCGCTATAATTTCTACTCTACAAGTTGTGCAACGTGCTTTTCCGCCGCAACGATGAAGTATGTTTACACCGTTGTCTTCAATCGCTAATACTAACTTTGTGCCTTCTGTTACATCAAAAGTTCCTGCACCTTCAATTGTTAATTTTGGCAAATTTATTCCTCCTCACGTAAAATTGTACATAACATATTTATGACCGCGAATTATTGAACATAAACATAATTTTTTTATATGCCCCGTAACTTTTTTATTTGTTGAATCGTTAATTAAGTAAGCGCTGAAAAGGAGTGGTTATTTTGTGCACAAAAGTAACTCATATTTTAAAAAATCATATCGATATGAATCATTCAAATATAAACTTTTTAATTGAGCAATATGGAGAATTGAAAAGGTACTGTACATTTTTAACGAAAAACAAATGGGACGGCGAAGATCTTGCCCAAGAAACAGTTTGTAAAGTTCTTCAAAAATATAGTGATAAAGATATTTGTATGACGCTTGTATATAAAATAGCTAGAAATCGTTGGTTAGATCAAATAAAGTCAAAATCAGTTCATGAAAAAATAAGAGACCAAATTACTTTTGAAGAACCACATGAAAAAATTGCGGATTTGCATGAAATGGTAGGGAAAGTATTATTTTCATTAAATGTCCAGCAATCTGCAATTTTATTATTAAAGGATGTTTTTCAATATAGTATCGCTGATATTGCCAAAGTATGTTCCGTATCGGAAGGGGCAGTGAAAGCTTCTTTATTTCGGAGTAGAAATAGGCTGAAAACTGTAAGTGAAGAAGGGATTGAGATAGTCGAATTCACAGATGATATTGAAGTTGTAGTAACATCTATTCGTGAAGAAAGGCCGGAATTATTAACCAAACTTCTTCCGACAATTGATTTTACTAAGTTACCATCTAAACAGCCAGTCTTATTATTTAATGCGAAAAACCCTTCTTCCTACAGTTGTATGCTTTGCGCGGCATAACAATTATTGGAGGGATTTAAAATGAATGCAATTCCATATGTAGTAGAACAAACGAAATTAGGAGAACGTTCCTATGATATATATTCAAGGTTATTAAAAGACCGAATTATTATAATCGGTTCAGAGATTAATGATCAGGTTGCGAGCAGTGTAGTAGCGCAATTATTATTTTTAGAAGCGGAAGACGCGGAGAAAGATATATTCCTGTATATTAATAGTCCTGGCGGCTCAACGACAGCGGGATTTGCAATATTAGATACGATGAATCTTATTAAACCGGATGTGCAAACGCTTTGTATGGGCTTAGCAGCATCATTTGGTGCCCTTTTACTATTAGCTGGCGCAAAAGGAAAAAGGTTTGCCCTTCCTAATAGTGAAATCATGATTCATCAGCCACTTGGCGGTGTAAAAGGGCAAGCAACAGAAATCGAAATTACAGCAAAAAGAATATTGAAATTAAAGCATGACATTAATAAAATTATTGCTGACAGAACAGGACAGCCAATCGAAAAAATAGCACATGATACGGAAAGAGATTATTTTATGACAGCAGAGGAAGCTAAAGAATATGGGATTGTTGATGGGGTCGTTGAGAAAAAATAACATAAAACAGGCTAGAGAATATGCTAATTCTCTAGCCTGTTTTTTTAATCTTTAATCCATTCATCAACTAACGATTGATTCTTTTTAATCCAATTTCGCGCCGCTTCTTCGGGATCTTTCGTTTTATTTAACATGACCATTAATGTACCAAGCTGTTCATCGTTCATTTTCCATTTATCAAAGTATTTCACGATATCCGGATGATCTTTTTCGAAACCTTTACGAACAGAGTAATAAATGTCATCTTTTTCACCATATACTTTCTTAGGGTCTTTTAAATATTTTAAGTCAAATTCTGAAAAGCCCCAATGTGGATTCCAAAGCGTAACAGCGATTGGTTTCTTTTTCGTATATGCTTTCTTTAATTCACTCATCATCGCAGCTTCTGAAGATTGGACAAGTTTTAGTTTTAGGTCATATTCCTTCATTGCTTTATTCGTTAAATTCATAAGACTACTACCGGGTTCGATACCGACAATTTTATTATCTAGTTCATCTTTATGAGCATTTAAATCTTCGATACTGTTTATGTTTTTCACATAAGATGGTACGACTAAACCTAGTCCAGTTCCTTCATACCATTTTGATTTTAAGACAATATCATCTTTATAACGATCGTTTAGTGGTTTATCCGTAACGGGTAGCCATACTTCTAAATTAGCATCAACATCACCACGAGCGACACCAGTCCAAATCGCCGCTTTTTCTAAATACATGAGTTCAACTTTGTAGCCTTTTTGTTCTAATAAAACTTTCCACATGTTTGCTGTTGCAATGTTTTCTTTCCAACTTGTTACACCAAGTTTAATTTTCCCTTTCGAATTTGCATTTGTTGCATTACATGAGGTGAAAATCATAGTAATAAATAATGCAAGGCATATAAGCCATATTTTCTTTCTCATTGAAAACCTCCTAAGGAACGTTTGCCTTTTTAAATAAATGTATAAGTAAGCATTCTTATTATGAACGGAAACGAGAATTTTAAAGAAATCTTATGAATGTCATTTTTATGTAATATTTCTTTGCAAAATCGCAACACTATGTGAATAGATGGGTAGAAAAGGAGTAGTGACATGGATAATACAAAGGTGCGTGTTGAAAACGTAACAAAAGTATTCGGGAAACATCCGCAAAGAGCCCTTTCCTTATTAAAAGAGGGAAAAAGTAAATCGGATATTTTAAAAGAGACAGGAATGAATGTTGGTGTGAAAAAGGCAACGTTCGAAGTATATACTGGAGAAATTTTCGTTATTATGGGTTTGTCTGGTAGCGGGAAATCTACGTTAGTTCGTATGTTAAACCAATTAATTAAACCAACCGCAGGTCATATATACATAGATGGTGAAGACATCGCAACGATGGGGAAAGAAGAGTTGCGAAGAGTGAGAAGAACGAAGATGAGCATGGTATTTCAAAAGTTCGCTTTATTTCCTCATCGTACAGTGATTCAAAACGTTGCGTACGGGTTAGAAATTCAGGGAGTTCCAGTTGAGGAACGAGAGAAAAAAGCGTTAGAATCTTTGAAATTAGTTGGATTAGACCATCATAAAGATAATTATCCAAGTCAACTTAGTGGTGGAATGCAGCAACGCGTTGGAATCGCAAGGGCACTAACGAATGACCCAGATGTTTTATTGATGGATGAGTCATTTAGTGCATTAGATCCACTTATTCGAAAAGAAATGCAAGATGAGCTATTAGAACTTCAAGATAAAATGGAAAAAACAATTATTTTTATTACGCATGATTTAGATGAAGCGCTTCGAATTGGTGATCGAATTGCATTGATGAAAGACGGAGAAGTTGTCCAAATTGGAACACCGGAAGAAATTATGATGAGTCCTGCCAATGAATTTGTAGAGAAGTTCGTGGCGGACGTGAATTTAGGAAAAGTAATTACGGCAGAATCTATTTTAAAACGACCGGAGACTTTATTAATTGATCGTGGACCACGTGTAGCACTTCAAATTATGAGGAACGCCGGTGTTTCTACTGTATATGTTGTAAACAAAAAGTATGAGTTTTTAGGTATATTAACTGCGGATGATGCGAGTAAAGCAGTACAAAAACAGTGGCCGATTGCTGATTTATTACTTAACGATATTCCGCATGTTTATTTGGATACTTTACTTGAGGAAACATATGCAAAGATGGCGGAGATGAAATATCCGTTACCCGTAATTGATGAGAAGAAAAGACTTAGAGGAATCATTAAACGTGAAAGTGTCATTCAAGCTCTTGCAGGAAACATTGAGGAAGAGGTGAAAGACGATGAATAGTATTCCGCGTATTCCATTAGGGGAATGGGTCGATTCATTTGTTGCAAGTTTATATGAGCACTTTGAAGGCGTATTCCGAGGGTTCTCTTATATTATTGGAGGATTCGTTGATTTACTCACTAATTTTTTAATAATAATACCAGCCATATTGATGATTATTATCCTTTGTTTCCTCATTTGGTACACAACGAGAAAATTATCTTTAGTTATTTTTACACTGATCGGTTTATTATTTATTTTAAATATTAACTACTGGGCACAAACGATGCAAACATTAGCACTTGTACTTACATCTGTTATTATTTCAATCATTGTAGGTATCCCAATCGGAATTTTAGCTTCTCAAAATGAACGCTTCTCAAAATTTTTAAAACCGACATTAGATTTTATGCAAACAATGCCAGCTTTCGTATATCTTATTCCTGCGATTACATTTTTCGGAGTAGGTGTAGTACCTGGGATTATTGCATCAGTAATCTTTGCAATGCCACCGACAATTCGTTTTACTGATTTAGGAATTAGACAAGTTCCAGAAGATTTAATTGAAGCAGCGAATGCGTTTGGCTCTACCGCATCACAAAAATTATTTAAGGTACAATTACCACTCGCAACTGGAACAATCATGGCTGGTGTGAACCAAAGCATTATGCTTTCGTTATCAATGGTTGTAACAGCATCTCTTGTAGGAGCACCAGGTCTTGGAGTTGATGTATACCGCTCTGTAACACAAGTTAATATCGGGATGGGATTTGAAGCAGGACTAGCTATTGTTGTCATTGCGATTATATTAGACCGCATTACACAAGGATTTCATCAAAAAAGAAGATAAAAAGAAAACACACTTTATTATACAAAGTGTGTTTTTTTATATTCGAAAAGATCACATACGAACAATAACAGAACCATCAGCTGACGCAAAAACTTGGTTTTGTTGTTATTTCATTGATTTAATTCTTCGATGAATAACGATATGTTTATTTAATAGCGACTTGAAAATCTCTTTTTAAGAAGAGGATTATGTGGTGGAAAAGTATAAGTAATAAAGTACATTTTTTGGAAATTATTAAGTGGAATAGCGAATATATTAGGAGACAGCGACGTCATGTAAATGGATATTATTAGGGAAGAAATGATGGGAGGAGATGCAATTTGGCTAAAAATATAAAAAGAAATGATGCCTTGGCAATAGGCGTCGGTATAGGGGTTGTAATCGGTGTATTCCAAGGGTACTTTACAAATAATTTAGTAATCGGAATTGTGATTGGGCTTGTAATTGGAATTGCGTTTTTGAAGAAAAAATGAGGTTGTAAATTCATTTCAAAAATTGTTGCGTTAAAAGAACGAATATTCGGAATATAAAACCTTTTTTTCCTTTTTTTATGATATTATATATAAAAAGGATGGTGATGGATATGTCAACAAACAAACAAGTAGAACAAAACTGCTTTATTTGTGAAAAACATAAAGGAAATATTATAGTTCCAGGTGGTGCTATTTATGAAGATGATCTTATATACGTTGGACATGTCCATTGGGATAGTGAAGAAACATATCTTGGTTATATAATGATTGACATAAAAAGACATGTACCTGGTCTAGCTGAATTAACTGAAGATGAGGCGAAAGCATTCGGACTTATAACTAGTAGAATGAGTAAAGCGCTAAAAGAAAGTGAAGGTGCAGAACATATTTACACTTTTGTTTCAGGAAATGGTGTACCACATATGCATATGCACATCATACCGCGTTATACAAATAAACCAAAAGAGTTTTGGTCACCGACTGAAGTAGCGAAATGGACAGGTGCGCCTTATGGTGACGCAGAAGAAATCAAAAAACTATGTGAAAGAATACGAAAGTATATGGTGAGTGAATATGCATACAACAAATAATAGACAATATTCATGGGTTGGAAGTAGGGAAATGTGTTTAGACGAAATTTCGGTAAAGCAATATGGTGACATCTTGCTTGGTACATATGGTGGGAATATAAGCGCAGGAGCAAAAAAGAATGAAGATGGTGCGTTAGTTTGGTCAAATGGTAATTGGGAATTTGCAGCTATACTAGATGGACATAATAGTGCAGAAAGTGTTGATTTAGTAGTAAATACAATTGAAAAAGAGTATGAAAATATAAAAACGATTATGAAAGAACCAATTGAAACTGTGTTTCGATCTCTTGAAAATCATATACTTACAATTTTTCAGTCCTCTTCATTTAAAGAACAGTGCAAAATAATTAAAGGTGAAACAGCTTGCTTACTATGTGTAAGAAAAGAAAATTATCTATGGTGGTTATCTATTGGAGATTGTTTAGTTTATGTATTTCATGAAGAGTTACATAAGTTAGGGCAATATGCATTAAATCAACGTCATTTTTACGAATGGATTGGAAATGTAAACACATTTGATTTACCTGTTCCTTGCTATTCATCAGGAATTCGTGAATTACGTACTGGCAACAATCGAATTGTAATGGTGACAGATGGGGTATTAGAATGTGGGGACCGTCGATATGAAACACCATTAAATCTGTATAATGATATGAATAGAAATAATATAATACATGAAGAAAGTGTTCATCATGTATTAGAGCACGTTCATCATCAATTCGGACGCGATAGTGCGACAATTATTAGTTGGGATATTGATAATAAAGGAAAGGCTACTTATCCGAGTGATCAGCCAGATAAAAAGTAAAGGAGGAGACATCACTGTTTTTAGTTAAAGGAATTTTATTAATAGTATGGATCATATTCTTAGTTGTTTTGGAAAAAGTAGTGAGAAAAAAATTAAATATACCGAAACAAACAGGATGGAATAGTAAATATGTAAACAACACTCATAAATGGGGTATTAGGGTTCTTATCGTTTCTTATATAATTGTTACGATGATATGTGCCAATTTAAATCCTATTTATATTAGCAACTTACCCATTTTATTTTTAATAACTTTATACTGCTTTCAATCATATATGGAGTGGAAATTTGATAAAGAATCGAGGGAATATGTCATTTCTTTAGGAACGGTTCCTCTATTAATAATAACAGGGATTATGCTTAATCTTTTCTTTTATACCTATTGGATTTAGACATATATGAAATGAATGGGGAGACAAAATGAAAATGCCTAAATTACGTGCTGAAGCAATGATTGTAAATGAAGATTATTCTAAAGTACTTGTACAATGTGATTTAAGTGAATCATTTTATCGTTTTCCAGGAGGCTCTATTGAATTTGGTGAAACAGCAAAAGAAGCGATAATAAGAGAATTAATGGAAGAATACGATTTGAAGATTGATGTCCAAGAGCTAGCTGTTGTAAATGAGCATATTTTCGAGTGGAACAACGAAAAAGGACATCAAGGTACATTAATACATAGGGGAACGGTTGAAGAGATGATTACAAATGAAATAAGACATAAAGAACATGAAGATATTATATTAATATGGAAGAGTATAAAGGAATTAAAAGAGAAACCAACATATCCTGAAGGAATTGTAAGTTATTTAGAAGAGAATAAACGTAATATAGTCCACTTTATTACTAAAGATAAATAAAGTAATAGGGGAGATAGCAATGGGTACTTCTACAATTTTGATTATTATTATTGGACTTGGTATAGGTGGTTACTTTATAGAACAGTTTTTAAGAAGAAAATTAAATATGGAGAAAAGAGGCTTCTTTGGATATAAGCATGTGAATAGTTTACATGTAAAATTAGAAATAGGGCTTATTATTATTTATGTAATAAGTAGTTGTTATTATATATTTAAATTTGAAAACGCTAAAACGGCTTATGTCATGTTCACTTATTTAGGGATATCATGTACTTTAAGAGCATGGATGGAATGGAAGTATGATAGAGAATCAAAAGAATATATACTTTCGATAATGGGAATGGTTGCATTTATATTGATGCTTTCAATACTATTTTATTTCGTTCCACCTGCTACATAATAAATTCATTAATAATGGTACAAATAATGAAATAACTAATAAATAAGAAACCATTTACTACTAAATGGTTTCTTATTTTATTTTAGCTAAAATAGATTTAACGAAATTTGTTTTATCCTCTGCATATTGATGTTTATCATTAGGATTAGCTTTTGAAAGTTGAATCTTTAACTGTTCATACTGTATACGAGCAGTTTTATTGTCTATTAAGTAATCTCGAAATTGTAATTGTTCTATTAAATATGCATTCCCTTGTTCATACATATGAATTTGATGAGTTCGTGGCTCTCCTTTATTAAAATAGTATCTTTCAGGCAATACATCTTTTCTGTACGTATAATTTAGTAGTTTTAATTTTTTAATACATTTTAAACCGTCTTTATAATCTTCTAGTTCGATTGCAATATCAATAATTGGCTTTGCACTTAAATATGGAATGGAAGTACTTCCAATATGGTGTATTGCTAAAATATGTTCGCCAATTTGTTCCTCAATGAATTGTTTCTCTTTCGTAAATTCAATTTCCCATTCTTCAGTCCACGGAACTAAAAACAATTTGCCATAGGGTAAACCTAACATATAATTAGCACCTCTTTCAAAAAAAATTACATCTTCTTTAAACTTTTCAAAACAAGGTATTCCCACAATCTCCAAGGAAGAATCTTCTTTGCTAAGATCATAAATTTTACACCTTTTCCAATTGGGTATCGTAATGTTGTACGCTTTGCTTCTGCAACTTCTACAATTTTATTAGCAACATCTATCGGATTACCAAATGTATCACTGCCACTATTAATATGTTTTTGGATTTTATCCATATATTCTTTGTAAGGAGAAGTAGTATCAGATTGGTTTGTAGCTAGTTGTTTACCAACTTCCCAAATATTCGTGTTATAAGAACCAGGTTCAATTAATGTAACATCTATTCCGAAAGGTTGTACTTCTAAACGAAGGGATTCACTCCATCCTTCTAATGCATATTTTGAAGAAACGTAAGGGGATAGACCAGGGAATCCAACTTGACCACTAATGCTGCTTATATTAATGATTTTTCCACTTTGTTGTTCTCTCATATAAGGTAAAACAAGCTGAGTAATTGAAATAGCGCCAAAAAGGTTCGTTTCAAATTGTTTACGGTATTCCTCTACTGGAATTTCTTCTACAAAGCCGCCATTTGCATATCCTGCATTATTTATAAGAAGGTCTACTCTGTTTATTTCTTTTAAAAATAATTGAAAGTTATGTAAAGAGTTTTGATCAGTTACATCTAATTGTTGAATTTTTATGTTTTGCTGCAAGTTGAGTTGATTAGCTTGAGATATTAAGTTCACTTGTTTTTTAAGGTTTCTCATTGTAGCGATAACTAAATAGTCTTTTTTCGCAAGGGCAATTGTTGTTAAAAGACCGAACCCACTTGAAGCCCCGGTTATAACTGCGATTTTTTTATTCATTTTTTGCTCGCTTTCTTTTTCTTTTATCATAACGAGTTATAATAAGAAAATCTATTATTCTTATATTCATTATGAAATCAATTCGTATGTAAAAAAGGGGTTTATAGGGAATCAGCGTATATAGAGTAGTGTATATTAATATGATAATGAAATGAGGGAAGAAAAATGGCTCAAGTGAAAGATGTATTAGCAGATCAGTTATTAGCAAATGCGAACGATCCCAGTTGGTATATTCCATTTTCAGATGCAGTTAAAGATCTATCTGAGAGAGAAGCTTTCTGGAAACCGAATGAAGAGAGTAATAGTATAGCTGAAATTGTACAACATTTACTGTATTGGAATTCAACGTGGCAAACTAGGTATAAAGAATCGAATGTTAATGCCGTGCCCGCTATTGGTGATAATAACAAAAGTTTTATGCTTTCAGATAATCAAACCTTCGATGAGTTAAGAGAAAAACTACTAGAGAAACTGTTACAATGGCAAAAGCTTATCAATGAAGAGAAGGTTGAAAGTGATGTAATTGGATTTCCAGTTTCCGCTAAGTGGTGGGAAGTGCTAGCAAATGTAACAACTCATAATGCGTATCATATTGGTCAAATTATTTACATCCGGAAGTTACAGAAGAGTTTTGATAATGAATAACATAATAATTCTAAAATTAGATGAACAAAAGTGAACAAAAGTGAACAAAAGTGGACAAAACGAGACAGATGTCTCATTTTGTCCACTTTTTTATTATGAAAGTAAAGAGAAAACCTATTAAATCAAGGATTAGAATTTGGCACAGTACTTGCAATATAAAAGATGAACAAGAAAATAGGAGGGCTGGACATGTTAAAAACAACTGAAAGTAAAGGGAATGAAATTACGAAAGAACAAGCTCGTTGGATGTACGAAAAAATGTTAGAGATTCGTAAGTTTGAAGATAAGGTGCATGAATTGTTCGCGCAAGGTGTTTTGCCAGGTTTCGTTCATTTATACGCAGGTGAAGAAGCGGTAGCAGTTGGTGTATGTGCCCACTTAACGGATAGTGACAGTATTACAAGTACGCATAGAGGACATGGACATTGTATCGCAAAAGGCTGTGATTTAAACGGTATGATGGCTGAACTTTTTGGGAAAGCGACAGGTTTATGTAAAGGTAAAGGCGGCTCCATGCATATTGCTGATTTAGATAAAGGAATGCTTGGTGCAAATGGGATTGTAGGTGGCGGTTTCCCGCTTGCTTGCGGCTCAGCACTAACAGCTAAATATAAAGGAACGAAAGATGTAAGTGTTTGTTTCTTCGGTGACGGAGCAAATAATGAAGGAACATTCCATGAAGGCGTTAATTTAGCAGCGATTTGGAAGTTACCAGTAATTTTTATCGCTGAAAATAACGGTTACGGTGAAGCAACGACATTTGAATATGCTTCAAGTTGTGACTCTATTGCTGATCGTGCAAAAGCTTATAATATTCCAGGTATTCAAGTAGATGGAAAAGATCTACTTGCAGTATACAAAGTTGCCGAAGAAGCGGTGGAACGCGCGCGTAATGGCGGTGGCCCAACAATAATTGAATGTATGACATATCGTAACTACGGTCATTTTGAGGGTGAAGCACAAACATATAAAACTGCAGAGGAAAAAGAAAAACATTTAAATGAAATAGATGCGATTGTGAATTTCCGTAAACATTTAATTCATGAAGGTTTATTAACAGAATCTGAACTTGTTGATATGGAGAAAGCAGTAGATGATGCAGTGCAAAGATCAATTGAATTTAGTGAAAATAGTCCATATCCAGAGGATGAAGAATTATTAAAAGATGTATACGTTTCTTACAAATAAGAGGAGGGTGAAAAATAATGACTAGAACAGTAAGTATGTCAACTGCAATTAATGAAGCGATGAAAATCTCAATGCGTCGTGATGAAAATGTAATTTTAATAGGAGAAGACGTTGCAGGTGGTGCACAAGTTGATCACTTGCAAGATGATGAAGCGTGGGGCGGTGTACTTGGCGTGACGAAAGGGCTAGTACAAGAATTTGGCCGAAATCGTATTTTAGATACACCAATTTCTGAAGCGGGTTACATGGGAGCTGCGATGGCAGCGGCGGCAACAGGCTTACGTCCGATAGCTGAATTAATGTTTAATGACTTTATCGGTAGTTGTCTTGATCAAGTATTAAACCAAGGTGCAAAGTTCCGCTATATGTTCGGTGGTAAAGCAAAAGTTCCAGTTACAGTACGTACGATGCACGGTGCTGGATTTAGTGCAGCAGCGCAGCATTCACAAAGTTTATACGCGTTATTTACAAGTATTCCAGGTATTAAAGTCGTCGTTCCTTCCACTCCGTATGATGCAAAAGGCTTACTATTAGCGGCAATTGAAGATGATGATCCAGTAATCTTCTTTGAAGATAAAACACTTTACAATATGAAAGGCGAAGTACCAGAAGGGTACTATACAATTCCTTTAGGAAAAGCAGATATTAAACGTGAAGGTACTGATGTAACAATCGTTGCAATTGGAAAACAAGTTCATACTGCGCTCGCTGCTGCTGAGCAATTAACAAAAAAGGGACTTGAAGTAGAAGTAATTGATCCACGTTCTTTATCACCGCTTGATGAGGATACGATTTTAGCATCTGTTGAAAAAACAAATCGTCTTATCGTTATTGATGAAGCAAACCCAAGATGTAGTATCGCAACAGATATTGCGGCAATTGTAGCGGATAAAGGATTCGATTTGTTAGATGCACCTATTAAACGAATTACAGCACCACATACACCTGTTCCGTTCTCACCACCGCTTGAAAAGTTGTATTTGCCAACGCCAGAAAAAGTAATTGAAACTGTATCAGAAATGATCGCAGACCAATCTTTATTACATGTGTAATGAAACGATGAGAAGGGAGAGAGAAGCATGGCTGTAGAAGTTGTAATGCCGAAGTTAGGTATGGCGATGAAAGAAGGTATTATTACGAGTTGGAATATTAAAGCGGGCGATAATGTGGCAAAAGGAGAATTAATCGCTAGTATTAATTCAGAAAAAATTGAAACAGAGATAGAAGCACCAGCTGATGGAACTGTTCTTGATATAGCTGTAAGTGAAGATGAGGGAGTTCCACCTGGCACTGTAATTTGCTATATCGGTAAACCGAACGAAAAAGTAGAAGTCTATGAAAGTACAAATGTTGTAGAAGAAAAAACATCTAATCCAGAACCTAAAAAGGTCCAACATCTAGAACCATATGTGATAGATGTGACGAAGCAAAGAGTTAAAATATCTCCAGTAGCGAAGAAAATTTCAAAAACTGAAAACCTTGATATTAGATCATTACTTGGTACAGGTCCTGGTGGAAGAATTACAAAGGTAGATGTATTAAAGGCGCTTGAAGAAAGAGTAGCAATACCAGAAGTACTTGAACAAGAAGAAAGTAAAGTGATTCCTGTTACAGGTATGCGAAAAGCAATCGCAAATCGTATGCATGCAAGCTTACAAAATAGCGCGCAACTAACGTTAACGATGAAAGTAGATGTTACAGATTTAGTTGCTTTACATAAAGAAATAGTGGAAGTTGTACAAAAAAGATACGATAACAAACTAACCATTACGGATTTCGTTTCTCGTGCTGTTGTATTAGCACTTGGAGAGCATAAAGAAATGAACAGCGCTTATATAGATGATGCAATTCATCAATTTGAACATGTTCATTTAGGCATGGCAGTCGCATTAGAAAAAGGATTAGTCGTTCCAGCTATTCGATTTGCAAATAATCTACCTTTAGTAGAGTTATCTAAAGAGATTAAGAATGTGGCACAAAAGGCACGAGCAGGCAGTTTAAATAGCGACGATATGCAAGGAACAACATTTACAATTAGTAATTTAGGAAGCTTTGGTATTGAATATTTTACGCCAGTATTAAATACACCTGAAACTGGTATTTTAGGTGTCGGTGCGATTGAACATGTTCCTGTATATAAAGGAAAAAAATTAAGAAAAGGAAGTATGTTACCTTTAAGTTTAACATTCGATCATCGCGTATTAGACGGTGCACCAGCAGCTGCATTTTTACGCACAATTAAATGCTATTTAGAAGAACCTGTAACAATTCTTTTATAAAGAGAAGGTGAGAGAATGAGTAAATTAGTTGTAATTGGGGGCGGACCTGCTGGTTATGTAGCAGCAATTACCGCGGCTCAAAATGGTAAAGACGTCACTCTTATTGATGAAGCTGATCTTGGTGGTACGTGTTTAAATGTTGGGTGTATGCCTACGAAATCACTGTTAGAAAGTGCTGAAGTGCATGACATTGTGAGAAAAGCGAATAATTATGGAGTTAAGCTTAACAAAGGAAGTATATCAATTGATTGGAAGCAAATACAGGGAAGGAAGTCACAAATTGTAACGCAGCTCGTACAAGGAATTCAATATTTAATGAAGAAAAATAAAATTAAAGTAATAAAAGGGAAAGTAAAATTTGAAACGGATCACCGTGTGAGAGTTATGCACAGTGATAAAGAAGCTGTAGTAGATGGAGAACAGTTTATTATAGCGGCAGGTTCAGAACCAACTGAATTACCTTTTGCTCCATTTGATGGAAAGTGGATTTTAAATAGTACCCATGCAATGTCTCTAGAAAACATACCGAAATCATTATTAATCGTTGGCGGTGGTGTAATAGGTTGTGAATTTGCAAGTATTTATAGTCGTCTTGGAACAAAAGTTACGATTGTTGAAATGGAACCGCAATTATTACCAGGTGAAGATGAAGATATCGCACACATTTTAAGAGGGAAACTAGAAAATGATGGCGTAGAAATATTTACAGGAGCAGCTTTAAAAGGATTAAATAATTATAAAAAGCAGGCTTCATTTGAATACGAAGGAAGTATCCAAGAAGCCAATCCAGAATTTGTTCTCGTTTCTGTAGGTCGAAAACCACGTGTACAAGAGTTAGGATTAGAAAAAGCAGGCATTCAATTTTCGAATAAAGGAATTTCTGTGAATGAACATATGCAAACAAACATATCACATATTTACGCAGCTGGTGATGTGATTGGGGGAATCCAGCTTGCTCATGTTGCCTTCCATGAAGGAACAACAGCAGCATTACACGCGAGCGGAGAAGGTATAAAAGTAAACTATCATGCTGTACCTCGCTGTGTTTATACAGCACCAGAAATTGCTAGCGTCGGTTTAAGTGAAAGATTAGCAAGAGAGCAATATGGTGATATTCTTATTGGAGAATTTCCTTTTACGGCAAACGGTAAAGCACTTATTATTGGAGAACAAACGGGTAAAGTAAAAGTTATTGTTGAACCTAAATATCAAGAAATTGTAGGGATTTCTATTATTGGTCCTCGTGCAACCGAATTAATCGGACAAGGAACTGTAATGATTCATACGGAAGTTACCGCTGATATAATGAGAGATTATATTGCAGCTCATCCAACTTTATCTGAAGCGATTCATGAAGCGCTATTGCAAGCTGTAGGACATGCTGTACATGCTTAAATGGAATTATAATAAACCACTATTCTCTAGATGAATGAGAGAATAGTGGTTTGGATTTTTATAGAAGAAATTAAATCCTCTATTACTTTTTAATGTCAATAGCTGAAGTTTTATCGTTCCATTCAGGAGCTAAATTAGCAGTTTTACCATACCAATCAGCGTGTTTAAATACAACACCTTTCCCATATCCTTGTGTAGAAGTATGCTCCCAAAGTGTCGTTGAATAACTTGCAGAAGGTGATGCTGTGCTTACAGAAGAAATTCTGTCATTCCAGCTAGAAGGTAAGTTTTTAAAGCCGCTACTCCAGTAAATATATTGTCCACCTTTATTTATATGTTCATAAAAATCAGTACTACCAGCGCCGCTACCTAAAGGATTAATTTTATTTTTAAGCGCTTTTTTATCCTTCTCAATATAAGCATCCAATGTTTCTCTATTAGTAAAACCATAAGCTAACCAATCTCCATTTTCATTTTGCTCTGGTAATACCATAGTAATTTGGATGTCTTTCTTATCTTGATCACTTAATTTTGCAAAGGAAGAAACATTTTGTTCATCCACTTTTAAATAATCAAATGATTTGATTGTGTTATTTTTTTCTTCAGCACTTACTGCACCTAATCCTCCAGTTAATGCAAATCCAGCTACTAATGTCCCTGCTACTAATTTCTTCAACATATAACCATCCCTTTTTGTTTAAGATTTTTGTACAGATGAATCTTTGTACTAGTAAAATGTAGTCTAATTATTGATTTTTGTAAATATTCTGAAGTTTTAGAAATAAAAGGCGGAATATTTAAAGTTTTACATTTTTTCTTTAGAAAAAATGGTTATTGGAATGATATAATAAGTGGATATATTGCTTTTGTTGGATTTTAAAATGTTTTAGGGGCTGCCATTGAAGTACTTCACTAGAGATTGGTATAAAGAAATGCAAGTATCTGGATTTTTAATTTTCTCAGAAACTATTGAAGAATGGGAAGAGATTTTGCGAGAGAGCGAAAAGGCAGGAATGGATTATAAGCAAAGTTTGAGAGAAGACGTGGAAGAAAAGAAAGAAGAGTTATTAAAGTTTCTACCTAAGTCATTACATCCATACATTTATAACAATACAATTAATTCAGAATACCCATCGGAAAAATTAAAGCAACTTGTGCTTGAGTGGACAGTAGATTATGAAAAAAGAATGCATGATTTAGAGCAAGCTTATATAGAGAATTATAATTCTATAAAAGAAAGGCTCGCGCAGAATGTCGTTCAACTACATGAATACTCACTACATGACAGTGTAGTCAAATCAGTAGAGAGAAGATCAGAGGATACGCTAATTATAACTTTAGATTGCAGTGGTACTTTCAGTGAATTTGATAAACTACAAGTAACTTTTACAGGAGTAACGAAATGTTCTATTCCGGAAAATTTTGAAGGTGCTTGGTGGTTATGTCATGAAATAGACCTTGCTGAAGATGGTTTCGAACTAGGAGTTTTATTTGATTGCCCATTTATAGAAGTAACGATTTGCGCAGCAGATGTATTACTGGAGAAGATGTAATTTTGTATGGAGTATTACAAATGTTTGACAGGATAAAGAAATAGAGTTATTGTAGATATATGAAGTCTGCAATAGGAGCCGTACTATGAAATATTCTAAAGCTACAAATTATGCTCTTCATACAATGCTTTTTCTGGCAAAGGCAACACCAAATAAGTTAGTTAGTGTTCACCAATTAGCAGAAATGCAAAATGTTTCACCAACATACTTGTCTAAAATACTAACTAAGTTGACGAAGGAAGGGATGATACATTCATCATCTGGTCCAAAAGGTGGTTATTCGCTTAGTCATAATTGGGAAGATATTTCATTTTTAGATATTATACATGCGATTGAAGGTAAAACATCATTATTTGAATGTTGTTTACATGAAAAACCTGGATGTTTAATTAATGAAGCAATGCTCGCAGCAGAAGAGAAAATGGAAGAAGAGTTAAGAAATCAAAAAATTGTAGATCTTGCGAAAAAAATAAAAGTGGATTTTTAATCCGCTTTTATTTTTAAAGATATTAAAGATAAAAAGACTCTTTAATATCTTTAATTATAGTTAAATTTATTCATTCATGGAGGATATTTGCTTATGAAATATATAGACTGTGCAGTAATAGGTGCAGGACCAGCCGGACTTAATGCGAGTTTATTTTTAGGAAGAGCTCGTAAACAAATAGCGTTATTTGATAATAAAACGAATAGGAATCGTGTAACACAAAATTCTCACGGATTTATTACGCGTGACGGGATTAAACCGGAAGAGTTTAAGGAAATAGGATTAAATGAATTGATGAAGTATCCATCAGTTCATTATTATGAAAAAACAGTTGTAATGATAACGAAACAATCCAATGGTTTATTTGAGGTTGTGACCAAAGATCACACAAAATATTTGGCAGAAAGAGTTTTATTAGCGACGGGCATACAGGAAGAATTCCCATCTATTCCTAATGTTCGAGAATACTATGGGAAAAGCTTATTTAGCTGTCCGTATTGTGATGGATGGGAATTAAAAGATCAACCACTCATTATTATTTCTGAAAACGAAGATTATACGTTGCATATGACAAAATTAGTTTATAACTGGTCTATTGATTTAGTAATCGCAACAAATGGCAATGAGCTAAGTCAAATTACTATGGATGAACTGTCTAATAAAAATATACCTTTTATTACAGAACCTATACGTGCACTACAAGGTGAAGGAGGTTTTTTAAAAGAAGTAGAGTTTTATTCAGGTTTACGGATTGAAAGAGCTGGAGGATTTATAGTACCTACTTTCTTTAGAGCAAATCAATTTATAGAACAACTTGGTTGTGAGTTGCAAAGTAATGGAACTTTTGTAATAGATGATTTTGGGCGTACTTCAGAAAGGAATATTTACTTAGCAGGAGAAACAATGATTCAAGGACCATCCTCATTAATTATTGCTGCATCACATGGGAATAAAGCAGCAATAGCTATTAATAGTGATATTACAGATGAGCGGTTCTAACTAGAAAATGATTTGAAGAAGGAGAGAAGATGATGAATAAATTTTGGAATGATCGATATAAATCAGATGAATATTTTTACGGGGAAGAACCTAATACGTTTATTAAAGAACAAGCATTTCGTTTAAAAAATTATCATAAAGTAATAGCTTTCGCAGAAGGAGAAGGTAGAAATGCTGTATTTCTAGCAAGACAAGGACATAAAGTAACAGCTATTGATTATTCGGAAGACGGATTAGAAAAGACAAAAAAATTGGCGGAGAAACATAATGTAGAGGTACATACAAAAAAAGTAGATTTATTAGCTGATAGTTCGCCAGTAAATGAATATGATGCAGCGATTATGGTATTTGGACATTTTCATAATGATCATCAAAAAATGATATTGGATAAAATGATACAAACGATAAAGCCTGGTGGATTAATAATGTTTGAAGTTTACTCAAAAAAACAAATCAATTATGGTACTGGTGGGCCAAAAGATATTGATATGCTGTATGATCCAATTGATATCCTTACTTGGTGTGAAGAACATGAGGTAATTCATTTCTTTAATGGGGAACAAGAGCGAGTTGAAGGGAAAGGGCACACTGGTTTAGCTGATGTAATTCAAGTTGTTATTAGCAAATCAATGTAAATGTTAATGAAAAATAGATACATGAATGTAAAAAGACCAGTCATGTAAGACTGGTTTTTTTATTTAGATACTAAATTATCAAGTTTCCAATATGTATCTGTTAACGGCGCAGCTTTGCTATCTATGTATAAATACATATTATTTAAATCTTTTGGAGAAGTTTTCATATTAAATACAATGTCAGTAGTTAAAGAAAACTCAGATGGAACCTTTTTAGCATTTTCATTTTGTATAACTTCACCTTCGTATTTTTCACCCGTTTTGTCATCTTTTATGAAATATTTTATTTCTGAAAGATCTATCGTTTGTCCGTCAACACGAGCGTTATTTATAGTAACGCGAGCTGTGAGACGCCACTCTTTGTCTATTTTTTCGAATTTAGCATTTTCAACAGTTGCTCTATAGTATTCGTTTTTAAATATTTCCCCATAGTGCATTGCATTCTTTTCAAGAGCGCTCTTTTCTTGTTTTGGTGCAGTATCCCCATTACATCCTGCCATTATTCCTGTAAATAATAATGCTGTACAAGTTACTTTAATTATAGATTTCATAGTAATTCCTTTCTGTATTAAAAAGTAAAACATAGGAATAATTTTACATCAATAGGAAAGTAAATGGAAGTATGTTTATGGAATATGCAAATATACATTTATTTTGTTGTCCAGTTCACGGAATAGAAAGAGGGAAAAGCTGAATAAAACGGAGTGGATAAGAATTGAAAATATTGTAAAGTGGAAGAGGCATGCATATAATTAAAATAAGGATGAGATTTCAGAATCTTTAATAACGGCGGTGGGCACATGTTTACTGAAGAGCGTAGAGAGAAAATTTTAGAGTTACTTCAGAAAGATGGAAGGGTAATTGCTAAAAATCTTGCGGAAAGTTTCGATATGTCTATTGATTCTATAAGAAGAGATTTGTCTATTATGGAGAAGGATGGCTTGTTAAAAAGAACACATGGAGGTGCAATCGAACTTGCTAGAGTAAGGAATTTAGCTGCTGAACCATCGAGACGTAATCGTGATAGTTCACTAGATGAAGAAGTGATTGCAAAAGTTGCTGCATCCTACATACAAGAAGGAGATTCTGTTTTTATTGGCGGGGCTTCTATTCATTATGCCATGTTAAAGTATTTACCTGAAACATCATTTACAGTGATTACGAATACTTTAGAAATTGCTAGTAAGTTACGGGAGTATAAGAATGTAGAAACGTATTTAATTGGTGGAAAGGTGAAACCATCAGGAAATATGACAGATACACTTGCCTCTGAAATGATAAGTAGATTCTCTATTGATCTGTATTTCTCTACAGGTGATGGTGTTTCATTGAATGGTATAAGTACTGCAACGCCGGAAGTTGCTTATTTTGGAAAAACAGTAAGTAAAATTGCTAGAAGAAACATTTGTTTAGCTCCTCATACTAAAATCGGAATAGACTGCTTTATAAAAGGAGAGTCACTGATTGAGATTGACCTTATTATAACAGGTGAAGAGGCTAGTAAAGAAACGATTCAACAATTTGAGAAACAAGGTAAAGAAATTTTGATAGCATCAATAGACTGCATTTAAAAGGAGTTTGTAATGATTATAAAAGAACAAGAGTTTTATATAAATGGATTAACTTATACAGTTCGTTCTGCAGCTGAAACGGATGCTGAGCAATTATCGAAGATTAGAGTTCAGATCGATGGCGAAACTGAAAATATGGATAGAGAAGCTGGAGAGGGATTTATAGATAAGATAGGGTTTCAAAAAATAATAAAAACAGATAGTGAAGAGACAAAGAATTTGTTTTTAGTTGCAGAAGTGCACAATCGAATCGTTGGATTTTCAAGATGTGAAGGATCAAATTTGAAGAGATTATCTCATAAAGTAGAGTTTGGTGTTTGTATTTTAAGAGAGTTTTGGGGATATGGAATGGGCAAGAGTCTATTGCAACAATCTATTCATTGGGCTGATGAAAATGAAGTGAAAAAGATATCATTACAAGTATTAGAGACAAACGAAAAAGCCATTCTACTTTATAAAAAATTAGGTTTTGAAGTAGAAGGAATTTTGAAAAATGATAAGAGGCTGTCAGATGAGCAGTATTATAATACGGTTGTAATGGGAAGATGTATTTGAGTCTGTTCATAAAAGAGGTGGAAAGGTATGTTTTATAGAAGAAAGTACTATATAGTAAAAAATGAATTTATTAAAATGTTTAATGATCATTTCAATAACACGAACTTACCTAATCAGGTAAAGCATGGATCTAGGCTAATAGGACGCTGGATGAAAGATAATAAGAATGGTACGACTGAAATGTTTGCCATATGGGAATATGATAGTTATGAACAGTATAAAGAAATAGAATCAAAAATTAGAAGTGACGAGAAACATACTAGAAGAATACATGAATGGTATGAAAAACATGGCGGGAAAGAGTATGTTTTACAGGAGTACATAGTAGAGATGAAAAATGAAGAGTTAATATATACTGTAAAGTGATAGAGAGGTGAGGGATAATGGGAATTAAAACAAAATTATATTTTAGTGTAGCATCCACTATTTTATTTACAATAGCCGTGATTGTTTTCTTTATAAATGGCAATCCACAAAAGTGGTTTTGGTTATGTATTTTCGTTGCGTCCATTATACAAAATATAGTTCTACTAAAAAAGAATAAAGAAATGTATTGATATATTCAAATTATTAACATATTTGTGTCATCTTTCTAGTTTTGTTGAAAACGCTTTTATTCGATTTTATAATAAAAGTATGTTTTTATAAATCTCCAAAACAATTAAAAGGGAGATGATATGATGTTAGCTTCACCGTTTTACTTACATACTTGGAAAAAGTTTGTTGATGAAGGAGTTCTTGATTCGAGCCGTATTAACGAGAGAATTTCAGAGTCATGGCATCGATGTAAACAAGCAAATGTGAACCCTCATATGAATAAAGGTCAGAAAATTTTGTCTTCTAATATTTTTCAGGATCAAAAGACAAAGAGTGAAATCTTCCTTGATATAGCAATACCTCAAATACAAAATATGAGAAAAACCATTGATGAACTGCAAATGATGGCATTATTAATTGATCCAGACGGTTACGTTCTATCGTTAAGTGGAAATCAACAAACGTTGAAACGAGCGAAACATATTAATTTCATTGAAGGTGTGAAGTGGACGGAAGCAGCTGTTGGTACAAATGCGATAGGAACAGCGTTAGAAATTGAAGAAGCTATTATGATAAGTGGTACAGAACATTATTCTGTCGCATCTCATAGCTGGAGCTGTGCGGCCGCTCCCATTCATAATGATGATGGAAAATTAATTGGCGGTCTAGATTTCTCCTGTCCAATTGAGTTTTCACATCCATATATGCTCGGTATGGTAACTTCGCTTGCCCATGCAATTGAACGTGAATGTAGTATTCGAGTGCATCAAAATGAGCTACACTTAATTCATCGTTTTTTAGATGTAATTGATAGTGATGAGCAAGTTGTTATTTGTAATCATCGTGATGTTATCGTTTCCGCAAGCAAGAGGGTTCGTGAACGAGTATGTAATTGGTCACGAATGAAATCTGAAGATTTAATGCACTATGGATTGAAAACTAAATTAGAAGTTCCAGTATACAGTAATAATAGAATGATTGGGAAATGTATTTATGTAAAGGAAAATAAACAAGAAAAATTATTTTCAACTTCCCTATTTATAAATGGAATTACTTTCCCTGGAGTAACTGGGACGAGCAGTGTATTTCAACATACATTAGAAGAAATTAAGCTTGTATCACCAACTGACGCAAGTGTATATGTTTGTGGTGAAACAGGTGTAGGGAAAGAATATGTAGCGAGAGCGATTCATGAAAATAGTCCAAGAAAAAATGGTCCTTTTATAGCTGTTAACTGTGGTTCATTACCGAAAGAATTAATGGAAAGTGAATTGTTCGGTTATGCTGAAGGAGCGTTTACAGGTGCGCGGCGCCAAGGATATAAAGGGAAATTCGAACAAGCAGACGGTGGAACAATATTTTTAGATGAAATTGGTGAAGTGCCACCAGAGATGCAAGTCGCATTATTGCGTGTTTTACAAGAACGAACAGTAACCCCAATTGGCAGTTCAAAAGAGGTACCAGTCAATATTCGTATTATTACTGCGACACATAAAGATTTACTGCGATTAGTTGAAGAAGGAAAGTTCCGTCAAGATTTATATTATCGTTTACATGTTTATCCGCTATATGTTCCATCGTTAATAGAAAGAAAGGAGGATATTCCGTACTTCATACAACATTTTTGTGAACGAAAGAATTGGAATGTTGCATTTCCAAAGAGCATTTGTAATCAATTTTCACAACATACATGGCCCGGAAATATTCGAGAATTATTAAATGTATTAGAACGTATTTACATTTTGTCGCAAGGACGGGAAATATGCGAAAAACAAATCTCTTTTTTATTACAAACTATGATGGGAAATCAACATCAACTTGAATTGCAAATAGAAAATAAAACGAAGTATACATTAAATTTCCGTGAGAAAATACAGCGTGATAGTATGATTGAAGCGCTTGAAAAGACGAATGGAAATGTTTCGTTAGCTGCAAAACTGTTAGATGTACCTCGAAGTACATTTTATAAACGAATGCAAAAATATAAGTTATAAAGTAGATTTTTGTAATCTACTTTTTCTTTGTGGGCTCATGTTCTGTCGGAATGTGCGCTTACCGGGGAAATAATAGAATAGTTAGAAATTAATTTCCGAAAGGGGGACTTATGTGAAGTATATTGAAATTGGTATTGGAAATAGGTGGTTCGTTCGAACAGAAACAGAAAATAAAGATGGAACTGAATTTGAGGAACGAGGTATTATAAAACCTATTTATTTTGAGTCTTTATATGTACGAATTTGGTTTCGCAAAACGTGTTTAATTTTTGATGCGAAAGAAGGGTTTAAAAAGGTTAAGAAAAGGAGGGTTGAATATAAATTTATAGTTGGAATTGTGAGTAGATTAAATAAAGAAAAAGTGTGTTAACATACGTAGTTATATTAACCAGGAAATTCTTTTAATTTATATCTAATTCATGAAAAACAATTTCACAAATATAAATTGTTAATAAAGCCGCTAAGGAAACTTAGCGGTTTCTTTTTGAATAGGAGGGATTTGCGTATGAATAGGATTGTAACGGTTTTACTTGCAATTATTGTAATGGGGTATTCCATTTATAGTTGGAATGATGCTTCGAAACAGAGTTTGCTAATTTTACAAACACTATTAGGGTTTATGTTAGTTAGTTTAGGGGTGCAAAATTTTAAAAATAAAGAAAATAGAAGTATGGGCATCGCTTTACTACTCGTTGCGTTATATTTAATTGTTGTATCGTTAGTAAGATATTTTGCATGAATAAGTATTTAAATTATTTATTCATGATTTTCTTATTACGAAAAACATTCTCGCAATAAAAGTTAAAATTCCACTTGTATTTCACTATATAAAATATGGCATAATGATTTAGTTAAATAGAAATGGATAGGGTATTTGAGAGGGGCAGTATAATGAGTTTTGCAATTGAAATAGTAATAAAAGCACCAATGGATGTTGTATGTGACTATATAATAGAAGATGAAAAAATAAAAGAATGGAATACGTTTATAATAGAAAATCGCTATCCTTCAAATATAGATAAAGAGAATCCACATGTAGGAGATAAATATATTTCTGTTCAAAAAGTCGGTAAGAAAATATTGGAGGCAGAAGTAGAAATTCTTGAATACGATGCCCCCCATATCATTTCACTAGGTAGTGAAATGAAGCAAGGATATTCAGCGATGACTTATATGTTAGAAGAAGATGAAGAAGGTACAGCACTAACATTAATTTCAGAATATGAACCGAGTAATTTTTACTATAAAATTATGTATAAGTTAACAGGATGGATTTCACGAGGTTTAACTATGGAACAAATGGAGCGTTTAGCAGAATGTGTGGAAACTGCTTATAATAAAGAAGTTTAATATTAAAAATCTCAATAGTTCTTTCATATATTTTTTTATCGACACAAAATCTTTCTGTTATCCAATAATTAAGTTCGGAAGATGTAAGACTTTCTTCTCTTTTCTTACCTTGGAAATATCGTTTTAAAACATTATTATTAATAGAAGTCGGAATGCCATCGATATAACCGAAGATCTGAATTGTCTTTAATACAGGAGAGGTAGGCCAATCATTAGACTTTGTAATGAGTTCTTTCATACTTGATAAATGTATTTGCTCTGTATTTAAGATTTTTGCTGGACCTGGATTTCTAGTAATTTTAACCCTATTATTTGAGACTTCATAAGTAAAAGTTTCTCTTACATTACTTATTTGAAATGATTCATAAAGTGAGTAAGCTTGGAATAAAGGTGCACAGTAAACAACATCGACATAATAAGGTTGGTCTAAGTTGACTCGTAAGCATAAATGTCCGGGGTCCATATACATATAATGAACATCAAAACCAAGATTTGATAATAACCAATGGAATCCAATCGAGTGCGTCCAACAAGTACCGCCCAGACCTTTTGTTGTAATACGGTTTATGTATGTCTCAATGAAAGGAAAATAATCCCCTGTTTCATTACCTTTTTCCCAGTCAATTATTTTAGAAAGGGTTTCCCACTTTACTTTTTCTTGATGAGCTTTAATTAGCTCATTTAAAAATTTTAAGCTATTAGGCTGTTTTGTAGCACTTAAAAATGATAGAAATTCGTTTACTAGTTTTTCTGACGACATATTCTTTTCCTTTCTATATAGAAGTTAGTATTAAGAATATTATATAATAAATGTCAGAAAATACAGTTATTAGTAGGGTAGGAGAGAATTATATGTCTATGTCGCTATATTATAAAAAGATCCGGAAGCAATTAGGTCATGAACTAATTTTTATGCCGAGTGTAGCTGCTGTGATAAAAAATGAGCAGGGGGATATTTTGTTTCAATTTCCTGGTGGGGAATACTGGAGTTTGCCAGCTGGAGCAATTGAGCTTGGGGAAACTCCAGAAGAAGCAGTAGTTCGGGAAGTTTGGGAAGAAACAGGATTGAAAGTGCAAGTAAAAAAACAAAAAGGGGTATTTGGAGGAGAAGAGTACCGTCATACATATCCGAATGGTGATGAATTAGAATATATAGTTGTTGTGTTTGAGTGTGAAGTTACTAGTGGCGAGCTAAAATCGATAGATGGTGAATCTTTAAAACTACAATATTTCTCTTTATCTGAAAAGCCGCCTTTAGCGTTACCATACCCAGATAAAATATTTTTATAGATGTAAAATAGCACACCTTATTCATTGAAGGTGTGCTATTTATATAATCCCGTCGTATACATTTCCGTCAATGTATGCACTATCTTTTCTAACTCTAATTTTTTATCATTTTTCACAATCGTCCAAAGAAACATCTCATTCATCGCAAACCAAGCACGGGCTACAATTTCTTTATTTAATTTAGATTGTGCTAATCCACTTTCTTGAGAGTATGTAATATCCTGCGTAATATTGTTTATAAAGCGTTCTCGTATCTCGTCCCATTTTTGACGTATCTCTTTTGATAATCCGATTGCCTCCTGCACAACTTGCAATATAGCTCGTTCTTTCTCTGCTAATTGTAGGAATGCTCTAACTTGATTTTGAATCATGCTACGTGCTTCTTCTTTTGTTTGAGGCGAAAAGGAGCGCTCAGCAATATCATAAAATTGATTCATAACATCTTCCATTAAAACGATGAGGAGATCATCTTTGTTTTTAAAGTATACATATGCGGTTCCATAACCAGTTTCTGCATGCTTAATAATTTGTGTAATTGTCGTTTTTTGAAAACCATTATGTATAAAAATAGTATAGCCAGAGTGTAAAAGTTTTTTCTTTGTTTCTAAGGAGCGGTGTTTTCTTGATGAAAGAGTACTGTTTTTCAAAGAACCACCTCTTTATACTGAAATATCTGAAAATATAACTGTATTGTAAAAGAAATTCATATATAAAGTCAACTGACATAATATCATTGACGTTATATCAACGAAGGTGATATATTTCAATTAGTTAGAATAAAAAGAAAATTAAGAGAAGGTGACACCATGTATAAAGAACCATTTCAACCAACTTATGAGTATGCGCTTGAATGTGATAAACATGATGAACTGAAAGATTTTCAAACTGAATTTTATAAAAAAGAAGGAACAATATATTTAGATGGAAACTCATTAGGGCTACTTTCAAAAAGAGCAGAGAAATCGTTACTTACGTTGCTAGATTCATGGAAAGAGTATGGCATTGACGGCTGGACAGAGGGTGAGCATCCTTGGTTTTTCCTTTCGGAGAAATTAGGTGAACTGACAGCACCTCTTATTGGAGCTTTACCAGAAGAAACTATTGTAACCGGTTCCACGACGACGAATATTCATCAAGTAATCGCAACTTTCTATGAGCCGAAAGGAATACGTACAAAAATTCTTGCGGATGAGTTAACATTCCCATCAGATATATATGCACTTCAAAGTCAAATTCGATTAAAAGGGTTAGAGCCAGATGAGCATTTAGTGCGAGTGAAGAGCCGAGATGGTAGAACACTTTCTGAAGATGATATTATTCATGCGATGACAGATGATGTCGCTTTAATTTTATTGCCTTCTGTACTGTATAGAAGCGGCCAAATTCTTGATATGAAACGTTTAACAGCGAAAGCGCATAAGCGTGGTATTCATATTGGATTCGATTTATGTCATTCAATCGGTGCTATTCCACATCATTTCAAAGAGTGGGATGTTGATTTCGCTATTTGGTGTAACTATAAATATTTAAATGCAGGACCTGGTGGTGTAGCGGGGCTATATGTAAATAAGAAGCATTTTAATAGACTTCCAGGGTTATCAGGTTGGTTTAGTTCCAGAAAAGATAAGCAATTTGATATGGAACATACATTAACAGCTGCTGATCATGCAGGTGCTTATCAAATTGGTACACCGCACGTATTAAGTACAGCGCCGTTAATCGGTTCTCTTGAAATGTTTAAAGATGCTGGTATAGAACGTTTACGTGAAAAATCCATACATATTACAAGATACATGCTTGATTTAATTGATCATGAATTAAAAGATTTTGGATTTACAATAGGAAATCCATTAGAAGATGAAAAACGAGGCGGGCATATTTATTTAGAGCATGCAGAAGCAGCACGCATATGTAAAGCGTTAAAAGCAAATGGTGTAATTCCAGATTTTAGAGCGCCAAATGGAGCGAGACTTGCGCCAGTTGCTTTATATAATACGTACGAGGAAGTATGGCAGTCTGTTCGTATTTTAAAGAATATTATGAAAGATGAAGAGTATAAGCAATTTGAAAATAAGCGAGAGGTTGTGGCATAAACATGAAAACATCAGAGTGGATTGATATTTCACAACCGTTAAATAATGATATTGCCACTTGGCCAGGGGATACACCATTCTCGTATGAAGTTTCATGGTCAAAAGAAGAGAGTGGATCAGTAAATGTCGGAAAGTTAACGATGAGTATTCATACAGGTACTCATATTGATGCACCGTTTCATTTTGATAATGAAGGAAAGAAAGTAATAGACTTAGATGTTCGAGTTTATGTTGGGCCTACAAAAATCATTGATGTTTCTAATCTTGAAAGCATCGGGAAAAAGGAATTAGAAAACTTTCATTTAGAAGGCGTAGAACGCTTATTGTTACGCACATCTTCACATGGTAAAGCGAATGAATTCCCAAATGTAATTCCGCATTTACGTGCAGATATAGCACCGTTTCTTTCAGAGAAAGGGATACGTTTAATTGGGGTAGATGTTCCCTCAGTTGATCCATTAGATGATAAAGAATTAGAAGCGCATCATCAATTGTTTAAACATGGAATACACATTTTAGAAAATGTCGTACTAGATCATGTAGTAGATGGAGATTATGAACTAATCGCATTACCACTTGCCTTAACAGATGCAGATGGAAGTCCAGTTCGAGCAGTTATTAGACCAATATAAGTAGAAATATATATAAAGGGGCGTTTGGCTAATATGAAAGAAAACGAAAAGGTAATTATGGAAAAAGGGATTCATACGGACTTTAAAGAAAATATGACGTACGGGGAGTATTTGCAATTAGATAGTTTACTATCTTCTCAAAAGAGATTATCAGACCATCATGATGAAATGTTATTCATCGTTATTCATCAAGCAAGTGAACTTTGGATGAAACTCATTTTACATGAGTTAAATGCAGCAATTGAATCTATTAAACAAGATAAATTACAACCAGCTTTTAAAATGTTAGCACGTGTATCAAAAATTCAGTCTCAAATTATTCAATCTTGGGATATTCTTGCGACATTAACGCCATCAGAGTACATTGAATTCCGTGATTCACTTGGTCAAGCTTCAGGTTTTCAATCGTACCAATATCGTATGATTGAGTATGCACTTGGTTATAAAACACCACATGCATTAAAGATTTATGAAAAAGATCCAGAATTACATGCTCGCCTTTATAAAGCACTACATGCACCTAGTATATATGATGTGGCAATTCAAGCGCTTGTAAAAGAAGGGTTCCCGATTCATAAAGATGTGTTAAATCGTGATATTACGCAGCCTTATGAAGAAGATGCAACAGTAGAAGCAGCATGGATAGAAGTATATGCAGACGTAAAAAAATATTGGAATTTATATCAGCTTGCTGAAAAATTGATTGATATTGAAGATTGGTTACAACAATGGCGTTTCCGTCATATGAAAACGGTAGAACGCATTATCGGACATAAAATGGGAACAGGCGGATCTTCTGGTGTATCTTATTTAAAACGAGTACTTGATCAACGTTTCTTCCCAGAGCTTTGGAATGTTCGTACGAAATTATAAAAACAAACCTGTCAGTTTAACTGGCAGGTTTGTTTTTTTATTTGAGCACAATTATGTTTTAATGGAAACTACAAGATATAATACATTAAGTAACTATTTAAATGGAGGTAAAGTTTTGGATTTCAAGCAACTAGAAAATAAATTTGAAAAGAAAAAAGTGAATACATTTCTCGTTTATCAAAAAGGTGAGTTAACAACTGAGTATTATAAAACGTTAGAGTGTGAAAATAATCTATTTAAAATAAATTCGATTACAAAAAGCATTGTATCTATATTAATTGGTATTGCAATCGATAAAGGATATATAAATGATATACATACACCGATTACAAAGTGGATTGAAAATGTATCTAATGAAAAGCGGGATTTGACTCTGTATCATTTATTAACGATGACTACAGGTGAGGACTGGAAAGAGTTCGGAAATGGAGTAGTGTTCCCAAATGATTTTGTAGAATCGGAAAACTGGGTGCAGTACATATTAGAAAAACCAATAATTGAAGAACCCGCTACAAAAATGAATTATAACTCAGGGTCTTCGCATTTGCTTAGCTATATTATTCAAGAAGCTACTAGAATGCCGACAGAACAGTTTGCGAAAAAATATTTATTTGATCCATTAGAAATTACCAAATATGAGTGGCAACAAGATCCGCAAGGAATACATGTCGGCGGCTTCGGAATGAAAATGAAGTCTAAAGATTTATTAAAGTTAGGAATATTATGTTTACAGAATGGGTATTGGCAGGGGAATAAAATTGTATCATCGAAATGGTTAGAAAAATCAAGTATGGCTCTATTTGAAACGTATGAATATGTCGGGGCATATGGATATCACTGGTGGGTATTGAATAATGAAAGATTTCACATACCGTATTGTATGTACTTTGCTATGGGATATGGCGGACAATACATCGTTATCATTCCGCAGTTAGAGGTCGTTGCTGTAATAAGCAGTCATATGCCAAAACGTGGACTCGTTCCATTGAAATTATTTATTGAGCATGTACAAGAGAATTACAATGTTCAATAAGGCCACAGGTGGATCCGTTCAATCCAGTTCAATTGTTTAGTTTCTTCGCAATTAAAAGTAATTTAGAAAATAAAACCCCACTGTTTACATTAGTAACAGTGGGGTTTTATTTTATCTACTCGTCTTCTGGAACGACACCTTTATAAATTTCTCTGTCTTCGTTTCAAATTCTACATCAACAAAAACACCATATTCTTTTCCATCTTCACGTAGCCATAATTTAAATTTTTCAACTGTTATTTGAACGGTTTTTGGTTTTCTACCTATATGAAGATAATCAATAATCTCAGCTTTCGGGTATTGTTCTTTCGTCTTTTCTACAGCAAGTTTCCCCCATTTAGCATACGGCGGCTGCGCATGAACAATTGATGAGCCGGTATATATATTTGAACATGTTGTTAGGAACAGAATGACGAGTGCGACACGCTTTAACAATTTCTTCATGATGAACTCCTTTTATTCTTTTTGTATATTGTTTACATATTTTTTCAACGATATTAGCTTGGATTTTTTTGTCTTCTTTACATAAAAGCGAGGCTTTTACAAAACATAACCAAGAAATCATTTCCGTAATTAAGGAGGGAAAATTATGCGTCAAAAAGCTATTTTTAAAATAGCAGTTTTACTTGCGTTCATAGGACTATCTTTGATGGTCAGTAGTATACAACTAAAAAATGTAGAAGCCTTTTCTAATCAAGTCATTCAAAGAGGAGCATCTGGCGAAGATGTCATTGAACTGCAATCTCGTTTGAAATATAACGGGTTTTATACGGGAAAAGTGGATGGTGTTTTCGGATGGGGTACATATTGGGCACTTCGAAATTTTCAAGAGAAATTCGGATTACCTGTTGATGGTTTAGCTGGAGCTAAAACGAAGCAAATGCTCGTGAAGGCAACGAAGTATGACAAGTCAACTGCTAATAAAGGAAATAGTGGTGGTACTGCGCAAGAAAATAAACCACCTCAAAATAAAGGGACAAATGTTCCAAATGGCTATTCTCAAAATGACATTCAGCTCATGGCAAACGCAGTATATGGAGAATCACGTGGGGAGCCATACTTAGGACAAGTTGCAGTAGCTGCAGTTATATTGAATCGTGTTACAAGTGCATCATTTCCAAATACCGTTTCAGGTGTAATCTTTGAGCCAAGAGCATTCACAGCAGTAGCAGACGGGCAAATATATTTAACACCAAATGAAACAGCAAAAAAAGCTGTATTAGATGCAATTAATGGATGGGATCCAACAGGAAATGCATTGTATTATTTCAATCCAGATACCGCAACAAGTAAATGGATTTGGACGCGTCCACAAATTAAAAAGATCGGAAAACATATTTTCTGTAAATAGAGCGGAGGTGGAACTATGTTACGAGGTATTATAATCGTATTATTAACAATCGGTGTAGTTGGGACAGGATACTGGGGCTATAAAGAGCACCAAGAGAAAAATGCAGTATTAATTCGAGCGGAAAATAGCTATCAACGTGCATTTCATGATTTAGCATATGAGGTTGATTTATTGCACGACAAAATTGGAACAACGCTCGCGATGAATTCACGTGCATCTTTATCACCTGCATTAGCAGATGTATGGAGATTAACATCTGAAGCTCGTTCGGATGTAGGGCAACTTCCTTTAACATTAATGCCTTTTAATAAAACGGAAGAATTTTTAGCGAATATTGGTGATTTTAGTTACCGTGCAGCCATTCGTGATTTAGAAAAAGAGCCGTTAAATGCTCAAGAATACAAAACGTTGCAAACTTTATACTCAAATGCAGGAAATATACAAGATGAACTAAGAAAAGTGCAACATCTTGTTTTGAAAAATAATTTACGCTGGATGGATGTTGAGATGGCACTCGCATCAAATCGTGATCCTGCAGACAATACAATTATTGATGGATTAAAGACTGTAGAAAAAAATGTAACATCGTATTCATCTACAAACTTCGGACCGACCTTTACAAGTACGCAAAAAAATAAAAAAGGCGGATTTGAAGCAGAAGGAAAAGCGATTTCAAAAGATGAAGCGGCGAAAATCGCAAAATCATTTTTAAATTTAAAAGGAAATGAAAAAGTAGAAGTTGAGAAAAGCGGAAAAGGTGCAAAAGAATCTTTCTATAGTGTGAAAATTAAAGATGAAGTGACGAATAATGAGTTTTATATGGATATTACCGGAAAAGGCGGATATCCAATTTGGGTTATGAATAATCGAGAAATTAAAGAACAGAAAGTTAGTTTAAACGATGCAGGAAGTAAAGGTTTGAAATTCTTAAAGGACCATAAGTTTAATAATATGGAGCTTTATGATAGCTCACAATATGATAATGTTGGTGTATTTACGTATGTTGTAAATGAGAATGGCATACGAATTTATCCAGAAGCAATTCAAATGAAAATTGCTTTAGATGACGGTTCTATCGTTGGATTTTCCGCAAAAGAATATTTAGCGTCACATCAAAAACGAACGGTTCCATCAGCAAAGCTAACTGCAGCAGAAGCGAGAAAGAAAATCAATCCAGATGTTAAAGTTATGGAAGAACGCAAAGCCGTCGTAGTAAATGATTTGCATAATGAAGTACTTTGCTATGAATTTGTAGGTACGTTAGGGAAAGATACGTACCAAATTTTCATTAATGCAAATAGCGGAGCTGAAGAAAAAGTAAAGAAAATGCAAGCTGTTGAAAAAATTTATGATTAAACCTTATTAGTAAAGTGGTGAAAATAATGAAAACCCTAATATATATGTTAATGTTTTGCTTTATTATAGTTGGATGTAGTATTGGAAAAAAGGACAACCCAAACGAAAAGCCAGAACAAAAAAATGTTTCGACGAAAAATGTTAATTATACGAACAAATCAAATAAGCCAAATGAAAAAGCAGCAGACCATTTAGCATCTTTAGCCGCAAGTGTGCCAGGAGTGAATGATGCAACAGCAGTCGTTGTTGGGAAATATGCTATTGTAGGTATTGATGTAAAAGCGAAACTCGATCGAACTCGTGTGGAGTCCATTAAATACTCTGTAGCAGAAAGTTTAAAAAACGATCCTGATGGTGCTAATGCAGTTGTTGTAGCGGATGTTGATACGTATGAACGTCTCAAACAAATTGGAAAGCAAATTAAAAAAGGAAAAACAGGTGAAGGTATACTCGATGAGTTAGCAGCAATTGTTGGCCGAGTAATGCCACAAGTTCCAAATGACATGATTGAAAATCGAGAAACGAATCCAATTAAAGATAATGATAAACAATTACCAAAAGATGAAGAACAAGAATTAAGAAAAGAACAGAATGACCAATCAAATTATCATTTGAATAAATAAAGTTAACCTTAGGCCCGTACTAAATTGTACGGGTTTTTTTATATAATATTAAATATTCAGTTTATTTTTAAGGGAATATATGGTTTAATTATGATGGGGGGGACAACTGTTATGATGAAAAAAAGCACATTAATATTATGTAGTTTATGCTTAGGTTTCAGTATGACAGCGTGTGAACAGAAGAAAGAAGTAAAAAAACAAACCACTACTTCTTCTACTGTGATGGAGAGACAGCAGAAAGAATCTATCAATATAAATCATTTCTCGCACATAAATGAAGGAATGACTTATAAAGAAGTAAAAGAATTAATTGGTTTTGAAGGGAATTTAATCATAGAAGAAGGCGTAGAACATTCTACACAAATTAAACAAATTTTTTCTTGGAAAGGAAGCGATTCAACTTCATTTGTTGAAATTACCTTTTTAGATGGAAAAGTACATTCAAAAGCGCAGCAAGGTTTAAGTTAATAAGTAAAAAATGGGAGAGTTTTGCATGAACATACATACAGGGGAAATTCAATTAGTTCCGTATAAAGAAAAATATAAAGAAGTTATACAAACATTTACTTTACCAAGTGAACAAGTTCAATTTACATCAGACCCAGGTGAATTGCTGGAGAAAGCTAAAAGTGATCATACAAAAAATGTGATTGTTATTATGGATTACAATGGGGTACCTGTTGGCCTTTTCGCATTGCAAACAGGTGATAGAGTACAGGAGTTCACAGATAATGAGAACGCATTACTTTTAACTTCATTTTCTATAAATCACAATAGACAAAGGAAAGGATATGCCGAAAAGTCATTGGCGCTATTACAAGAGTTTGTAAAACGTTATTTTCCGATAAAAAATGAAGTTATACTTGCTGTGAATGAAAAAAATATTCCTGCACAAAATTTATATGAAAAAGTCGGCTTCCAAGATAAAGGCTTTAGAAGAATGGGACCAATTGGTCAACAAATCATAATGCATTTACCTATCATGAAATAATGAGAAGAAAAACTTACTCTTGCATAACAAAGTAGTAAGTTTTTTACTTAGAACGATAAGAGAATTAATATAAAACACATATATTTAGGAGTGAAGAAATTATAGCTAGTGACATAAAAAAATAAAGATACTTGAAAAACATTAATTTTAGTTAGTTTTACAAGTATTAAATAATACTAATGGAGGTCGTAGCTTTATGGAAATAATTCAATTACTAAAGAAGGATGACTTATTTAATAAGGCAATAGATGTGTTTTGGAAAGAATGGGGTGAGGAAGGAGGGCGTGCTTTTTATGAAGATTGTATGACTAATGCTTTAATTGATCCAAATGACATACCGAGTTTTTACATTGCAAAAGTAGATGATAAGATTATCGGAACTTATGCATTAATTCGTAATGATTTAAACAGTCGTCAGGATTTGAGCCCGTGGCTAGCATGTTTGTTTGTAGATGAAAAATTTAGAGGTAACTCTATAGGAGCAGACTTGTTGAATCATGGACTGCTAGAAGCAGCAAAAAGAGGATACAAATTTCTTTATCTTACTTCAGATCTTAAAGGCTATTATGAAAAATATGAATGGGAAAAAATTGGAGTTGCTTATGGGCCTAGTGGAGGATACATACCTTTGTTTAAAAAGGCAACAGTTCTATAACGAAAGCACCTTTCGTTGAACAAAATTAAAGAACTTTAAAGAACCTTACTACGATAGATTGTGGCAAGGTTCTTATAGTTTATATTAAAATTAACTTACTTTATTATCACTGTAGATCAATTGTGAAATACATTTAATTGAGGAGAAATGATATGGCAATTTATATTGCATTACTAAGAGGGATAAATGTAGGCGGCCATAAGGTAATTAAAATGGCTGATTTAAAACGAGTGTTTGAATCAATAGGGTTAAAACAAGTGAAAACATATATTCAAAGCGGTAATATCGTATTCGAATCTGAGGAAGATATAAAATTTCTAAAGGAGCGAATACAATCTGAAATTAAAAACGTTTTTGGTTTTGATGTTCCAGTCATGTTAAGAACAAATGAGGAATTTATAAATATTATAAAAAGATGCTCCTATAAAGCCAATTCATTGCTAGAAGGGGAAAGTATACATGTTGCCTTCCTAGCAAATGAACTTTCTGAAATAGAAAAAGATCAGCTGCTTATGCAAAAAAATGAGACTGAAGATTGTTATATACATGAAAAAGTTGTGTATTTATTTTTCAAAAATAGCATTCGAAATTCCAAATTAATGAACCAGTTTCAGAAGTTACATACACCAGCTACAGTAAGAAATTGGCGGACTGTGAATAAATTAAAAGCGATAGTTGAGGATATGTAAATATAAAAAGATGAGATTTTCTCTATATAGAAAATCTCATCTTTTTATTTATATTGTTTTCCGACTATAAGTTCGACAATAGGATAAATAAAGAATGAAGAACAAAGTGCGATAAAGAGAGGAAGATTCTTTATTTCATCAAGTAATAGGAAGGCAAATCCTTCTGAAAATATTAAAATTAGAAACATGAAACAAATAAGTGCAAAATAAGAAATTTTAAAGCTTTTATATTTGATTTGCTGTCCCATTTCATCTTGGCTTTCTTCCGATACTCCGTTTGGATCTCCCCAAGTAATTTGATTAATTAAATTACCAAGTATTAACGAAAAAGCGAATAATGTTCCTCCCAAAATCGAACCTTCTGTTACATATTTATATGCGCCATGTATGAGGACTCCGATTAATGATAAAACGATAATTATGAAAATAAATTTTTTATGCTTCAATTTAGAAATGACACCTCCATAGTTGTAAAAAACTCTTTACAATCATAGTATAAAATTGGAAAAGTTCCATGTCAAATACTTTTTACATAAAGGGCGAGAATATGATATTTTGTTTTTAAGATTAATAAAAAATTACATTACATTTGAATGTAAAAGAATGGGCTCGCATATATTTGGAAGGGATGTCAGATTAATTTAGGGGGTAGTTATGTCTATTCTTTTAAAAGCTGGTGCTGATGCAGGAAATAACGGTTTGAAGTTAATGGTGAAAGGGCAAGACCCTATTTTTATTCCGAGTATATATTCTTTATATATAGGAGAGCCTACAGGACTCTTAGATGAGGGAGATGTTTCATTATCTGAATTAGAAAATCACATTGACGTGACCATTAGTTCTCCATCGTTAATGTTAAATAACGTGCGGTATATCGTTGGAGAAAAAGTAATTCAAGATCAATTAAAAGGTACTGAAGTAGAGAAGAAATCGAATAAGTCAACGGATGAGTTAATGGTTATTACAATTCTATCAGGCTTAGCAGTAAGTGCTATGCGTCAAAGTCCAACTTCTAGTCATATTAATATTCGTTATGATTTATCAGTTGCTCTTCCTATGCAACTCATTACGCAAGAAATAGCTGCGGAAAATGCAAAACGTTATATGGGTAACCATAAAGTGGTGTTCCATTATCCAAACGGACGTGATGTGACAATTAATATTTCTATCGAATATTGTAAATGCCTACCTGAGGGCGCTTCTGGGACGTGGGGCATTGTATATGATGAAGAAGGAAATGTTGTGAAACATAAAATAGAATGTGAACCAAATCAAGTTTCTGAAATTGATTTTGTTGATAAAACACTATTATCTTTTGATATTGGAGCAGGGACTACAGAAGAAGTAGTTTCACTAGGCGTAAACTTTAGACCACAACTAAGTAAAGGCTTATCATACGGTGTGAAAGAAACGTTACTACAAATAATTACGAGATGGAACCGGAAGTATCCAACAAAGACGATTGATAGCATTACAGAGTTTAACCAAATATATTTAAATGAAAAGCATCCAAGAAATGCGTTATTAGTTGAAGAATCACAACCAGCATTATTAGGTTTAGCAGCACGTGTCGCAACGGATATTATTAACAAAATTGATGATATGAAAGACGATCCATACGTGTTTATTTATGGCGGGGGCGCAGTTATCATTAAAAATAGCTTGAAAATGATTTTAAAACAAAAAGGGCGTTTAACAAATGTAATCTTTGTAGATAATCCATTATTTACAAATGCACGTGGATTATTAGTATACACTTGTTCACCAAAATATAGAGAGCATAAGCAAAAAGAGTTAGGATTTACAAACTTAACGATAAGTTAGTTGGTGGGAACATGCGATCTAGGCGATATAAACGTGGTGATCGAGTGAAAATCAATATTCATAAATCAGTATCACCTGAAATGCTTGCATGGCTGAATAAACAATCAAACCCAACCAATTTCTTTTTCTTTGCTGCACAGCAACTCTTTAAACAAGTGGGAGATATTGATGTGTCAAAAGCTATACCAAGCAGCCATGTTTTCTCATTATACGTAGAGCCATCGTCCTTGTTAAAGGTCGAAGTTAATCCTTTTAAAAACGTACCACTAGAAGCAAATAAATCCACCGATAATATAAAAAAAAAATCATGGGAAGCTGTTGATCAATTAGATTGTCCGTTTTTTTAAACATATAAAAATATAAGTATCGCCCATCACTATACATACGGATACAGTGATGGGCTTTTTTTAATGTAACGAATAGAAGGGGCACAAATTACGGTGTGCCCTTCTATTCGTTATTTATCTATAATTTAGATGTATGCTCAGTAACAGCATGAATTATGTCTTCCCAGTCATCGGGATGATTTTCATGTCCTGCGCCTTCAAGGGTTAACAGCGCTGAGTTAGGAATTTCATCAATAATTGCAAGACCATGTTCAAAAGGGAGTGCAGTATCGTCTGTTCCGTGAATGACTAATGTAAGTGCTTGTATGGAGTCAAGCACACCTTCATATGCATCATCTCCTTGAAGTAGAGCGTGATTAAACATACTTAATAGATTGTTAGCTCGTTCTATTTCTTGTTTGACTTGTTTGTAGACCCTTTTTTCATCAAATGTTCGTTTGGATCCACATAATAGGCGAGATCCTGAAACTAAATATTCTGCTACAACATTTTCATTTGTCCAATCTAAATGCGCGCCATTAGCATGGTGTGTTAAAATTCTTTCATCCATCGGGGGTAAATCGCGCGTGTTATTGTCAGATCCTATCACACTTGTAGCTAGTAATGTTAACGTTAAAATTCTTTCGGGATGTTTTACAGCAGCAATTTGAGCAATCATGCCACCTAATGACATACCAAATAGATGTGCTTTGTCAATATGATAAGCATCTAGTACCCCAATTGCATCTTCAGCCATATCTGTAACGGTATAATTGGAAGTTCCAGGCTCGTATGCAACTGAGCGTCCCACATCACGGTTATCAAAACGAATAACAAATTTCCCTGTTTTCGCCAACCGTTCACAAAATTCTTCATCCCAATAAACCATTGAACACGTAGCACCCATAATTAATAAAATAGCTGGGTTCTTAGGATTCCCAAAGCTTTCTGTACATATATCAATTCCGTTTATTTTAAATATCTTTTCAGTCATAAAATTATCTCCATTTCTTTTGAATTTAATTAACAATACAGTTTGTAATGGTTCTAAGATGTGAGTAAGATTTGTTTATAGCATAATTACCCCCCAAAATAATTATATGATTATTCAAGACAAAAAATTTTGAAAAATAATTGTATGTTATTACAATAAACAACAAGGAGGAGAGGAAATGAAAGCGATTGTTATAGATCAATATGGTAGTGTTGAAGAATTAAAAGAAAGACAAGTTTTAAAACCGGTTGTTAAGAATAACGAGGTATTAATACGTATTCTCGCAACAGCTGTTAATCCTGTTGATTGGAAAATAAGAAAAGGAGACCTACAAGAACAGTTGCGATTCTCATTTCCAATCATCTTAGGGTTAGATGTAGCTGGAGTTATTGAAGAAGTTGGGGAAGGTGTAGATTGTTTCAAAATAGGAGATAAAGTGTTTACGAAACCTGAAAATATAGGAAAAGGCTCTTATGCTGAATTCATTACAGTAAAATCAGATTTAGTTTCCTATATGCCTACTAACTTAAGTTTCGAAGAGGCAGCTTCAATTCCTCTTGCAGGACTTACAGCATGGCAAAGTCTTGTAGATTACGCAAAAATAAAAGAACATGACCGAGTGCTCATTCATGCTGGAGCAGGTGGAGTTGGAAGTTTAGCAATCCAAATCGCCAAATCATTTGGAGCTTTTGTTGCGACCACTGCGAGTGATAAAAATAAAGAGTTTTTACAGTCTTTAGGGGCAGATCTTGTTATTGATTATAAAAACGATAAATTTGAAGAATTACTATCAGATTTCGATATTGTATTAGATACAATAGGTGGTGAAGTACAAGAAAAAAGCTTTCAAATTATTAAGCCTGGTGGTGCTTTAGTTTCGATTGTTCATGAGCCAATTCAAAAAGTAAAAGGGATAAAATCAGGGTTTTTATGGCTAAAACCAGATGGAAAGCAATTAGAAGCATTGTCAGATTTAATTGTACATGGAAAAGTTCAGCCTATTGTAAGTAAGGTGGTGCCGTTTAATGAAGAAGGGATCAGAGAAGCTCATATTTTGAGTGAAGGTCAACATGTTAGAGGTAAGATTGTCATGAAAGTGGAATAAAAATGACTTAACATACTTAAAAATTTCATAATACCCCAAAACAAAAATATTTTGGGGTATTTACTTTTTTTAGCTTAAAAGGATTGTGCATGTGTTTCTAAAGTTTATAGTTTCGTATTGTATCATGTAATTTCTCTAATCCAATCAACATCTCTTTTTCATTTAACATAGAATAGCTAATTCTTAATTGGTTATTATTTCTTTCGTTATGTAATAGACAAGCTGTTCCTGGCAAAAAAGAAACATCTACTTCATTTGCTTTTTGTAATAAAGTAAAAGGATCTATCGAATTAGGAAGTGCAATCCATAAATTAAAGCCACCATTTGGAATTTCAAAGTTTATTTCCTTAAGTGGTGATAAAATATCAATCGTTATATCACGTCTAATTTGTAAAGCTGTACGTAATTTTTCTAAATGATTTTTCATACGTTCTGCACGTAAAAACGGTAGAAGTGCTTTTTGTGTTAATAAAGGGCTACCGATATCCATTGAACCTTTTACAGCAAATAACCATTCAAAAATAGGACCATCGGCAATAAGTGCTGCGATACGCAGTCCTGGTGCTAACGTTTTACTAAATCCTTTTATATATATTACGTGGCCATTCTTATCAAAATTTTTGATTGGAGGGGGAACAATAGCATCCTCAAAATATATTTCTCCGAAAGAATCATCTTCAATTATAAAAAACTCATATAGCTCTGCTAGTTCTATAAGTTCCATTCTTCGCTCTTTACTCATTACTGTACCTGTTGGGTTCTGAAAAGTGGGATTCGTATACAATAAAACGGGATTTTTACTTTGACAAATATCATCGATTAAATCGGAGCGAACTCCATGATTATCAAGAGAAACTGGAATAATTTGAACACCTTTATTGATGAAAATATCAAGTGCAGCACTGTAACACGGACTTTCCACTAATACAATATCACCAGGTTTTAATAATGTTTGAGCAATTAAATCAATTCCTTGTTGTGCTCCGCTTGTAATTAATAATTGAGATGGGTCTGTCACTAATTTCTGGTGCTCATTTAAGTAATTTGCTATTTCAACTCGCAGTTCATAATCGCCTTGAACTGGCCCATAAGTTGCTAGAATCATCTGGTCTTTATTAAGTATTTTATGCATTTCTTCTGCCAAGAATGGATTTGGTAATAAGCGAGGATATAAAATCGCTTGTGAAAAATCATAATATTTCCGGTGCTGATTCATTGCATATTGAGATCGCATAACATTAATCGTTTTTGTTTGTTGCCATTTATACGGAATTGACCTGAAATCTTTCTTTACATGTTTATGTATATAAGCACCTTTTCCTTGCTCAATGCGTATATATTCTTTCTTTTCTAACCGCTTATACGCCTTACGAACAGTTAATAGGTTAATCTGTAAATCTTCTGCCATAGAGCGTAAAGATGGAAGTAAGTCACCATGCAAAAGCATGCCACTTTGTATTCTTTCAACAATTTGCATATATATTTGCTGGTAATACGGTATGTTGGATTCTTTACGAAGGACAATCTTCATGGTTTCACCTTTTTCGTTTTTATTTTATTAAAGCGAAAAATATATAGAGAATCAACTATGATTTTAGGCAACTGTTATATACATAGTTACACTGTTATACACTATACCTTCTATACTCATGTTAAGAGTAAAAAGGAGGAAAAGTAATGGTTATTTTCAATTATATTTTAGTATGTATTATTTTTGGTACAACATTTTTAACGATAAAAATTGGAATTGAAGCAGGAGCACCCCCATTATTTTCAGCAGGAATTCGTTTCTTTTTAGCAGGCGTTATCCTTATGATTATATTTAAGTTAAAGCGAAAAGAGATTACACCGCATCTATTTTCAAAACGTATTATGTATGCTGGATTTTGTTTAACTTTCATGACGTTTGCATCATTGTACTGGGCGGAACAATATATTTCTTCAGGGCTAGCTGCTGTTCTTTCGGCTACGGGTCCAATGATGATTTTGTTATTACAAGCTAAGAGAAATAAGGAAAAATTACAAAAGGAGCAACTCGTCGCTTTAGTTATTGCACTAATAGGCGTTATCTTTGTTTCTTTACCAGGGATGCACCAAGAAATAAGTTTCATATGGAGTATCGCTTGTTTTGTTTTAATAATAGGAGAATTATTTTACGGAATAGGCTCTATTCGCTCAAAAGAAATACTTTCGGATTTACAAAGTGTATCGCCATTTCTCATTAATGGTATTCAAATGTTTTACGGAGGTGTTTTATTACTAATCGTATCCGTCATAGTAGAACAACCGGATGTAACTGTATTAGCTTCATGGAGTGTACAGTGGCCTATTTTATATCTCATCTTTATCGGATCAATTGGTGGACACGGATTATATTACTGGCTCTTATCAAAAACGAATCCTGTATTTCCGTCAACGTGGTTATATGTCTCACCACTAATTGCTATTATAGTTGGATACATCATATTAGGAGAACCTTTAAACCCTACAATGGGAATAGGCGCTTGTTTTATTTTGGTTGGTGTATTTTTAGCTAATCGATCCACACTCCGTATGTATTTCAAACAAGGAAGATTATTTGAGAAGGAAATGTAGTTGTATAAAGTAGCAGCCCTGTATAAATCAGGGCTGCTTGAATTTTATTTACGATACGGATTGACTTTATTTATTGGAAAGGCGTAATATTATTAATCTATATGAAAGAAAACTGTAAAAAGAGGGGAGTTATTATGAAAATGAATTGGACTGAAGTAAAGGAAAAAATTCGACCGCAAATTTCAAAACCATCATATGAAACTTGGTTTACTAATACTACTGTTTATTTAGAGGATGATATATTAACAATTTATTGTCCGAATGAATTTGCACGTGATTGGTTAGAAACTCATTATAAAGAATTAGTATTTAATACATTACGAGAAATGTATAATACGACATTTGAAATTCAGTTTGATCTATGTAATAGCGAACCATCTAAGTTGAAAGATGTAAAAAAAGAAAGGCTTAATAGCTGGGATGAAGTAAAGAAAGCATTAAGACCAAAGCTAGCAGAGAAAACATTTATGACATGGATTAGAAATACAAATGCTACAATAGAAGATAATAAATTAATAATATTTTGTGAAGATGTGTTTCATCGTGATTTGCTTGAAGGGGAGTATAAAAATATAATTTCAAGTACCGTACAGAAAATTACAAATGAAGAATATCAAATTTGGTTCGAAATAGAATCAAACGCCACTTCTAAAGCACAGATTCATCACGTGCAAAATAATCAACTTACTTCCGGACAAGAGGAATCAAAAATAATTTGGAATAAAATAAAAGATAAAATGCAATTAACAATTTCGAGACCATCATATGAAACATGGGTCAAAGAAACGACAGCCAGAATAAATGAAAATTCATTGATCATTTATTTTAAAAATAAATTTCAACAAGAGTGGGTTGAAAAGTCTTATAAAGATTTAATTTCGCAAATAGCTAAAGAAGTAACTGGAAATACATATGAACTTCAATTTGAATTAAATTCAAATACAAATACAACCAGTAATGGCGAAAAATCAAAATCAACTATTGAAGATATCACTTCCGAATTAGGGGAGCAGTTCAAAGTCTCCAATAACAGTTTAAAACATAATGATGTAGACGAAAGCAATAAGCGTATTCAAGCCTTAGAAGAAAAAATAATGAACTTAGAAAAAATCATTGGTACATTAGTGGGAACATTAGAGGTAGTAAAATCAAAAACACAGTTGGAAAAATAACCAACTGTGTTTTTTTACTTAATTCGCTTTTTTTATAAACCCTTTATAATGACGTTTCACAAGCTGACTTTCTAACGTCTTCATTGTTTCTAGTGCTACACCGACAATGATCAGTAAGCTTGTACCACCAATTTGAGCAGAAGGTGGTAACGTAGCAATTTTTGTGAATACGAGCGGTAAAATTGAAATTGCACCTAAGAAAATTGCGCCGATAAATGTTAAACGGTATAAAATTTTAGTTACATATTGTTCTGTTGATTTACCAGGACGAATACCAGGAACATATCCATTTTGCTTTTTCAAATTCTCTGCCATTTGTTCAGGATTTACTTGAATAAATGCGTAGAAGTATGTGAAAGCAACGATAAGACCGACATAAAGTGTCATTCCAATTGGATGTGCAAAATCAAGATTTGCAACTAACCATTTTGATACGCTTGAATCAGGGAAGAGCTGCGCAATTGTACGCGGCGTCATTAAAAATGCGGAAGCAAAGATTACTGGAATTACACCAGCACTATTTACTTTTAGAGGTAAATGAGTGTTTTTTGCTCCTTGATATTGATTGTTTCCTGAAACAGCTTTTGCATATTGAATCGGTATTTTACGCACGGCTTGTTGAATGTAAATAACGCCAACAACTATCGCTAAAATTACGAGACCAATTAAAACCATTTTTATGATGTGCATGAATAATTGATCGCCTGCATTTTGAAATTGTTGCAAATAAATTTGATTCGCAACATTTGGAATCGCTGCTACAAGTCCTGCGAAGATAATCATCGAAATACCATTACCTACGCCATTAGCAGTAATTTGTTCACCTAACCAAAGTAAAAAAGCAGTACCTGCAGTTAAAACTGTCGCAATAAATAAGTATGTAGTCCAGCTTTGATCTGTTATTAATTGTCCACCTGCTATATTATTAAAGCCATAAGACATCCCAATGGCCTGTATGAATGCGAGAATGATTGTAAAGTATCGAGTGAATTGAGCTGATTTCTTACGGCCCATTTCTCCTTGCTTTGCCCATTCCGAAAATTTAGGTATAACGTCCATTTGTAGTAATTGTACTATGATGGAAGCTGTAATATATGGTGTAATACCTACAGCAAAGATTGAGAAGTGTTGCAGTGCTCCTCCGCCAAATACGTTTAGCATACCTAAAACGTTAGCTTGATCTTGTACTTTTAATACCTCTGCGTTAGTATGAGGAACTGGAATAAACGTGCCAATTCGAAAAACAATTAGCATCGCTAGTGTAAAAAGAATTTTGTTTCTTATCTCAGCTACTCTCATGAAATTTGAAATCGTACGAAACATTATGTCGCCTCCTATATTTTGATCAGTTCAAAACTGATTATTATATCCCGATGAAGTAACCACAAACCTCCTTCCGCATTAAATTCATTTGACAAATGGAATTTTATACATTTTGTAGTTTTCTCGGATATAAAAATATAAGGTGTTTTTTAGCGACCAATAAGCTTTTCGTAATCATTCAATACACATAATATATCGAATAAATTAACAAATGTACATACATACGCATGAAAAATGAATGAATAGGGGCATTTTTTACATTTATTTAATGCTAGATTGATAATTAGGAACGTTTTATGTAGTTGTATTGAAAGGATTCCGTGGAAAGTATTATGGTGTAGCTGTAGCACATGATAACCTCAAGGGAATCTTCAAGGATGTTGAGAAAACTCATATATTTAGTCGTGAATTAGAGAAACTATTAAAGCAAGAAAAGATTTGATTGAAATAGTAGTGAAGGAAAATCTTTCTTCTATAGAGAATATTTCTAACGCAGGAATCTAAGTATATAGGTTCTAATGAAAGGAGAATTCACATGAATACATTTGTAAAGGACAAGTTTTATGAAACGAGAAATCAATTATTTGAGGAAATTACTTTGTTAAGTGATGCTCAATTTAATAGAAAACCAGATAAGGATAAATGGAGTATAGCACAAGTTTGTCATCACTTAGTTTTATTAGATGAGAGAGTTATAACGGTTATTTTGTCAGGATTAAAAAAGATGGATAGTTTCCAAAATGAGCGTAAAGAAATTCATACTATTGTATTAGATAGATCGATAAAATTTATAGCACCAGAAATGATTGAACCAAGTATAGAACCATTTGAATTGCTGCAAATGGTTGATTTGTTAAACGACTCTAGAAAAGAATTGATGCGTTTTCTGAGTACAATAGAAGATGAATCTAAATTGGCAAAAAAATCAGTAATGCATCCAGCTCTTGGAGAATTACTTCTTGATCAGTGGATAGAATTAATCTATTTGCATGAACAGCGTCATATAGAACAAATCAAAGAGGTAAAATTGCTTTGTGAAGTTGAAAAGTAAAAATTATTATCTATTTATTGAGCGATTTAGGATAGCATCAGGGGTTCGAGTGATAAAATACAAGTCTTGATTAAAATTATGATGAATTTAGTTGAAAGCAACCAATAAGCAGAAGAAAATACGAAACTAGCAGATCTTACTCTTGAATAGGAAACGAACATTCAAAAAACTGAATCCGAATTGCTGTATAAGTGTAACCCCGTCTTAAATGAAGAACGGGGTTATTATTTTTGGAAGTGATCTCAGCATTTTCATTTAGAAGGAAATAAATTAGCAATGAAATCCGAAAATGTAATCAGCATTACACACTATATCTTTAAGTTATAATGATTTCCGGAAATGAGTTATATGTCCATAATTTTGATAGTACATATACATCTACCGTTGGTTTAGCGCTCTTCACGCGTTAGAGGAAGAAGTAAATACTATCCTGCTAGGGAGGGATATGCATTTTATTCTCTATATTTTCACAGCAGAATCACCTCCAAAATTATCTTTTGCAGTTGAATTTTTCCGAATAATAAGTTACATTTTTAAAGTTCAAGCAACTTTATAGCAGTACAAAAAGGGGAGAAATATTGTTATTATGCAAAAAATGAAATGGAAGAATTATGTATGCTATTTTATTATTCTTATGCTTCTTGTAACAGCAGTAACAGCCAAACCAGCTATTTCTAAGGCTGAGGAATCTGATGTTAATATTACATTGTTAGGTACGGCAGATATTCATGGTAGATTTATGCCTTGGGATTATGCACTTGATGGAGCAAATATGAGTGGAAGTTTGACACAGCTTTATACGGTTATAAAGAAGGTACGTCAAGAAAATCCAAATACCATATTAGTAGATGCCGGGGATACAATTCAAGGAAACTCAGTAGAATTATTCAATGATAAGCCACAATCGCCAATGATGGTAGCGATGAATACAATGGGATATGACGCCTGGGCATTTGGAAATCATGAATTCAACTTTGGATTAGATACATTGAAAAAAGTTAGTGAGCAATATAAGGGAAAGACGTTAGCAGGAAATATTTATAAGGAAAATGGAGAGCGTTTTCTTCCTGCATATACAATTGTTGAAAAAGGTGGAATTAAAGTCGGGATTATTGGTATGAATACACCAATGATTAGTGATTTTGAAAAAGGGACAGATCATTTGGATGGTTTGGTAGTGAAAAATCCAGTAGAAGAGACAAAGAAGGCCATTAAAGAATTAGAAGGTAAAGTAGATGTAATGGTAGGCGTTATGCATATGGGATTAGAAAATGAGAATGGGATCCCTGGTACTGGTGTTCAAGATATTGCGAATGCTTGTCCGGAACTAAGTGCTATTTTTGCAGCTCATATGCATAAACTTGTTAAAAAAGAAGTTTTAAATGGCGTTATTATTACAGAGCCAGATAAATATGGAACACATATCTCGCGTATTGACCTTACTTTTACAAAACAAGATGGAAAGCTGGTTTTAAAAGATAAAACTGCTACAGCTATACCTGTAAAAAATACTGATGGAACAACAGTAGTATCTGATCCTACACTTGAAGACACACTGACACCTTTTCACGAGTATGCGAGGGGAGATGCAAATGTTGTAGTCGCTCAATTAAAGGGTAGAAACCTTGTTCCTGAAAATGAAATAAAGGGTATTCCAAGTGTGCAGATTCAAGAGACACCTTTATCAGATTTCTTTCATGAAGTCATGCTCTACTACAGCAAAGCAGATGTAGTAGCCCATCAAATTGATAACGATAATGCTCGTTTGGATGTAGGTCCTATTAAGAAAAAAGATATTGCGTATAATTATCAATATGCTTTGGGAGAAATTACGGTATATAAGGTAACTGGGAAAGACTTAAAAGACTATATGGAATGGGCGGCAGGGTACTTTAACCCATCTCGTGCCGGAGATGTAACAGTTAGCTTTGATAAAACCCGTCGTGCTTCTAAATACAGTACGAATGACTTCTTTGGAGGCGTAAAATATGAAATTGACTTAACAAAACCATATGGAAGTAGAATTACAAATTTACGTTCTATTCGTACAAATAAACCAATCAAAACGAACGATGTTATGACGCTAGGAATGAATGCATATAGAATGGAGGCTCTTCAGGCAAAAGGTGGAGCTTTAGAGGGGCGTAAGTTTGAACAAATTTGGTCATCTAAACAAGAGAATGCATTCGGGGAAACTGGTGGAACCATTCGTAACCTTGCTATTACATATTTAAAAGAGGTAAAGAATGGTGTATACACACCAAAAGTTATGCATAATTGGAAAATTACTGGCGTGAATACACATTCTTCAGAGCATAAGGCTGTAGTGGATCTTGTAAATAAAGGGATTTTAGAAATTCCAAAAACTGAAGATGGAAAATATACAAATATAGCATCTATAAATACTAAAGATTCAATTACAAAAGAAGAGATTGTAGCACTCTCACAAAAAGCTAATATTAATCCAAATCAGTTTAATCATGTAAAAAGAAAAGGTGAATTTTACAAAAAACTTAGTAGGATAATTAAATAAATATAAAATAGATAGCTTTCGTGCAAAAAACTATTAAACTTGGACATACCATTATCCTAAAAAAGTTTGTGATTGGTATGGAAATATAAAGAATCAACGATAAAACATCCCCTGGATCATTAAACAAATCCGGGGGATGTTTTATTTAAATAATTTTGGTTTTATTTCTTACTATGCATATTTATAATATGCTTTAAAAGAACATACCTTGAGCTAATAACATGCAATAGATGTGTCCTTTACTATATTTAAATGGGAGACAAATTAAAGATGTTTTTGACAAAATAAAAAAGTCTGAAACTCATATGAGACCTCAGCTATCTCATAATGTTACAATCCATGCAGCTATAGACATACATAACAACATTATATTAAAAAATCTAAATTGTAGATGCGCTGTCTCACTAAAGTATTTATATACTATATACATCATAAAACAAAACACGCACTTTCTTTTTCTTATTTATCAAGGTCATTAGTATTCATTTGATCCATCTTTATCCTAAATCAACTTCATGTCCGAAATATAAGTTTAAATAAGTAATATAAATTATAAGATGTCCTATAATAATTGTTATTTTAATAGCATTAAACCTACTCTTAAAATAGTAAAGAGTGGGTTTTTATGTTGTTATTTAGATGTAAGGGTACTTTGATTAGAATGAATATAGATAATTAACAACTAACCAATTGGATGAGCGCCTAAAAGAGCTCTTTTTTATTGAAATTAATATACATATATGTGTCGTTCTTTATTTATATCATCGACCACATATATGTAATTTTGCATAATGTTACATAAATTGTGTATTTTCCCTTTTTTTCGACAGAAACAGGCAGTATACTTTGTACAAGCTTTCTATTTCAAAATTATACGAGGTGAAAAAAATGAAAAACAAAAAGACGTTAACTAAGGTAGCATTAACAACAGGTTTAGCTTTAACAGCTGTAGCACCATATGGGGTAGGGCATGCAGAGGAAACAGATCAACTACAAGTTCAAATTCAGGAGGAATCGTTCCGTTCGGGTGAACTTACACAACCGTCACAAAAGGCACCAGAGAATGTAGTAAAAGATGCTCTTAAGGAGAAAACAGAACAAGTTCTATCACCAAAGCAAGTCAATGGAGAAACAGGAGTAGATTATAAAGTTATTCAAAAACGTGGTTCATATGATGGGACTACACTTGTACGTATACAGCAAACATACGAAGGAAGAGAAGTATATGGCCATCAATTAACTGCACACGTAGATAATAACGGTGTGATTAAAAGTGTTTCTGGCGATAGCGCGCAAAATTTAAAACAAGAAGAATTGAAAAAACCTATCAATCTATCAAAAGATGAAGCGAAACAATATATTTATAAGAAGTACGGGAACGATATCAATTTTATTTCTGAGCCAGAAGTTAAGGAAGTTATTTTTGTTGATGAAAATAATGGACAAGCTAGCAATGCATACCAGGTTACATTTGAAGCTGCAACACCAAACTATGTTTCTGGAACTTATTTAGTAAATGCACAAAATGGCGATATGTTAAAAAATATGGTACAAGAATCTAACTTAAAAGCAAGTGAAAAACTAGTTGGAGCATTAAAGAAGAGTAAAAAAAGCAGTCTTACATCATTAACAGGAACAGGAAAAGATGATTTAGGTATATCACGTACATTTGGTATCTCTAAACAAAGTAATGGTAAATATGCTCTTGCTGATTATACAAGGGGGCAAGGAATTGAAACATACGATGTGAATTACAGAGATATTACTAAAGAAGAAAGCTATTATCCTGGTACATTAGCAACTAGTACTTCGACAGCATTTAACGATCCAAAAGCAGTAAGTGCTCATTACTTAGCAACAAAAGTATTTGATTTTTATAAAGAGAAATATAAGCGTAATAGTTTTGATAATAAGGGACAGAAAGTAGTTTCAGTTGTACACGCTTGGGATTCTGGAGATACGAATGATCCGAAAAATTGGCAGAATGCGTTAAGTGCTAATAATGGTAGTATGCTTGTATATGGAGATCCTATCGTCAAAGCATATGACGTAGCTGGCCATGAATTTACACATGCTGTTACTTCTAGTGAATCTAATCTTGAATATTACGGTGAATCTGGTGCGATTAATGAGGCGCTATCTGATATTATGGGAACATCTATTGAGAAATACGTAAATAATGGAAGCTTTAACTGGACGATGGGAGAACAAACTGGATCTGTCTTCCGTGATATGGAAAACCCGGCTTCTGTTCCATCTTCACTTGGAGTACCTTATCCAGATGATTACAGTGAATTTAACGATTTTAATGGATGGGATCAAGGTGGCGTTCATTTTAATTCGAGCATTATTAATAAAGTTGCGTATCTCATTGCAAAAGGCGGAACTCATAACGGAGTAACTGTCAAAGGAATTGGTGAAGATAAAATGTTTGATATTTTCTATTATGCAAATACAGATGAGTTAAACATGACTTCTAATTTCAAAGAATTGAGATCAGCATGTATTCGAGTAGCAACTAATAAATATGGTGCGAATGCAGCTGAAGTTCAAGCAGTTCAAAAAGCATTTGATGCAGCAAAAATTAAGTAAGTTAGAAATATAGTTTTCATTCATATATTATTACATTATGAAAAAACAGCTAATGTCATTATAGAGATATTAGCTGTTTTTTTACGTAGCAATGTATTAGTAAAAATAAACTTAGTAAGTAATAAGTAGGCATTCTATCTTTAAGTAGTTGAAACAAATTTTTAAGGTTTACAGTATATAAAAACAGAAAATTAATAATATATTGACCTCTTGATAGAAAGTGCTATAGAATGAAAGCGATAACAAACGATTGCTTTAAAATGATTTCCCTGATCTTTTAGTATTTACAAATATATGAAGACAAAAACATATCTATTTTTTTAAACATTAATGCAAACGTTTTCGTATTAAAAGATCATTGAAATACATATGTGAAGATAGCCAACATGGGGGTGAAATAATAAAGATTTCTAGATTAATTTAAGCAGTGTAATTTAGTACAAGCATAATAAATTGCTCGTATTATTTAAAGAAGGGGTGTATGTGGTGCAAATGATAAAAAGATTAATAAACAAATCAGTTTTATTACTTACTATAATCGTTATGTTATCATCTGTTTTCTCGTTTCAAAGTGTAAAGGCAGTTTCAAATTCGAAAATAACTGAAGTGATTGTTCATTACAAAGAGCAGTCTGGAAATACAAAAGACTGGAACCTTTGGTTATGGGGAGAAAATGCAAATGGTAAATCATATGAATTTACTGGTGAAGATGAATTTGGAAAGTACGCTAAGATTAATATAGATGGTGACTATAATCGTGTAGGATTTATCATTCGTACGAATGAGTGGGAAAAAGATGGTGGCGATCGTTGGATTGAAAATATAAAGGACGGTCGTGCTGAAGTATGGATTCTTTCTGGTGATGAAAAAGTATATAACTCTAAGCCTTCTTCGAATCTATCAATTCAAAAAGCAACTATTGATAGTTTCAATGAAATTACTGTAACGACTAATGTCCCTTTTAATATTAAGGAACGGAAAATTGAAATTGAAGGCATTAAAATTAAAAATATTAGTCCTTATGATATAAACAGTAGCAATTTTACTAATAAGGTTAAAATAATTACAGAGCAGAAAGTTGATTTAAAACAGACATACAATGTTAAAATTGAAAACTTAGCTGATACGAATACTGAAATCGGTAAAGTCATTCGTAGTGAGGAGTTTGATAATTTATTTTATTATGGAAGTAACGATTTAGGTAATGTATATACTCCGCAACATACAAAGTTCCGTGTATGGGCTCCTACTGCGAGTGAAGCGAAATTAGTTACATATAAAAAATGGAACGATAAAATAGGTACTGAAATAAACATGCAACAAGGTGAAAAGGGCACTTGGAAAGCAGAACTTAAAGGGAACAAAAAAGGTCTCTATTATACATATAAGGTGAAAATTGGTGATAAGTGGACTGAAGCAGTTGATCCGTATGCACGTGCTGCTTCTGTAAATGGAGATAAAGGTGCTGTTGTTGATTTAGAAGAAACAAATCCGAAAAAATGGAAAGCAAACAAAAAGCCAAAATTTAAAAATCCGGAAGATGCTATTATTTATGAATTGCATGTACGCGATCTTTCCATCCAACCTGAAAGTGGCATTAAGCAGAAAGGGAAATATTTAGGAGTAACAGAAAAAGGAACAAAAGGGCCTGAAGGTGTGAAAACAGGACTTGATCATATGAAAGATCTTGGTGTTACACACGTTCAGCTTTTACCGATATTTGATTATGCTTCAGTAAATGAAGAGAATTTAAATGAACCACAGTATAACTGGGGATATGACCCAAAAAACTTCAACGTTCCAGAGGGATCCTATTCTACAAATCCATATGAGCCGACTGTTCGAATCACTGAATTAAAGCAAATGATTCAAACACTGCATGATAATAATCTTCGTGTTGTTATGGATGTAGTCTATAACCATATGTATAATGCTGCTGAATCTAATTTTCATAAGTTAGTTCCAGGTTATTATTATCGTTACAATGAAGACGGAATATTTGCTAATGGAACCGGTGTAGGAAATGATACTGCTTCAGAACGAAAAATGATGAGGAAATTTATGATCGATTCTGTAGCATACTGGGCAAAAGAATACAATTTAGACGGATTCCGTTTTGATTTAATGGGTATTCATGATTATGAAACAATGAATGAAATACGTAAAGCTGTTAATCAAATTGACCCTTCTATTATACTGCATGGAGAAGGCTGGGATTTAAATACACCCCTTGCAGTTGAGTTGAAAGCAAATCAAAAGAATGCAGAAAAAATGAAAGGGATTGCCCATTTTAACGATAATATACGTGATGGATTGAAAGGTAGTGTATTTGAGGAGAAAGAAAATGGGTTTGTAAGTGGAAGGGAAAACATGGAAGACCGTATTAAAAAAGGTATTACGGCAGGAATTGACTACGATACAAATTCGTCTACTTATCAAGATCCGGAGCAGGTGCTAACTTATGTGGAAGCACATGATAATCATACATTATGGGATAAACTTGAGTTGACTAATCCAGGTGACAGTGAAGAAGTACGAAAACAAATGCACAAATTGTCTTCTTCGATTTTATTAACATCACAAGGTATTCCATTCTTACATGCAGGACAAGAGTTTATGCGCACGAAATATGGTGATCATAATAGTTACAAATCTCCTGATTCAATTAACCAGATGGACTGGTTGCGCCGTGCAGCATTTAATAATGAAGTAGATTATATGAAGGGCTTAATAGAATTACGCAAAAAGTATTCAGCTTTTCGAATGACATCTGCTGAGCAAATAAAAACACATGTATCATTTATTGATGCTCCGAAAAATACTGTAGCTTATACAATAGAGTGGAATAAACATGAATACTTTACAGTGGCTCACAATGCAAATAGAGAAGCTGTTGAAATAACACTTCCATCGAAAGGGCCTTGGAAAGTACTAGTAGACGGGAAGCAGGCGGGAAGTAAACCACTTTATGTTGTCCATGACAATAAAATTAAAGTTCCTGCATTAAGTTCCATTGTTTTAAAATCAGAAAAACCAATTAAATAAAAGCGAAGAGTGTGGAAATAAATACTGAATTGAGCAAAGTGATTGCAAATGAAAAAAGCGAAGTGAAGGTTGTTCTCACTTCGCTTTTAAAGTTAATGTAATATAATTTCACATACTGTAATTATATTACAATTTAATAAAAGAAATAAGCAATAGATTATTGCTATCGTGACAGTAGGGGAGAAGATATCTTTGAGTTTATTTATAAAATTATCTGAAATACATTCGTAATTTACATAATTTTTATTGTATATTAGAACATACAAAAAGTTAGATATTAGAGTTGTATTAATTCCTACAAATCGTTTAAAAATAACAAATGCGTAAAAAGTATATGGAATTAAAATAGAGAAAAGACACCATCCAAGGTGTCTTTTCTCTATTTTGAATATGAAATGTAAGTAACTCAATTGTATGTAATAGTATGTGATATTTTCACACTAACTGATTAAGAAAAATTTAAAACTCTTTTCTTAATCTATTTGTAATAAATTACATCATAAAATTTTATCAATATAATAAATAAAACTTTCTCAACATTATTTGATTTAATAACTATATTCAACTGCTCTCCAATCCATTACAATAATTTCACATTGGAAATACATGAATATTCCCAATGTTCTAAATGGTTTATACCTTATAGGATTACTATGGGAAAGGATGTGAAATATCCAAAGAAAAATCATTTTTTACAATGAAATAAAAAATTTTAATGAAGAAAAAGTTATTTCATTATTTTCAAGTTTCATTGAAGTGTATGTATTTATAATCACTATGAGACAAGGATCAGAATCTAAAAAATATTTTTTGTAGATTAGAAAATTGCATTTCAAAAATAAGTTAAACGTTTATGGAGGGTTATATGAGCGAGAAAATTTATTACTGGTCTCCTATTAAGCATTGGGAGAAGTTGCATAATGAGGTTTTGATAGGAGAAATGAGATTTACAGGTATTCTGTCTGAGTGGTTTCCTGATTTTTATTTTATGGCTCAAAAAGGTGTGAAAATTAGTGAACTAGTAGAACGCTTTTCGTTAGGAAATGTAGAAGAGACACAAAAAAACATAGAGCTTATGATAAAAAATCGTGTGTTAGTAAGTAACATATTACACCCAAGAGAAGTATTTTCTTCACAAGAAAATATTTTTCCAAATCCATATAGCGACCAGATTCGCTTTTCTAAAGAAGAGTTAGATAAGTATATGAGTGAACAATTAAATCGTACGCACATTGCTGCACGGTCAACCGAAATTCAACTTGAAACAACAGATGAGCTACCCACTTTAATCAAGGAACGTAGGTCTTGTCGTCAATTTGATGTGGAAAAACATATTAGTTTTTCACAATTTTCTCAACTTATATCAACTCTAAAACAGGTTAGGGAAGAAAAAATATACTATCATTACGCAAGTGCAGGCGGGCTCTATCCCATTGATATCTTTGTTTATGTAAAACCAAAACGTATAGGGGGTATGAAAGCTGGATTTTATTATTATAACCCATCAAAAAATAGTCTTGTGATTGTAAACAACATTGATCAAGTAATCAAAAGTGATCATGAGTTAATTAATCAGGATTTATTTACTCAATCTGCCTTCTCAGTTTATTTGGTTTATAATGCGAACGCTTCCATCCCGAAATACGGTTCAGATGGATATTTATTTGCTTGTATTGAGTCAGGCATTATCACTGCTACCTTAAATATGGTTGCTGAGACATTAAATTTAGGGGTTTGTTCAGTTGGTCATATGAAATTTGAAGAGATTCAGCAATTTTTATGTTTGGATAACCATCAAGTGTTTCTCCATGGGCTTGAAGTTGGCTTGAAAATTAACAAGTAGAAGAAATGAATATTAGGGGGATAAAGATAAAAATGCACATTAAAGATCGAAGTTCGATTCATGAAAATAAAGAAGTAGAAGCGTTTTGGAAGGAGCAATTATCTTCCGAGGTTCTCGATTTTTCTGTATTTAATAGCGATTACCAACTAAATAAAGAAACACCTTGTGAGTACGTTCAAGTCATAGTGAATGCAGAGTTTAGTAAAAGTACACAAAAAATAAGTAAGTCTCAAGATTTATTATTATTTAGCTGGTTTCAAGCCGCTTTAAGGGTTTGTTTGGCACATTATACAGATCAAGAAAGAATTACTATTGGTATTCCTATAATTGAAAAAAATCTTGAACAAAGTGAGAATCTTAATAAGTTGATTCCTTTAGGAAGTGAAATCCATCCGCATCACACCTTTGAACAATTAGTAAATGAGATTGAACAAACGACTTTATTCGGGTATGAAAATCAGGAGTATCCGCTCTCTGAATTATTAGTTAAACACAATTCAACTCCTTTTCAAATTGTAATCGGGATGGAAGGATTACATAATGAAAATTCGCTAGAAGAATACGCAGAGAATAATTTAGCCCTATGGATACGAAGAAAATGGAATGAAATACATAATGAATTTGAATTTCAAATTTCTTGCAAGTCCCATTCATTCTCTTCTTTGCAACAATTTGCAAATTCGTATTGTTATGTTTTAAAGCAAGTTTCACAAAAACCGAATTTGGCAGTGAAAGATATTTGTATTATTGCAGAAGAAGAAAAAGAGTTGCTAGAAGGATTGAATACTTTTCAAACGGGCATAGACTTGTTTCAATCATTTCAAGATTTGTTTGAAGCGCAAGTATTAAAAACTCCAGATCAAATTGCTGTTGTTTGTAATGATCAATCTTTGACATATAGAGAATTGAATAAGAAAGCGAATCAATTGGCTTCTATTCTTCAAAGTAAAGGTGTTTCAAAAGAAAGTATTATTGGCGTTATGGTAGATCGGTCATTAGAAATGATTATTGGTATGATGGGGATTTTAAAAGCAGGAGCAGCGTATTTACCAATCGACCCTAACTACCCAACTGAACGAATTGAATATATGTTACAAGATAGTCAAGCAAAATATTTACTTAGTAAGCGAACAGAGGAGGTATTGCCACAATTTGCGGGTGAAGTACTGTATCTTGATAAAGAATATCTTTTCCAAGGTGAAGAAAGTAATTTAGTACGAGAACATAATCCTAATGATTTGGCTTATGTTATTTACACATCAGGATCGACAGGAAATCCAAAAGGGGTAATGATAGAACAAAAATCGCTAGTTCATTTTTTAAATGTAATGAGAGAAAAAGTAAAGGCTAATCAATCATTCTTGTTTCTTGCTAGTGTATCTTTTGATATTTCCTTATTAGAAATATGTCTTCCTTTAACGCAAGGTTCAAAAGTAGTAATTGCTACAGAGGACCAGTTTGCAACAAAAGAATTGGCTCATTTGGTCAAAAAACATAAGGTGGATTTATGGGAATCAACGCCATCGCGAATGGAAGTGATTTTGAGTGATCCAGAAGGGGCAAATTTTCTAAAAGATTTAAAATCTATTTTATTAGCAGGAGAAGCATTTTCCATTGATTTGGTTGAAAAAATTCGTTGTATCAGTGAAGCAACAATTTTAAATATTTATGGTCCCACAGAAACAACCATTTGCGCAACAGTAAAAGACTTGAGCACTTCCAAAGAAGTTACGATTGGCAAACCTAACCCGAATTATCATTCCTATATATTGAATAAGTATGGCCAATTAAAACCATTTGGAATTCCCGGTGAACTCTGCATTGCTGGCGTAGCGGTAGCACGAGGGTATCTTGGTAAAAATAAACTGACAGATGAAAAGTTTGTACCGAGTCCTTTTACGGCAGGGGAAATGATGTATCATACGGGTGATCTTGTTCGTTGGTTGCCTAATGGAGAACTTGAATATTTAGGTCGAATGGATCATCAAGTGAAAATTCGGGGGTATCGGATTGAATTAAGAGAAATCGAAACTCAATTAAGGGAATATCCAGAAATAAACCAGGCTATCGTTGTTGATCAAGTGTATGGAAATAGGAAATTATTGGCTGCCTACTATGTATCGGATAACAAGGTGTCTTTTGGTGAAATTAGAAAATATTTAAGTGATAAACTACCTGAGTTTATGATTCCTGAAAAAATGATTCAGGTAGAAGAGATTCCATTGAATCCAAATGGAAAAGTGGATAGAAAAAGGTTGTTGGATATAACACAAATGGATTATGTATCAATTCCATACGTTGCCCCGCGCAATGAAATTGAACAAAAATTAGTGCGTGCATGGGAAAAAGTTATGGAGATTGAGGGCATCGGTATTCATGATAATTTTTTTGCATTAAAAGGAGAATCCATTAAAGCACTTCAGGTAATTAATTTATTAAGAAAAGACTGCTTAAAAATAAGTACAACAGATTTTTTTAAGCACCCTACAATCGCTCAACTGAGTTCTTGTGTAAAGTTAGAGCATAAAGAGGAAAACCTTGAAAGTAGACCAACTCATGTTAAAGATTTGTCTAAGCCATTTTCCTTAACAGAAGTTCAGACAGCGTATATGTTAGGACGGAATTCACAGTTTGAATTAAGTGGTATTTCACCTCAAACATATTTTGAATATGAAACAGCATTGGATATCAATCGTCTTTCAAAAAGTTTTCAAAAGGTAATCCATCGTCATCCAATGTTGCGAGCTGTAATTTTACCAGAGGGAAAACAACAAATATTACAAAGCGTTCCTGATTACGAGATTGAGATAGTGAGTCTCATAGATTTAGATGATAGGAATCAAAATGCTCGCTTACAAGAAGAGCGTTCTCGAATGACTAACCATGTATTCCCTTTGGGGCAATGGCCTTTGTTTGAATTAAAAGCCTTTCTTTTAAAAGAAGACACGTATTTATTATGTTTTCGATACGATGCTTTATTAATGGACGGAGCAAGCATGAACATTGTTGGACAGGATTTGTTACATTATTATTATAAACCCAATCAAAAATTAGAATCTCTATCTTTTGATTTTCAAGATTACATGTTTATCTATGATGAAATGGAACAAAGCGAAGAATATAAAACAGCAAAAAATTATTGGACAAGTAAGCTTACTGACTTTCCGTTTGCACCTTCTTTGCTGTTAAAAAAGGATCCAGCAGAGATTGCTACTCCTAAATTCAAATCACTTACTAAGATCCTGGACAATGAAAAATGGACAAAGCTACGAAAGTTAGCACAAGAGAAAGAGGTAACTCCTTCCGCTCTACTTTGTACAATATATGGTGATGTGTTGGCATATTGGAGTAATCAACGTAAATTGGCAATTAATTTGACTGTATTTAACCGTTATCCTGTTCATGATGAAGTAGAACAGATTGTGGGAGATTTCACATCGCTTATTTTGTTGGATGTTGATGTAAAACCAGAGCAAACTTTCTTTACTAGAGTAAAAGAAACGCAATCTACTTTATTAGATGGCCTTGAACATCGTCATTACGATGGAGTTAACTTTATTCGAGATTTTACTCGATATCATCAAATGACGCCAAAAGCAGTTATGCCAATCGTTTTCACCTCGATGTTAGCAGGTGCAGGTGCTTTCTCTTGGGAACAACTTGGTTCTCTTCGCTATATTCATGCTCGGACTCCACAAGTGTATTTGGATAATGTAGTAATTGAAAAAAATGGAGAGTTATTAATTAGCTGGAACTATGTTGAAGAGTTGTTTGATGTTGATGTGATAGAAGCAATGTTTTCCCAATTTGTTGACTTATTGGAACAATTGGTGAAACAAAGCGATATAACATCTTTGCAGATGAAAGAATCGGATCAAACTTTAATTGAGCAATACAATGAAACAACAGAAAAAATACCTTCAACTACTCTGTATCAATTATTTACAGACCAAGTAAAACGTACACCGGATGAAGTGGCAGTGGTATTTGAACAAGAATGGTTAACATACTCAGAACTTCATAAACGCTCCAATCAAATTGCCCACTTCTTAAAAGAGCAAGGCATTGGTCTAGGTGACAAAGTGGGTCTTTTAGCAAAAAGGCGAGTTGACACAATTGTTAATATGTTAGGTATTTTAAAAGCAGGTGCCGCTTATATTCCGATTGATCCCGATCATCCTTTAGATCGCCAAACATATATTTTAAAAAATAGCTCATGCAAACTTTTATTAGAACCTAGTCTTTATGAAGAAAATCATTTGTCATTTTATACAACAGAAGATATGCCCGCTATTGCTGGTCCAGAAGATATTGCCTATATTATATACACTTCAGGAAGTACAGGGAAACCAAAAGGAGTAATTATTACTCACCAAGCGGTTACAAATACTATTCAAGACATAAATCAAAAATACGAGGTAAATGAAGATGATCGTATTATTGGTATCTCTTCCATGTGTTTTGACCTATCTGTATACGATATTTTCGGAACGTTAAGCACAGGTGCAATGTTGGTAATGATTCGTGATCCAAGAGACATGCAAGAATTAATCCGTACCGTCGAGCGTAGAGGGGTTACAATTTGGAATACAGTGCCTGCAATCATGGATTTGGCATTGGATCAAGTAGGTTCTCATTTTGAACATTCTTCTTTGCGTTTAGTTTTACATAGTGGAGATTGGATTCCACTTTCTTTACCAGAAAAAATAAAACGACATTTTCCGATTGCAGAAGTAGTTTCACTAGGAGGAGCAACAGAAGCATCGATTTGGTCAATTTATTATCCGGTCAAACAGGTGGAATCACATTGGAATAGTATTCCATACGGGATGCCCTTGGCAAACCAAACGTATTATGTGTTGAACTATGAAAAGAAAATGTGCCCTGTTGGTGTAATTGGGGATTTATATATCGGGGGAGTGGGCCTTGCTAAAGGATATTTAAATGATGAAAAGAAAACAAATGAAGCGTTTGTGTCACATCCTGATTTTGGTCTTATATACAAAACAGGAGATTGTGGAAAAATGCATTCTGAGGGATATATTGAATTTTTAGGCCGCCAAGATTATCAAGTGAAAATTCAAGGATATCGAGTAGAGTTAGAAGAAATCTCTCATTGTCTTTTAACTTATAAACAAGTCGAACATGCTGTCGTAATTGATCAAACAGATGAGAACGGAATAAAATTTTTAGTTGCATATGTGGTAACTGAGCAAAATATTAGTACAACAGAACTACGAAAGCATTTGCGAGATCACTTGCCAGATTACATGATTCCTTCTTATTTTGTTTCTTTGGACCAATTACCCTTGACTCCAAACGGTAAATTAGATAGAAAAGCACTCCCTACTCCAGAGAAACAAAAAAATGAAGTATTTATTGCTCCAAAAACTGAAATGGAAAAAATATTAACTAGTATTTGGCAAGAAGTACTCAAAATAGATCAAGTTGGAGTAAATGATCATTTCTTCGCCTTAGGTGGAGATTCGATAAAAGCGATTCAAGTGTCCGTCAGACTGTATCGACAAGGATTTGAGCTTGAACCAAAAAATCTATTTTCATTTCCTATATTAAGAGACATGGTTCAATTTGTTAAAAAGCTAGACCATTTTTCAAGTTCACAAACAAATGATGTAAACATAATGAACGATAATAAAGCTACATTACTAAATGTTAAAGATAAACAACTTAATCAACAAACACTTACCAAAATACAAGAAAAAATGCCGGATATAAAAATAGAACGTATTTACCCGTTAGCACCTTTCCAAGAAGTTATTTATGAACATGCTACGAATGAACCTGATACAAATGCATATTTTGAACAAACAATTTGGGCACTTGAGGGAGAGCTGGATATTAAACTCTTTATTCAGTGTTTCCAACAATTAGTTGATCGTCATGATTCTTTAAGAACAATAATTGTGCAAGATGAACAAGCAAAACCTTGGCAAGCTGTTCTATATGATGTTCAAATAAATTCAGAAATAAAAAACTTGATTGAGATGACGAAACAAGAACAGCAAGAATTCCTAAAACAGTGGATGAATGAAAATTTAAGCCGAGGATTCAAAAATGATGAACTTATGACACGTCTCTGTATATTCCAAATAGGTAATAACGAGCATAAGGTAATTTGGAGTTCCCATCATCTATTATGTGATGGTTGGAGTGTCAGCATTTTGATAGACGAATTATTCCAGCTCTATGAAACAACAAATGCGGGAACTACGGCGGAGTTACCTATGGTAAAACCTTTTGAAACATTCATAGACTGGACTTTGGCACAAGATCATGAGAAAGCACGTCATTTTTGGAGGGATTATTTATCAGGATACAATCGGAAAATTAGTATTCCTAAAAAGAAAGTCCCAACTCAAAGTGAAGGGTTAAACTTCACTTTTATGGATTTAACATTAGACAAGGATTTGACTAATCAGTTACAGACATTTGTAACTAAAAACAATATAACTATGAATACAGCACTACTAGCTGTATGGGGAATATTACTTGGCAAATTCAACGGAACGAGAGAAGTAGTATTGCCTAATCTAGTATCAGTCAGACCTCCCGAAGTAGAAGGAATTGAAAATATGTTCGGTCTGTTCACAAATGTTTTGCCTATCCGATTAGCATGGACAGAAATGCAATCTTTTGTGGACCTCCTGCAAAAAGTACAACTAGAAACATTGAAATGTAATGAGTATGCATACTATTCATTTGTTGATATACAAAAGCAAAGTGAATTAAAAACTGAGTTGACTGACCATCTTTGGGTTTTTGAAAACTATCCAACTAATCCAGCAATCTTTTCTTCAAATGAAAACAGACATTTTGCCATCACAGATTACGAAGTTGTCGATGAGCCACATGTAAAGTATGGAATTATGTGCTTCCCTGAAGAGAAACTTACAATAAAGTTTGGATATGATCAAACCGTATATGAAGCGGCGAAAATACAAGAAATATTGAATCACATGCATCAGTTAATCAATATGATTCTTCAAAATCCCATACAGGCAATCGATGATTACAAATTATAAAAAATGAAAAGGCGAGCAAGAACTCGCCTTTTTAAATAGAATAGGAGTAAACCAAATGACAAAAAACTTGCAGTTATCAGCCGAAGAGATGCGTCAGTTAGGATATCAAGCGGTTGACTTGATTGTTGATCATATGAATCATTTAAAAAGTAAACCAGTTTCGGAAACGATTGATAGTAATATTTTTAGAGACAAGCTAATTGAAACGATTCCGGAAAACGGATCTAATCCAAAAGAATTACTTCATTTTCTTAATAACAATGTGTTTAATCAAATTACTCATGTGGATCATCCTCATTTTATGGCTTTTGTGCCAGGTCCTAATAATTATGTTGGTGTAGTAGCAGATTTTTTAGCAAGTGGTTTTAATGTATTTCCTACAGCTTGGATAGTAGGTGCAGGTGCTGAACAAATTGAATTAACAACAATCAACTGGTTAAAATCAATGCTAGGATTCCCTGATTCAGCTGAAGGACTATTTGTCAGTGGCGGTTCCATGGCTAATTTGACTGCACTTACTGTAGCGAGACAGATCAAGTTGAATAATGACATAGAAAATGCGGTTGTTTATTTTTCTAACCAAACTCATTTTTCTGTAGATCGAGCACTTAAAGTATTAGGTTTTAAACAGCATCAAATTTGCCGAATTGAGACAGATGAAGATTTGAAAATTTCAGTTAGTACTTTAAGAAAGCAAATAAAAGAAGATCGATTAAAAGGGAAAAAACCATTCTGTATTATTGCGAATGCAGGGACAACGAATTGCGGAGCGGTGGACTCCCTCGATGAATTGGCTGATCTATGTGGTGATGAAGATGTATGGCTACACGCGGATGGCGCTTATGGGGCTGCAGCAATTCTGAGCGAAAAAGGAAGAGAGTTATTAAGAGGAATTCATCGTGTTGATTCTTTGACGTTAGACCCGCATAAATGGCTTTTTCAGCCTTATGATGTTGGTTGTGTACTCATTCGAAATAGTCAATATTTAAGTGAAACGTTCCGTATGATCCCAGAGTATATTAGGGATACGGAAACTAATATAGAAGAAAAAGTGAATTTTGGGGAACGTGGAATTGAACTTTCTCGTAGATTTAGAGCATTAAAGGTATGGCTTTCTTTTAAAGCATTCGGAGTTACAGCTTTTCGTGAGGCAATAGATCATGGCATTATGCTAGCTGAACAAGTTGAAGAGTTTTTAAGGAAAGAAAAAGATTGGGAAATAGTAACACCCGCCCAATTAGGAATTGTTACTTTTCGTTATATTCCATGTGAGCTAACATCTACAGATGCAATTCATGAAATAAACAAAAAATTGGTGGAAGAAATTAATCAAAGAGGATTTGCTATGCTAAGTACGACTAAATTAAAAGAAAAAGTAGTAATTCGACTTTGCTCTATCAACCCAAGGACAACAAAAGAAGAAATACTTCAAATCATGATGAACATAAAAGCATTGGCAGAGGAAATAAACACATCGCCTAAACATCTTATATCTGTTTCTCAACCTTGATATATTAGGTGAATTTTACATATTAATAGCCGATTTCAAATGAGAATCGGCTATTATGTTTAAATGATAATAACACTCACAAATGTATACTATTTATGAGTGTTTCTCTTGTAATGGGATTAAGCCTCAACCTTAGATACTCTTTTGAACCCAGTTTTTATTGCTTGTACTATTTCGTTCACAGCATAAATAGATACATCGGCATTTGGATTTAACCCTTCAAACCAGTGATAGGCATTTGGATATAAATGAAACTCGACATCAACACCAGCTTGCGCTAGTTTGCTTACATAGGTTAATGTTTCGCTTCGGAATGGATCTAATTGACCAACAAATGTGTAAGTATACGGTAAGTCACTATAATCCTCAGCTCGAGAAGGCGCTGCATAGGCAGGAATTTGATCCGTTCCATACATTCCTCCTAAATACATTTTCCAGCCAGCTTCATTTGCCTTTTGGTTCCAAACAAATCCCTCTTTAATTTCATTCGCTGAAGGTGTATTATTTCGGTCATCAATCATTGGATATAGTGGCATTTGTAAACAAATTGAAGGGTATTTTCGATCTCGTGCTAATAATGATAATGCTGCTGTTAGTCCACCGCCAGCACTTACTCCTGCAACCTCAATTCGATTCGAATCAATGTTTAATGACTTTGCATTATCAGCAATCCATTTTAAAGCTGAATAACAATCCTCAATTGGTGCTGGGTAAGGGTGTTCAGGTGCTAAGCGGTAGTCTACAGACACGACCACACAGCCAGCTTCTTTTGCAAACCTCATACAAGTATCATCGTTATCATCTATAGACCCTAAGATATAACCACCACCATGTATCCATAATAAGACAGGTAAAAATTCATGATTGGATTTTGGACGATAAATTCTTAATCGTAACGGATTATCATCAGGTCCAACAATGACTTTATCTGATAAAGAAAGGGAGTCATCAACAACGGTAGGTGGTCTCATTTGAGCTATTCCTTCTCTGATTGATTGCAAGTTTTCCGGGTATAAATCGAGATCCGGAAACATCTCTAACCCTTGTAATAATTCTGGATTTACTCTAGTTTTCATTTTAGCACCTCTATTTGTAATTGTTTTCAAATAAATGAAGTGTATTCTAAGTAGTTTAATTGTGAAAGAACACCACAATTAAATTGTAAATTGGATATGTTATAATGGTCAACAGAATATTCCGGAATTAAAACCTTTCTCAAGAAGGAGTTTCATGCAATCAATAATACAAGTAGTGGATTTAAGAGCTAAGTGTTTTCATGTCGTTGTAATTATGTACATTAGAAAAATTTCTTTTCTAGACTCATGAAGAATTATGAAAAGCAAAATTTTATAGATAGTTATCTTAAAAATAAACAAACAGAGAAGAACTAACCAATGTTCTTCTCTCTTTTTCATATGTAATTAGGGTATCCATAAATGTAAATACGGATGGTATAGATTAATGGATGAATAATTTATTTTTAAATTAATAACGTAATAAATAAAGATTTTTGTATGTAATATTGCATATACAGGGACCACTGGTGAAAATGCTGAGCAATGTTTTTCCATATGGTAAATTAGTTCCTTAGTTATTTATTTATTTCATTTTCAATCGTGTAAGGCTTGGGGCTAAGATTTACAAAGGTGACTAGTAAAAAATATAACAATATAAGTATAAGATTTTGTACTTAGTAATCTCGCAATTTAAGGCATGACATTGGATAAGTGTGGGGAGTTCAATCGATTTTGAATAAAATCAATAGTATCAGTTGCAATTTTTTTACGTTTAAGAACGATCTCGGCATGCCCACATGTATAAATATATCGTGTAGGTCTTTCCCAAGATTCCCACAAGTAGTCTGTATCCTCAGAATGCACATATAGATCGTGCTTACCTGAAATTAATAAAATATTTTCTTTTTTTACTTTTGGCAATGCTTGACTCGGTTCAGTGATTTTCCAATAATCTATTAAATCATCATACGTAACACCATGATATTCCAAGTCTTCTCTAATAAATTTACCCGGAGTTGTATTTCAAATAGAATAAGAAAGTCGATTTGCATAGAAAATGGATACTAACACATCAATTTCTTCTTCAACAAGAGAGGTTAAGTTAGTAATAAATCCGCCTAAACTAATCCCTATTAGAATTAGGGGACCATTTTTGTTTGCTTTAATCCATTTAATCAAAGCTCGTAAATCAGCTATCGCTTGTCTAGTTGCGTGTACTGTTCGTTCAATATTTGCACTTACCATATACTCTCCACTGAATAAGGATTGATCGGGTTTTCTTTCAAAATGATAGGGTAGAGTGAAATAATACATATTCCACTTCAGGCTGGTCATATGATCGTTGAATATTTTTTTCACACGTTCGTTAGAATCCATTCTCCAACCGTGAACAAAGATAACATGAGGTGTATTTTCATTATTATGTAAGAATAATTCCCCAGTTACAGAGTCGTTGCGTGAATCACCGGATTGAACCGAGCTTTTATATTTGAATTGCCCAACCATGTATTCATTTTTCTGCTTTGAATGCTTAATGTCAAAATGAATATGTGATGGTTTTGCTTTATAAAAAGATTCTATGTCCTTTATATTTAATGAAGTGTTAGAAAGGGAAGTATACTGAAACGCTACACTTCTTTTTTTGTGTAAATCATATAAGGCGTACCGATCAATGAGTTTTGAAAAAATCAAATTAACCTCCTCCAAAATACATATTGTTTAAAACATAGACAAAATTTATGTTTTAAATTAATTAGGAAATATTCTCTTTTCCTAATAGTAGGTGCTTGAATTATAAAAACAGGTGATAAATTTGCATATTAAATTGACTAACTCCTTACCAATATTCAACAACGACTGCGTTTTTGAATTTGTGTTCTAGTTTTTCTTGAACAGGTAAATGAATAACTACACATAAACTCCTTATATCTCTAGTTAAACTACCGATTAGCTCCATATAAACTCTAGATAACCTATATAGAATACAAGATATCAAGGAGGTAAGAAAAAATGAATTTTATGAAACGAGCAATTCTCAGTATGAAAAAAAGGATAGGAACATCATTAATTTTGATGGCAGTTTTTCTGATTGTTACAAATTTGGTTCTTTCAGGTTTCACAATCCAAAATGCGTCAAAAAAAGCAGCGGATGCTGCAAGAAAAAAACTTGGTGCAGATGTTACTTTAGGTCTTGATTTCGACAAATTAGGTCAAAAAGCTAAGGAAACTGGAGAAATGCCAAATCCGCCGCAGCTCGATACACAAGAAACAGATCAATTAGCGAAGTCCAAGTATGTAAAAGACTATAATTACATAGCTAACACTTTCGGTATTTCTGATGGACTTAAACTAGTAGGAGCTTCAGAAGGAGAAGAAGAAGGAAAAGGTAAAGCGGGAATGGCGGCTGTGCGAGGCGGTTCAAGCTCTGGTACAGAAATAGATATGAATGCTTCTTTTATGATTGAGGGGGTCCGCAAGACTGCATTACAAGAAAGCTTTAAAAACGGAAAAAGTAAAATCATTGATGGAAAACCAATTACAGAGCAAATGAAGGATCAGAATGTAGCTTTAATGGAAAAACGATTAGCGGAATTAAACAATTTGAAAGTAGGAGACAAAGTTAAAGTGCAATCAGGGGATAAGAAGGAAACCCTTGAGGTTAAAATTATCGGTATTTACGAAACAAATGAGCAAGCAATGGGTCAACAGGCTCCTCCTATTATGGATCCAGCTAATAAACTATATATGCCGCATTCAACTATGAAAAAATTAGAAGTAGACCAAGGTATAAGTAGTGTTCAAGTCGTGTATTTCTTGAATGATCCACAATATATTGATGCATTTAAAAAAGAAGCAAAAAAATCTAATATTGATTTTAATTATTATAAATTAGATGCACATGATTCATTGTACAAGCAAATGATTGGTCCTATCGAAAATATCTCTTCGACTTCTCAAATGATTATTTATATTGTATCGATTGCAGGTGCGATTATTTTAGGATTAATCATTATGCTATCAATTAAAGGACGTCGTAAAGAAATGGGAATTCTATTGTCCATTGGAGAGAAAAAGTGGAAACTGATGGCACAGTTCGTAGTAGAAGTAGTATGTGTCGCTATTTTAGCATTTGGATTATCCGTAACAACAGGAGCTAAAGTTTCTCAATATATCGGGGATAATTTACTTTCGAATGAAATTGCTACTGCAAGCGAAGAAACAGATACCTCGCAACATGGTACTGTAATGATGGCTGGACCTGGTGGTACTCTACAAAATCAAAAAGAAGATCCAATTGATAAAATTGATGTAAGTGTAACAGGAGAAGATGTAGGGAAAATGGGTGGAATTGGACTAGCTATTGCTATAATAGCAACGCTTCTTCCAGCATTATCCATTCTACGTTTAAACCCAAAACAAATTCTTTTAAAAGATGAATGAGGAGGCTCGATATGGAGACGATTTTACAGTTTAAAAATTTGGATTATTATTATGAAAGTAATGGAAAAAATGTAGCGATACTAGATAATGTTAACTTTTCTTTTCAAAAAGGGCATTTCTACACGATTTTAGGACCATCTGGATCTGGTAAAACCACAACTCTGAGCTTAGGTTGTGGACTGGATGTCCCTAAAAATGGTCATGTACTGTATAATGGCAAAGATATTAGAAAAATTGGTTTGGATCGATACCGTAATCAAAATGTATCTGTAATTTTCCAATCTTATAACTTAATTACCTATATGACCGCTCTTCAAAACGTCTTAACAGCAATGGAAATTACAGGTGTTAAAGTGCAAAATAAAACAGCAAGAGCATTAGAATTATTAGAGAGGGTAGGACTCACAGAACTTGAAGCGAAACGAAACGTATTGCAACTAAGCGGTGGACAACAACAGCGTGTAGCAATTGCTCGAGCACTATCTTGTAATGTTGATTTACTGATTGCGGATGAGCCGACAGGAAACCTCGACGAGGAAACTGCAATGGATATAATAGAACTGTTTCAAGAACTTGCACATAAAGAGAATAAATGCATTATTGTTGTGACGCACTCACAAGAGGTTGCTAAAAAATCAGATCGTGCAGTATATTTAAGTAAGAAGAAGTTGGTCGTAAATGAAATCTAATATAAACATCGTAGCTGTTCAATTCACATAATTTTCAAGATATATCCCTTTCAAAAACTTATATTTAATTTATAATAAAATCAAGCCATAACCAAAATGGTCTCCCTGTACTGAATGTTAAAATAGTTTGTTGTTCCCGTTTTAATAATATTCGAAAAAGAACTTGTAGGATATTCTACAAGTTCTTTTTATTATAATTGGTTACCTATATCATGGGATAATCACACATAAAAAACGAGACAATACCTAGATATATAATCTAAATGCTGTCCCGTTTAACTGTTTATCTGTGTAGTTATTGCAGAATTAAACCTACAATCATAATTAAACTAAATACTATTATCCAACCAAACGCACAATAGCCAAAAATTCTAATCCATTTAGGTAATTGATTCATGTTAATTTTATTTGAGGGAACTCCCTGCATGAAAAACATCATTTTTTGATCTCTATCTCTATTATTTTGTTGTTCATACATAATATCATCACCTTTCCAGAACTATTGTGTTTATACTATATCAGCCTAAAGAAAATTATGTACAGAATAAAAAGGGATAGCATATATATTATGTGGTGAATTTTGTAAATAAATGCATTTAATTGCCATGATTCTAAGCGCTAATCCGCTATAAATACTGAAAAAGAGTCCTACATAAATGATATGATCCCCTTATAGTAGACAGGAAAAAGAAAGCACATTAACCTGTTTACTATGGAGGGGATTTTTCTGT